>CAZZVY010000450.1:0-1543 GCA_964657585.1 uncultured Mucilaginibacter sp. | reverse complement strand
TTGTCTAATGAACAACCTTATTTATCTTTTATTCCTAAATGCACAACAGGTTTACTCTATATAATCCAATAACTGCAATAATTCCTTATCGGTAATACTGGATTGTTCGGATTTATCGTATATGTAGAGCAAATAAACTTCCGCATCTTTCACAACTACACAGGTAATGATTCTCGCGCCGCCTGATTTACCTTTCCCTTTGGAGGCAATAGCAACACGGATTTTATAACAGTTATGGCCGATGGCCGTACCCAGTTCGGGATTTTGTTCAAGCTGGCTGATAAGATCAGCTAATTCGTATTTAATGGAGGGATATTTTTTTGAATACCGTTTAAGCTGTTTGTCAAACGGCTGGATCGTACGAACATTATAGTTCATTCAATAATTCTGATGCCGGACGGCTTTTAATCGTGCCGTTTTTAACTTGATCAGCAAGTTTGAAAGCTTTTTTGATATGGGTCAATTCTTCCAATACAGCAGCATCGGGCGCAGATAAAGGCTTAGCTTTCACATAGGAATAGCCTTTCAGCAATTCCAGAAAGCTATTCGCTTTATTATCAGCTATGTCAATTACGAGTTTCATTGCCTTACCTTTAGTACAAATGTATCATTAAAACGTTAAAAAGTAAATAGAATAATTGTTGCCAATCATCCTATTTACTTGAATATATTAAAACCCGACTACTAAATCCACTGCGTCATCTGCCTTTTTAGTAGAGAAATTCGATTGATAGCCCATTGTTGTTAGCAGGCTCTCATGACGGTAAAGCTTTTGCAGCACTTTGGGATGGATTTCCTTTTCTTCGGCACGTTGCGCAAAGGAATGCCGCGCTTTGTGCTGCGAGGCGTTTTTGGTGCTGCCGATCATAGCCATATTGCTTACCATCGCCTTATTCAACCGCTTTATCGCATGGGCGATTTTGCGGCGCAACTGGTAACGGTCATCCAGCGAAAGCAGTTCCTGCAACATCGGAAATATCAGGTTGTGTTTGTTATTTACCTTATCTCCGCAACAATGGCGGTATTGCTCAATAATGGCCAAAGCCTTGTCCGGCACTTTCACTGAGCCATGTTCGCCATTTTTAGACATCTTATAATACAGCCTGCCGTTTTGAAAGTCTGCCCATTTTAACAACAGGCAATCCGTTACACGCATCCCCGCAAAATAAAACTCTGTCAGCCAGATATTGCGGGCATCATTATAGATAGGTGAATGGCTGGATAAGTTCAGTTCTTCCAGTTTTTTTATTTCTTCTTCATTCAAGCCCATCTTTGAAGATGGCGGAAACTTGATCGGAATTTTACCAGCCGCCCCAAATGGATAATCGTCTTTGCTGGCTTTCTTTGCCGTAATAGCACGGTTATACAAGGTTCGGATAATAATCAAATGGTTTGTTATCGTGCGTTCGCTTAGCGGTTGAGCGGTTTTATTTTTACGATAACTGAATTTTTTTGCTTGCTTTAGAGAAACTAAATAGCGGTGCAGCAGATCAACAGTAATTTCAGGAAAAGTGATTTTACCGCCAGTGGTGAACTCGTAAAA
>CAZZVY010000449.1:0-1580 GCA_964657585.1 uncultured Mucilaginibacter sp. | reverse complement strand
GTTAGGCTGTTTTATCTCTTCGCGCACCAGGCTTTTTTCAAAAGGCTGCCCGCCATCGCGTTTAAGCAATATTTTTATAGGTGCACCCTTTGAACCTTTAAGCAGCAGGCCTACCTGGTCGTTATTTTTACCGGTAAGGTCAACATCGTTTATCTTCAACAACTCATCGCCCGGGCGTATATCCGCCTTTTGTGCCGGGAAACCTTCAAACACGTCAGATACCATTATCTTATTGTCACGCACAAAAACACCGGCGCCAATGCCGCCGTACTGGGTGCTTACATAATGCAGCTTATAATCTTCAATTTCAGATTCGGGGACAAACTCGGTATAGGGGTCTAAATTATCCAGCATGGCATCGGCGCCATTTTTTATCATTTTGGCCGGGTCTATATCATCAACATAGTTCAGGTTAACTTCTTTATACAGGGAGGCAAATACGTCCAGGTTCTTGGATATCTGGAAAAGATCGTCGTTAAAACTATATACCAGCAGTGCCAATGCTATTATCCCTGCCGAAAATCCTATGGTCTTGTACCTGCTTTTTTTATTTGATGTTGCCTTCATCCTCAATTAACGTTACTTTACAAGTAAAGTTACATAAAAGCAATAAGTTTTACGGATATAACTTAAAACTTACAAACGGTTATTATCAATATTAACCAAAGCTTTTTTTAAAGTAAACACTACATATTCCCGGTTACGGTTAACCAGCGCTTCCAGGTTGCTTATCAGCTGTTCTTCCTGCCCTTCGGTATATTGTAGTTGCGCATCTGTAAGGTGGTTATATTTGCGCTGCAGCTTTATTTTAATACGTGGCCAGTCTTTATTGCTGATGCTGATATCTGCCATAAAATAATTTTTCAACAAAAATATAAAAATCGGTGTTATTAAAAATTGACATTCGTGCAGTTTATGCGTCTGAAGCAATATTAGTCAACAAATTTAGCTTTTTTGGAAAATTAACATCATCACATGAAAAAGTATCTATTTAGTATCGCATTGCTGCTGGCGGCAGCAATCAGCGCTAAGGCACAATTCTCACTGGGGGTAAAGGGCGGAGTAAACTTTTCAAAGATCAATACCGATAACCTTAAAGAATCGACTACTACAGGTTACCAGGCTGGTTTGTTTGCCCGTATTGGCAGCGGCATTTACCTGCAACCCGAACTTTATCTGGGCAGCAAGGGCGGCCAGTTTGATTTTAATACCAATAACAATACATCGGTTACCACCGGTAAGGTAACATTCACCACTTTAAATGTACCCTTGCTGCTGGGTGAAAGTTTCGGCTTAAAAAATTTAAACTTCAGGGTTATGGCCGGGCCTATCTATTCCTATTATTTAAACCGCAGCGATAATTTTACGGCAAACATTAATGCCGCCTATGCTGATTTTGGGAAATATAATAATAGCACGTTAGGATTCCAGGCAGGTGCCGGGGTTGATGTAGCTTCTCTCACACTCGACCTTCGGTACGAGGGCGGCTTAACCAAACTCAGTGACACTTACGGCCAGCGGCCCAGCTTATGGGCATTGAGTGTTGGGTTTAAGATACTTTAGGCGACAGAGCAAAGGAT
>CAZZVY010000448.1:0-1601 GCA_964657585.1 uncultured Mucilaginibacter sp. | reverse complement strand
AAAACCAGCGGCGGCAAACCTGTACCTAAAGCCAAAGTAACCCTTTTTGCTACCAAGGGCGGCCCGTTTATATTAGACACCATTGCTGACGACCAGGGACGCTTTGCCTTCAGGAATATGTTATTTAAAGACAGCGTAAAGTTTGCCATACAGGCGCGCACAGCGAAGAACAGCAAGTATGTGGAAATAGCGCTGGATAATACCGGGCATAATTTAATAAGCCTAAACAAAAATATCCCGGATTGGCAGACTAACGATAACGTGCTCATCAATTACCTCCAAAATAGTAAGAACCAGTATGATCAACAGGTAAAATATGGCATTGGCGACCATGTAACTGCCCTGAAAGAGGTAGTGATCACTGAAAAGAAAAAACCACTGGAAAACTCATCCAATTTGAATGGGGCGGGTAACGCTAACCAGGTGATAAAGGCAGATCAGTTGTCGGCTTGCCCAACATTGGAGCAATGCCTGATAAGCCGGGTAGCTTTTGTGCAGTTCAGGAACGGTATGGCTTACTCAACCCGTACACCAAACCGGCCAATGCAAATATATTTAGACGGAATAAGCATGGGCGACGATTTTTCACTCAATGATATTAACCCGAACGATGTGGCAAGTGTTGAAGTATTAAGAACTATAGAATACACCTCTATTTATGGCAGCCGGGGCGGCAGTTCAGGGATATTATTGATTAATACAAGAAGGGGAGGCGATGATAACGATTTTATTCGCTATGCGCCGGGCATAGTTACTTATGCGCCGAAAGGCTATTATGCAGCGCGCGAATTTTATTCCCCAAAATACGATGACCCTAAAACAAACAAAGCTATCCCGGACCTAAGGACCACCATTCACTGGCAGCCCAGTATTATTACGGATAAGGACGGCCATGCATCATTTGAATTTTTTAATGCTGATGGCAAAGGCACCTACCGCGTAGTGGTTGAAGGGATTGACAATGATGGTAACTTAGGCAGGCAGGTATACCGGTATAAGGTAGAATAGTAAGGCAATATGCAAATAGCAGTGTACAAAGCTGGTTCTATTATTTTTCAAGCCCCGTATATAGGTTCAAAACTGCAGTTGCCTGCATGTTAAAAAGGGTACGCCCATCAGGGTTTATTATCCAGCGGCAATGCCGCGGTAACCTCATCATCAAGCGCCTGGTGTATTTGTTTAATATCGGTTTGCTGCTTCATTTTTTCAAGTTCTTCATCCTCTTTGCTTTCCAGCCCTAATTTTTGGTGAACATCATGCAGCATATGAAGTATTTTGGTGATCTCGGCTTCAGCCCTCACGTTTACCTCAAATTCCACCTGCTGCTTTATTTTTTCAATACGACCCTGCCGGTTTTGGTTAATAAGTACAGATACCGACAGTATGATAGCAAATAAGGATACGGCCATTTCCAAAATAGGAAAAGGAAAAGGGTCAAAAGGCTTTAATGCCGGCAGCAAGTTCAAATTCCACAATATCCATACAGAAAATATGATCATACAGGCTACAAGGAAGCGCATACTGCCCAGCATTTTGATGATCCTGACTGCAGCCTGGTCTGTTTTGCTCTCCTGAAAGTTCAGGGATGACCTTAATTCATG
>CAZZVY010000447.1:0-1601 GCA_964657585.1 uncultured Mucilaginibacter sp. | reverse complement strand
TTAAAGTATTCATAAGTGATCTTCAGGCCCTCGGCACGGCCTACCTTTGGCTCCCAGCCTAAAATTGCTTTAGCCTTGGTAATATCCGGACGGCGTTGTTTAGGATCGTCGGTAGGTAACGGCAAACTAATTAATTTTTGATCGGTACCGGTAAGCTTAATAATCTCCTCGCCAAACTCGCGGATGGTGATCTCGTCAGGGTTACCAATGTTCATAGGCTGGGCATAATCACTGTGCAGCAGGCGATAAATACCTTCAATCAGATCATCCACATAACAGAAGGCCCGGGTTTGTGAACCGTCGCCAAACATGGTCAGCGGCTCACCGCGCAGGGCCTGGCCAATAAATGCCGGCAGTACACGCCCATCGTTAAGGCGCATACGCGGCCCGTAGGTATTGAATATCCGCACAATGCGTGTCTCCAATCCGTGAAAGGTATGGTAAGCCATGGTAATAGACTCCTGGAAACGTTTGGCCTCGTCATATACACCGCGCGGCCCAACGGTATTCACATTGCCCCAATACTCTTCTGGCTGCGGGTTAACGGTTGGGTCGCCGTATATTTCTGACGTAGAAGCTATGAGCATCCTTGCTTTTTTGGCACGTGCAAGACCTAAAAGGTTATGGGTACCTAACGAGCCTACCTTGAGCGTTTGTATCGGGATCTTTAAATAATCTATCGGGCTGGCAGGCGAAGCAAAGTGAAGGATATAATCTAACTGGCCGGGCACATATACAAACTTGGAAACATCATGGTTATAAAACTCAAAGTTTTCCAGCTTAAACAGGTGCTCAATGTTCCGCAGGTCGCCGGTTATCAGGTTATCCATGCCTATTACATGGTAATCTTCCTTAATAAACCTGTCGCACAGGTGCGAGCCTAAAAAGCCGGCAGCGCCGGTTATTAATATACGTTTACGGTTTTCCATTTTAATTGCTGATAACTTTACGGCCAATACTGTTGTAATAATAACCGCAATCAATCATCTTTTGCAGATCGTAAAGGTTACGGCCGTCAAAAATAACTTTATTTTTTAGCCGTTTAGAGATTTCTTCAAAATCAGGTGTGCGGAAAAGAGACCATTCTGTTACAATAAGCAAGGCATCAGCGCCGTCTAAAATTTCGTACGGGTCGCTGCCATAGGTAACTACATCGCCCAGCAGCGCTTGTACATTTTTCATGCCTTCAGGGTCAAAGGTGGCCACAGTTGCGCCTTCCTTCAGCAATTCGTCAATGATATAAAGCGCAGGCGCCTCGCGAATGTCATCCGTTTCCGGTTTAAAAGCCAGGCCCCATAATGCAAATTTCTTACCTTTAATATCACCATCAAAATAGGCTTTAACTTTTTTCACCAGTTTCTTTTTCTGGATGGTGTTTACATCCATTACAGCGTTCAGTATTTTAAAATCATACGCATTCTCTTCTGATGCCTTGGCCAGCGCCTGTACATCCTTCGGGAAGCAGCTGCCGCCATAACCGATACCGGAAAAGAGGAAGCGCCGGCCTATACGTTCGTCCGCGCCAATACCGCGGCGTACCATATCCACATCAGCGCCCACCAGTTCGCACAGGTTAGCTATTTCGTTCATAAAGGATATCT
>CAZZVY010000446.1:0-1648 GCA_964657585.1 uncultured Mucilaginibacter sp. | reverse complement strand
CATTACCGGTAAAGTTGTTGGAGACAACTCCAACAACGGCAGTAAACAACGAAATAAAAATAAGAGGGTTAAAAATCGATTGATTTTAACTCTCTTGGTCTAACACGTATATAGTCTCCAGACAACTCCAACAACGGCGGAAATAATCAAGAAAAAAACATGCAGAGACACGAAATCATCAGTCGCTACAAACAGCTGTTAAATGAAACGTTGCCTGCTTCGTTTACAGAACCGGTACGTTTTAATCATTGCTTTAATAGGATTGTGCTGGACTGGCTGTTTCAGGACGTTTGGTATCATCATCTGAACCGCTCAAAAACCGCCGTCAGTCAGCTAAATAATCAGCAAATGAAAAACATGATATTCAGAATGGAGCAATGGCTGAAAGAGCCCGGTCTGCTTTTTACGGATAACCGGCAATCGCTAATATGGCGGGGTAAAGATTAGAAGATTTTCCCGTTGGTCAAAATTTACAAAAAGTTGTGTCTATACAGTAAAGCTATTCCTTAAATTGGCAGTTACATGCATTCATCCAAACACGAGATCGTCCATTGCGAACGTTGCCGGGGCAGTTTTGAATGTAAAGCCAATTCGTTATTTATAGCTTTTAAAAGATAGAACCATTACCTGAAACCTGTTGGATATAAGGAAAGTATCAATTATCTTTGATATATGACCACCATAACCATAAAACTCCCTGGTAAGGCTAAAGGTAAATTATCTGCCCTTGTTAAGGAATTGGGAGGTGAAATAGTAGCTGTATCGTCAAACAAAGACACAAAAAAAGAAAAACTTTTAGATGAGATACGTGCCGGTTTAAAAGAGGTAAAACTTATTGAAGAAGGGAAAGCCCCTTTCTATACCATGTCTGATCTTTTTGATGGCGAATAACATAAGATTAACTGCTTATTTCATTAAAAAGGCTAAACGTCTGTTAAAAAAATATCTTACGCTTCAAAATAGCATAAAACAGCTTGAGAAAGCGTTAATATTAAATCCTAAAATTGGTGATAGCTATGGCGCCAATATATATAAGGTAAGATTGGCAGATGAATCTAAAGGCAGAGGTAAAAGTGGCGGTTTTAGGGTTATAACTTATGTGATTGAAAAAACATCAAATTCAAATAATATTTACCTTAATAACAATCTTTGATAAATCAGAAGAGTCTTCTATCGATAAAGAATCAATAAAGGCTATTTTAAGATCCGAAAAACTATCAAAATAATCTTTCGGACATTTATTATTACCGGCTTTCGGACTTAAATGCACAAACACGAGATCATCCATTGCGAACGTTGCCGCGGCAGTTTTGAATGTAAAGCCAATTCATTTACCAAGTGCCAGTGCAGCGCCGTGCAGTTAACCTTAAACGAAGTGCAGTACGTAAGCGAATTATTTGATGGCTGCCTGTGTGCCAGTTGCTTATTAACTATACAACGCCAGTACCGGCTGGATAATGGATTGATAAGGTAATGGTTTTTTACAGCATCTTTTTCAGGTTATTTGTATTGCTGTACCAAAGCCTTTAATTGTGCAGCCTGCACTACGCCGCTTTGCCGCCATTTTTGGGTGCCATCTTTAAACAGGATAAGTGTTGGCACACCTTGTACATTGTAAGCGCTGGCTGCCTGCGGGTTTTTATCCACA
>CAZZVY010000445.1:0-1659 GCA_964657585.1 uncultured Mucilaginibacter sp. | reverse complement strand
GTAAAGAACTGGGAACGCGCAGATCCTAAAACTCCGGTGATACCGGCACTGCACTACATAGCCGTAGTAGCAAGCGGCGACCCTGGCAAGGACGGTAAGTACCGTAACCGTATGCCATTTAAACAAATTGACAGCGTTTTGGTATTGGCCAAAAAAATTAATGCTATAGTATTCTTAGACCTGCAGGTGGCCTTAAGCAACATTCACACCGAACTGCCGCTGCTGGAAAAATACTGGATGATGCCCAACGTACACATGGGAATGGACCCTGAATTTTCTATGAAGGATGGTTCTAAACCCGGCAAAAAGATAGGCACTTATGATGCGGCCGATGTTAATTACGTATCAGGCTACTTAACTAATCTGGTAAAAAAGTATAACCTGCCTCCAAAAATATTGATAGTGCACCGCTTTACTAAAAAAATGGTGACCAATTACAAGGAAATTAAACTTCATCCCGAAATTCAACTTGTGATGGATATGGATGGCTGGGGCGAACCCGACCTGAAGGAAGGTACCTGGCGTTATTTTATTTATGGCGAACCCGTACAGTTTACCGGTTTCAAGCTGTTCTACAAGAACGATATTAAAAAAGAGCCGCACCACATGCTTACCCCTGCCGAAGTGCTGAAAAAGAAACCAAATCCAAATTATATCCAATACCAGTAAAGCATAAGGCCCGGTTTATCCGGGCGCTTAACTTTGCGGTGCAATAATGCCCGGGGCAATCCGCCCGTTTGGTATTAAATGATCATAAACGTGCCACCTATCCCGCATTTTTTGTAAATGCATCAATCATATCCATTACTGCTATAGCGTCGTGGATGCTGCAAGGGTTTGGTTGCAAATCATTAAAATAAGCTATTACCCTTTCAATCATAGGTTGCTCTATGTGTTGAGGGTGCTCAAATATTTTGGTATTTATACCATAACCGGTATGGTATTCCACTGTGTTTCCAAAAAATGGAAACGTAATCTTACCACTGCTCCCAACTATTTCACACATGTCTGTCGCTTCGCTCTCAGCAACATTAAAACACCAGGAACCGTTAACCACCACCTGGTTTTTGAAAAGGACTTGCCCGCAAACATGGTCGTCAGCCACGCTTGTATTTGATTGATTTAGCGAATACCCGGTGTAATTTAACGGTTCGCCAAAATAGTACAGCATCAGGTCCAGCTGGTGCGGGGCCAGGTCATGGAAATACCCGCCGCCCGATATGGCAGGGTCAACACGCCAGTTATCAGCTACATTGGCCACCAGTTTAGGTTTGATGCTTTGCCACATCCTTATTTGTACCGTTCGTATATTACCAATAACCTTATCATCCAATAATTGCTTGATATATAGAAACATAGGCACTGCACGGCGGTAATGGGCTACAGTTAACTTAGCATTACTTTGCTTTAATGCACCAGCTATCTGCCGGGCGCCATCTGCATTGACAGACACGGGTTTCTCTACATACACATTTAACCCGCAATCAAGCGCAGCCAAAGCATAAGGGGTATGCGATGCAGGCGGCGTAGCAATGTAAACAGCGTTGATCTCCGGGTCGCCCATTAATTGGCCGGCATCGGCATACCATTTACCAACCTTATGACGACTGGCGTAATCAGCAGCCTTTTCTGCATCGCGGCGCATTACCGCAACCAGTG
>CAZZVY010000444.1:0-1702 GCA_964657585.1 uncultured Mucilaginibacter sp. | reverse complement strand
AATGGGCAATATCTCTAACTGTAAGTTCTCCATTTTAAACGTTGGTGAAGTTAATATCAATTAAACTTTTTGTGTAGTAAATGTGAAATAAGTATACATAATCTTACACTGCTCTCTCTATTTCACGCCGAATTTCGAGTCTTTACTATGCACGCATACCACTTATACCGAATACCGATTTTAACTTTGGTATAATTCAATAAATTTTATATTCTGATAATACAACATAAGTCAATATATAATAGTGAATAAAAAATATAAATAAAATTATATTTTTTTAAAAAAAAATTACGCAAGCTATTGCCTGATTACTTGCATCTGCCTACCTTACAGATATACAAATTATAACAAAACCCGATCTCCTACTTATTGTACAACTTGAAATTGTAAAAGCCGTGGCATACAGTTAAAATTGCACCCGGGGGAGTAAATTATATAAGACATAGACACCGCATGGGCCAGACTGAAACACTTGAGGCAACAGAACTAAACAAATATAGCAAAACGCTGACGCAGGACCCTACCCAGCCGGCCGCACAGGCTATGCTGTACGGCATTGGGCTAACCGACGATGATATGCAAAAAGCACAGGTGGGCGTTGTGAGCATGGGTTATGATGGCAATACCTGCAACATGCACCTGAACGATCTGGCTAAAATTGTTAAACAGGGCGTTTGGGAGCAGGAGCTGGTAGGCCTTATTTTCAACACCATTGGCGTAAGCGATGGCATGAGCAACGGCACCGAGGGGATGCGTTACTCGCTGGTTAGCCGCGATATCATTGCCGATTCTATTGAGGCTGTTGCTGGCGCGCAATATTATGATGCTATAATTGCCCTGCCCGGTTGCGATAAAAATATGCCCGGCTCTGTAATGGCCATGGGCAGGTTAAACCGTCCCTCAATTATGGTGTATGGCGGCACTATTAAACCCGGCCACTGGAAAGGCGAAGACCTGAATATTGTTTCGGCATTTGAGGCATTAGGCAAAAAGATAGCTGGCACCATATCTCCCGAGGATTTTATGGGCGTAGTAAAAAATGCCTGCCCAAGCGCTGGCGCCTGCGGCGGTATATATACGGCCAACACTTTGGCGGCAGCTATTGAGGCTTTAGGTATGAGTTTGCCCTACTCCTCGTCAAACCCGGCGCTGAGCGACGAAAAGAAAGCCGAGTGCCTGGAAGCAGGCAAAGCTATCAGGATATTACTGGAAAGGGATATAAAACCATCGGACATAATGACCCGGGCGGCTTTCGAGAATGCGATAGTGACCATTATGGTACTGGGCGGCTCTACCAACGCCGTGCTACACCTGATAGCCATGGCCAAAAGCATAGGCGTAAAATTAACGCAGGACGATTTTCAAACCGTAAGCAACCGCATCCCCGTACTGGCCGATATGAAGCCGAGCGGCAAATACATGATGGAGGACTTGCACAAGGTTGGCGGCGTACCGGCGGTAATGAAATACCTGTTAAACCAGGGCTGGTTAGACGGTACCTGCTTAACCGTAACCGGTAAAACCCTTGCCGAGAACCTGGCCGGTGTGGCTGCAATAAATTTTAATACGCAAAAGGTTATTTTGCCGGTCGAAAATCCGATAAAGGCAACCGGCCACCTGCAGATATTATACGGCAATTTAGCCGAAGGCGGCAGCGTGGCCAAGATAAGCGGCAAAGAGGGCACGCATTTTGAAGGCCCCG
>CAZZVY010000443.1:0-1721 GCA_964657585.1 uncultured Mucilaginibacter sp. | reverse complement strand
TTTTAAAATTAATGACCGTAAGTTGCTGAAGATACATATGCGGGGTATCCAAAGGTAATAATACACCCTGTTTATTGCATTAAACATAGCTAAAAAATCAGCCTGATAATTTAAAATAAAAGCTATTGCTAAGAAATTTGAAAACTGTATTTTTGCAAACTTAATTTTACAATACAAATGTCAAAGATACAAGCCAATACGGTAATGCCAGCAAATGATAAGAGTTTTGGGCAGACAGGCAAATTTGTGCGGGAGAACCAAAAGAGCTTATTGTTTATTGGCGCGGCAATTATAGCTATTGTAGCCATTTACTATATATATCAAAAAGAGTATATAGGCCCGCGCGAAATTGCCGCTGCCGACCAGATGCATGTAGCACAGGAAGCATGGGCAAAGAAAGATTGGGATAAGGCTATAAAAGGCGATGGCAGTTACCCGGGTTTTGAAAAGATTATTGCTGATTACAGTAATACCAAAGCGGCTAACCTGGCCTATTTTTATTTGGGCACTGCCTATTTAAACAAAGGCCAGTTCCAAAAAGCCATTGATAATTTTACCAGCTATCATGGTGACGATAATATGGTGGCTGCCGAAGCGCTGGGCGGTACAGGCGATGCTTACGTAGAATTAAAGGATTATGATAAAGCGGTAACTTATTTTCAGAAAGCTGCCGACAAGGCAAGCAATAAGTTTTTAACACCGTTCTACTTAAAAAAGCTGGGCATTGTTTACGAGGCTAAGAATGATAACAAAACAGCGGCCGATACCTATAAACAAATAAAGACCGATTATCCGCAAAGCACAGAGGCGCAAAGTATTGACGAATATATTGCCCGGGCCGAAGCAAGGCTATAACATTTTGAAACTCGGAATGCCAACTTTGAAATGATTATACTTTTAAGTTAATTCGCATTTTTAACATCGATCTTCGCATTTCATCCATGGCTACTTCGCTGAAAAACCTGTCTGATTTTGCAGGGACTGCCATACCGCCGGCAGCAGGTTTCCGCTTTGGGATTGCAGTTGCCGAGTGGAACAGCGATATAACACACGCCCTTTACCAGGGCGCCCACCTAAGCCTGCTGAAACACGGCGTAACAGAAGGCGATATTTTTACGTATACAGTACCCGGAAGCTTTGAATTGACCTCGGCGGCTGACCTGTTGCTGAAAAACATGGAATTAGATGCAGTGATTTGTTTAGGCTGCGTTATACAGGGCGAAACCAGGCATTTTGATTTTATTTGCCATGCAGTAGCTAACGGTTTAAGTAACGTAGCCATTAAATACAGTAAACCTGTTATATTTGGTGTATTAACAACAGATAACCAGCAGCAAGCCATTGACCGGGCGGGCGGCAAGCACGGCAATAAAGGCGACGAAGCAGCTATTACCGCCATAAAAATGGCAGCTATGGCCAGGGCTTTACACCAATAAGTAAAAAGTAACTTTATAAACAAATGAAGAAATTAGTTTACATAGCCATTTGTGTTTTGGCTTTAGGCACAGTGCTGTCATCATGCACGGAAAAGCTGTGCCCGGCCTACGGCAACAGCAGGCGTAAATAACAATCAGCTTTTTACACTCTCCTGAAACTAATACGGCATCCCGGCTGTATTTTTGTGTATAGATAATTCTTATGAACTGGACCCCCCTGGATAACGCAGCCCAACTGGATACCATTAAGCAAAAACCCGGCTATAGCCTTATTTTTAAACATAG
>CAZZVY010000442.1:0-1768 GCA_964657585.1 uncultured Mucilaginibacter sp. | reverse complement strand
ATTGATAAGCGGGACCAAACCACTTCTACCTTTACGTTAAATGCCAAGGATGTGGAAACACTGGCTGCAACAACCATTGATCAGGCCATACAGGGCCGCTTGCCGGGGGTGGATATCGTATCAAACTCCGGCGACCCAGGCGCAGGTATGTCTATCAAGATACGCGGTACATCTACTCTGAACGGTATAAGCAACCCGTTGATTGTGCTGGATGGCGTGCCTTATAATACTACGGTGCCAAGCGATTTTAATTTTGCAACGGCCAACAACACCCAATATGCCGATTTGCTGGCCATTGCGCCGTCAGACATTAAGGATATTTCGGTTTTAAAGGATGCGGCCGCAACGGCCGTTT
This sequence comes from uncultured Mucilaginibacter sp., assembly GCA_964657585.1. Taxonomy (GTDB): domain Bacteria; phylum Bacteroidota; class Bacteroidia; order Sphingobacteriales; family Sphingobacteriaceae; genus Mucilaginibacter. The sequence goes on along the minus strand of CAZZVY010000442.1, from coordinate 1,413 downwards.
GGGGCTCGCGCGCAGCTAACGGCGTGTTAATTATTACCACTAAAAGGGGGGTAAAGGGTCCTCCTTCATTCACATACACGTTTAAAGGCACTGCCACCCAGCAGCCGGGCAATATACCGCTGTTAAGCGGCCCGCAATACTCTACCTTTATCCCCGAAATGTATATGAACGTGGCCGGCGTACCGCTAAACACGCTGGCTAATAAGGAGTTTGAGAATGACCCGCTCGACCCGTATTATTATAAGAACTACGGCCAAAACACCGACTGGATAAAGGCCATATCGCGTACGGGCAGTATATATGATAACAACCTTTCCATATCGGGCGGCGGCGATAAGGCACGCTACTTTTCGTCCCTGGGTTATACAAACCAGGTAGGTACTACTCTTGGTACGGGTTTAAACCGCTTAAACACCAGGTTAAACCTTGATTATATCGTATCTGATAAAATAAAGTTTTCTACATCGGTAGCCTATACCCACTCCAATACCCAGTTTGACTACTCAGGCAAAAACGATGGCAGCGGCCCTGATGGTGTGCGTGCCATAGCCGAAGAAAGGATGCCTACTGCAAGTATTTATGAATATAACGAATTTGGGCAGTTAACCCCTAACTTCTTTACACCTTATATCAACATACAGGGTTCGTTCCCGGCGAGCGGGTCAAGTACCGGCACCTATAACCCGGTAGCGGTTGCCACCCTTGCCAAGAACAGCCAGCAGGACGACCGTATTACCCCGCACTTTAATATTGTTTATCAAATTTCGAGCGTGTTTTCGGCCACTACCGATATACAGTTTGATATTAATAACCAGAAACAGAACCGCTTTTTGCCGCAAAGCGTAACAGGTGCGCCTTTTACACAGCCTAATGTCAACGTAGCCTCAAACTCCGATTTTGATGCTTATGATGTAACTACCAAAACCAACCTGCTTTATAATCCTAAACTAAACGATAAGAACTCGTTTACCGGCTTAATATCCTTCCAGACCGAAGACGTTAAAACGCTTACCCAAGGTGTTGGTGTTACCAATACAGCATCCAGCTACCTTACTGATCCATCGGTGGCAGGGGGTACGCTAAATGCGGTTGCCCCAACTGCATCAACTAACCAAACCCGCAGTGCGGCTTTGTTAATTAACGGGCAATATAAATACCTTGACCGCTATATTTTGAATGCAGCCCTGCGCGGCGACGGCAGTTCGCGCTTCGGCCCCAAAAACAGGTATGGTTTATTCCCTGCCATATCCGGCCGTTACCGTATGTCTGCCGAGCCTTTTATGAAAAGGTTCTCAAGCTGGCTTGATGACCTGAGCTTCAGGGGCAGTTACGGTGTATCAGGCAATTCGCCGGCTACCGACTATCTGTATTACAGCATTTTTAACAGCACTGCAAGTAATTATTTAGGCCAAT
>CAZZVY010000441.1:0-1769 GCA_964657585.1 uncultured Mucilaginibacter sp. | reverse complement strand
AACGCTGAACCCAGTTGCATAGCCGGCGCCTTAAGTTGTTCGTACACTTCTTTATTGCCTTCGGTAAACACGCACAGGCACATTAAGCCAACCACCTGGGCCGAGCCTAAAATATAATCTTCATAAGTTTCGGTGGTGTAGGTAAGCCGGGCAAGGTCCATCTCCATGCTTTTTAAAAAAAGATCAATGAGCTGATGATCGATGTGATACCTGTTAACTACCTGTTGAAATGAGTTTAATACAGGGTTAAGGCTGATGCCCTGTTCAATAGCCTCAAAACAGTCGTTTCTGAATTTGGCTAATAAATAGGGCTTGTTGTAATTATGAAAACTGTCTACAATCTCATCAGCAAGCCTTACAAAGCCGTAAATAGCATAAATTGGCTGCCGCATGGGTTTGCTTAAAAAGTTGATCCCCAAGGAAAAACTTGTACTGTAAAGCCGGGTGGTGGCTTTACTGCAAGCAGCAGATAACTGGTCAAACCTTGCTTTCATTTATGATCTTCTAAATAATTTAAAACCTGTGTAGCAGCAACATTTCCTGAAATGATGGCAGGGGGTACACCCGGGCCGGGAACAGTTAGTTGCCCTGCATAAAACAAATTTTTGAGATGTTTATTTTTGATGGATGGCTTAAGGTGCGCGGTTTGCATAAGGGTGTTGGCTAATCCGTATGCATTTCCTTTGTATGAATTATAATCGCTTACAAAATCTTTGATACAGTAGCTCTGTTTATAATCCAGGCTATCACGTATCTTCAGCCCTGCATAATCCTCCAGCCTGTTCATTATAAGGTGGAAATATTGTTCCCGAATTGCTTCTTCATCATTAATACCGGTTGCAAGCGGCATCAGGATAAATAAGTTTTCATGGTTGTGCGGGGCCACGCTGCTGTCTGATTTAGACGGGCAGCACACATAAAAAAGCGGCTTTTTAGGCCAGGCGGGTTTTTTATAGATCTCTATGGCGTGCTGATTTAAATTTTCATCAAAAAACAAAGTATGGTGCTGCAACCGGTCCAGTTTTTTGGTAACACCGAGGTAAAATATTAAACTGGATGGGGCAAGTACACGGCTTTCCCAGTATTTTTCGGTATAATTTCGGTAAGGGGTATCTAACAGCGCTGATTCAATATGGTGATAGTCGGCCGCACCAATAACCGCATCATATGATATTTGCCTCTGGCTGGTAGTAACCCGGGCAATCATCTTGTTTTCAACGTTCAGTTTATTTACTGCTTCATTAAAAAAAAATGCAGCGCCTGCTTTTTCAGCAATGGCTTGCATAGCGTTAACCACACTGCCAAACCCACCCTTTGGATACCAGGTGCCCAACTTAAGCCCGGCATAGTTCATCAGGCTGTACAAGGCCGGGGTATCTTTGGGCATTGCGCCTAAAAACAATACCGGAAACTCCATTAAGGCAATTAACTTTTCATCTTTAAAATACCGGGATACGTGTTTACTGAAAGATGTAAACACCTGCAGCTTAAACGCACCCTTAATAAGTTCAGGGTCGGCAAATTCAAATAATGAAATACCGGGCTTATAAACCAGCCTTTCCATGCCAACCTTATACTTAAATTGCGCTTCCTTCATAAAACTGATGAGTTTTACAGCGCTGTTGGGTTCAATGGATTCAAACAAATTACATAGTTGTTCAAAATCTGCGGGGATATCAATTACTTCATTTTTTCCAAAAACAATGGAAAACCCGGGATCAAGCTGCTTAAGCGGATACTGACCGGCTGTAGAAGAATTAAAATCATTA
>CAZZVY010000440.1:0-1785 GCA_964657585.1 uncultured Mucilaginibacter sp. | reverse complement strand
GCTTATAATTGATGGTTGATGGTTCATAGCCTGACCATGCCTGAATAAGGTTGACTTTTTTCAGGTACACAAACTTATTGTTTATTGTTGTTGTAAGATTTCTTTTTTGCTTCTTTTTTCTTTGTTAGTAATCGCTGACTTTGTGGACAACTCATAGGCTGCCGGGCTTTTGTTTCCCAGTGATAAATGTGGCCTTGAGAAGTTGTACATTTTTACAGCTTTATCTGTTAGTTTTACTAATTCCATATAATCCTGCGGGCCGTAGTAAATCAGGTAATCATTCTTAATGGTGCCGTTAATCCGTTCCGCATGTGCATTTTCGTAGACGCTTTCACACATGCTATTTTTGATTTGATTGACTTTTGTTATTGCTAAAAAAGCTTTGCAGTAATATTGGCCGCCACCGTCGGAATGAAAGATCAATCCCTGGCCAACCTCACGCGCTTTTAATGCCATGTTTAAAGCAGGGATAGTAGTTTGGTCAGTAAACATACCTGTTGATACCGCATATCCCACGATAAAGCGGCTATACAGATCAAGAATAAAAGTGATATAATAGAACCTTTCACCTATGCGGTAAAAAGTAATATCGCTTGCCCAAACCTGGTTTACACCTGTCAACTCCCTGCCCGCTATCAGGTTCTCAAAACGGGTAACACCTAACGAATTTGTAGTCTTATGAAATGCCCGTTTTACATCCAGTTTAAAGCCATATTGATAGCAAAACTGTTCGAACTTATCCCGGCCCATACTTTGAGGCTGGATCATTCCATACATCTGCCGAACCGACAAACGGGGATGATCGGCCCTGATCTGGCTGATTACAGGCAACAATTGCTGCTGTTCTTCCAGTACCAGCATTTGTTTATCTAAATACTGGTGAAAAGCCTGCTTACTGGTACCGGTAACCCGATACAATGCATTCATCTTCATAAGGCGCTGTCCTTTGTTTGACCAGTACCATAAGATGGTTTGGCGGTAAATTTTTTTTTAATATCCAGCCCATATTCCTTTTCTGCCAGTTCAATTACCTTTTCCAGGAAATCCATCTTAAGCTGTTTCTCGCCTATAACACGCTGCAATTCACTCACCTCTTGCTTTAAAAGTATTACTTTCCTTGTTTCGCTCTCAGGTTCTATAACCTGTTTGTTTTCCCGTTTTCGCATTTGTGAGTATTTGTATATCCACTTATAAACAGCGGATCTGCTTACCTGGTATTCTGCACAAAGTTCGGATATCGTTAGAATATTCCGCTCTAGCTCACTCACTTTTGAGCGCTTAAATGTTTCACTGAAAAAACGGTTCTGACGCTCGCGAACGGTTAACTTTTCATACTCACTAATTGTTGCCATTTTCTGTTGGTTTATCGTTTGTAAACCTCTATTTTCGGTCAACATATTCAGGCAAGGACAGGTTTAAAGGTTAAAGGTAAAAAGCATGGATAACCCTTAGCCTTTTACCTTTAAACCTTTAAGCTCAAAAATTGCCCATCACCTTTCCCTTCCCTGAATAAAGCTCAGCAGCAAGTTTCTAACTTCTGTTGGGTTTCGTAAGTAAAACTTGGCTGCAGATACGTTGCTCCCAACTTTTATAGTTATAGCACTTTCGGGCAGGGCTTTAAAAACATCTTCGTCAGTATAATCATCGCCAAAAGCTATAATAAAATCATAGTCCTTCTTTTCAAGAAGAGTTAAAGCCGATTTACCTTTATTTATCTCTATATTCTTAACTTCCAGTACCTTATCGCCGGGTAACAATTGTAACCCTTTGTCGCTTGCCAGGTAT
>CAZZVY010000439.1:0-1791 GCA_964657585.1 uncultured Mucilaginibacter sp. | reverse complement strand
TTTTATATCAGAAAGCAAAAGAACTACAAAGGAGGTGCAATGCCCATATACATGCGCATTACGGTTAATGGCAAACGTGCGGATATGTCCGCAGGCCGTGATTGCGACCCGACTAAATGGAACAGCCGTGCAGGGCGTGCCATTGGAACCAAGGAAGAAGTTAAGGCACTTAACAATTACCTAGACAGTTTGCAAACCAAACTCAGAAATGCGCACCAGGTGCTAATTGAGGCAAACCAGGAGGTAACAACAGAAAGCCTGCAAAACCAATTTATTGGCAAGACCCAAAAAAGCCGCTTCCTGATGCAATTGTTCAAAGAGCATAATACCAAAGTAAAGGCATTGATAGGAAACGGTTTTGAGGCCAATACTTTAAAAGGTTATAATACTTCCGAAAAACATCTGACAGGTTACCTGCAAAAGGAGTACGGTAAAACTGATATCGAAATTAACAAACTAGACTATGTTTTTATCACAGGATTTGATTTTTACCTTAAAGCCGAGTGTAAAATTAGCGGAGTATCTGCAGCGAAATACATTAAGCACCTAAAAAAAATTGTCAATCACTGTATTGCCAATAACTGGCTAAAGCAGAATCCCTTTATCAATTTTAAATCTTCTGCAAAAGCAAAAGAGCGTACATTTTTAACGCAACAAGAACTGGACGCTATCACAAATAAAAAGTTTGCCATTGAACGTTTAGCACAGGTGCGGGATGTTTTTGTCTTTTGCTGCTATACCGGGTTATCTTATGCCGATGTTAAAAAACTAAGAAGAAGTGAGATCGGAATAGGCATGGATGGCGATAAATGGATATTTACAAGCAGGCAAAAAACAGATACACCTTCAAGGATACCGCTTTTACCAGCAGCGTTAGAAATACTGAACCGCTATCAGGATCACCCGCAATGTGAAAATCAAGGATTGTTATTGCCTGTATTGAGCAATCAAAAGATGAATGCTTACTTAAAGGAAATAGCAGACCTATCCGATGTATTTAAGCATTTGACATTTCACTTAGCAAGGCACACTTTTGCAACAACTGTCACCTTATCTAATAATGTACCTATCGAAACGGTTAGCAAAATGCTCGGCCATACCAATATTAAAACCACACAGCACTACGCTAAAATATTAGACATGAAAGTCAGCCAGGATATGGCATTGCTGAAAGAGAAATATAAAGCAGGTACTTGTTGAAAAAGAAACATAAAGACTCCAGGAACAAATAAAACATCAATTTACCAAATAACTATATTTGTATGAGCGCAACACACCAAATTATGAGCAGCACAACCACAAGCCACTTACGTTCAGTTTCAATCTTCGATCTATCGCAAGATGAGCTGCGGGAACGACTGCGAGCTACTGCTGAAAAAATTAAACAGGAAGCGTTTGCAAAAGATAGCTACCTTCCTTATTACGACCCTTTAGTTTGCCCGACCACAGCACATGCGGTACACGAATACCGTGACAGGAAAGAATTAATATGGGTTGATCATAACGGCAAAGAAAACTTTGTAAAAACACTTTGACCGTATGTCAGATAACCCGCAGCTACTATTTGTCGCGGGGCCAAACGGTGCGGGGAAATCGACCTTTTCCAAAGAATTGTCAGAGCCTGGTGCTGTTATTTTTGACGTGGACAAAGTTATTGCCCGCATTGAGGTCCAATCACCTGGAATGCCTAAGAAACAGGTTTATGATACAGCGACCCAGGAATTTTTTGACCAGGCCAATGAAGCAGTCAGGTTAAAACAGCATTTTACTTTAGAAACTAATTTCAGGGAT
>CAZZVY010000438.1:0-1804 GCA_964657585.1 uncultured Mucilaginibacter sp. | reverse complement strand
GCATCGGTTTGTGGTACCGAGGGTCGTGGGTTCGAGCCCCATCATTTACCCTTAAGCGGAAGGTCTTTTAAACAGGACTTTCCGCTTTTTTATTTGCTTATGCCATATTTATTTATCGTGCAAATAACAGCAAAGTCTCATTTTATACACTAATATCATTCCGTTTCTATTAAAGAGTATTCATAGAAACGGAATCATTAATTTCCTTTTGTTTTCAATATCTGCTTTGCGGAACATTATTTGTTAGTAGGCAGATATGGAGTTGTTGAGCATTTTAGATGATATTAACGCTGAATCAAAAATTTTAAATGACACTGGCAAACCTTTTAAGTTATGGATGCCAAAACGTGTTGTATTCACTCCGGACGCTTTTGCCGAACCTTATGGCAAAATGATTTATGAACGGGTTAAGGCGCTTGATCTGAATGTGGAGATAACCAAAAACAACCGGATAACCGGATTAAGAGGTGAAGATGAACGTGCAACCTACCGCATTGCAAAAAATACTTTAGCTATAGTTAATGCACCGCCAAGTACCTTTAATTTAAGGCCAATACCTCCGTCTGCTGACTGGCAGTTCCATTTAGCCGAAGGTTGCCCTGCGCACTGCCAGTATTGCTACCTGGCCGGCAGTCTTTCAGGGCCGCCCGCCATCAGGGTGTTTGCAAATTTGCCCCTAATTCTTGAAAATACGATCAGGTTTGAACGTTTAAATAAAATCACCTCATTTGAGGCAAGCTGCTACACAGATCCGCTAAGTCTTGAACACCTTACCGGTGGTTTAGCAGAGACCATCCGTTTTTTCTCAAAACGGACAAATAGCCACCTGCGTTTTGTGACCAAGTTTGATAACGTTGGGCCGTTGCTAAATATTGAACACGCCGGGCGCACCCGGTTCAGAAGCAGCCTTAATGCAGAGGCTGTCGCAAAAAGGCTGGAAGGCGGCACCCCGAATATACAGGCAAGGATTTGTGCATTACGACAAATGGCGTTACCAAAACAATTGGGTGGCGGCGGTTATCCCATTGGGGTTGTCATTGCACCGATTATACCTATACCTGACTGGAAACAACAGTATACTAACCTGCTGGAGGGTTTACAACGTAACCTTGATTTTGATACCGATCTTACTTTTGAGCTGATTACACACCGCTTCACACCAGGTTCACGCGACATACTAATGGAGTGGTACCCAAACACCAGTCTTGACTTTACTGAAACTAACCGGGCCATTAAGCGAAATAAATTTGGCGGTCATAAATATGTGTACGTAAAAGAACTTATGATTGAACTTAAAACGTTCTTTGAATACGAACTGCGCTACCGTTTTCCAAAAGCACAGATCTTATACTGGACTTAATGATATCAATGGGTACCTCAAATCATTCTAATTTATATAGGCTCAATAACTAATATACCAGCATCAATCCAGCTTATTCGTGCTTCGGTTCACCTGTTAAGGTTTTATTTTTTGATAAATTAATGATTATTGTAACTTTTTAATAAAGGGTTCGTATAAGCATCAAAAGGAAGGAATGAAATCAAGCATGTTTTCGTTAAGCAGGAGTTCCTGGAGATCTTACCTTGACGCCTTTATAGCGCATAAGGATTCAGTTTTACAACAAAAAAAACCTTTTCAGTATACAGTGCCTGTTGCGGGGCATGTAAACCAAAAGAAGGTTTACGTAACGGATATGGACCGTGATGTTACTTTTGCAGGTACTGTAAAATCACTTGTTAATAAAAATGGAACTATGACAGTTTCATTAGTTAATGTACAGGTTTATGAATACTCTACATCTAA
>CAZZVY010000437.1:0-1822 GCA_964657585.1 uncultured Mucilaginibacter sp. | reverse complement strand
GGTGTTGGCTTCGGTCAGCCCCCAGGCGCCTATCCATTCGGCTGTTGCCAGTTTGGGCAGCCAGCGTTGCTTTTGTTCGTCGGTCCCAAAGGTTAAGATGTGCCCGGTGCATAAGGAGTTGTGCGCCGCCAGCGATAGACCGATACCGCCGCATACTTTAGCAATTTCCTCAATCACAGTCACATATTCGTGGTAACCCATGCCCGATCCGCCATACACCTCGGGTACCAGCACGCCCATCAAACCCAGCTCGCCTAATTGCTTAAACAAATCAACAGGGAATGTTTGTGCCTCGTCCCAATCCATTATATTTGGCCGTATATATCTTTCAGCAAAGTCTCTGGCCGTTTGGCCTATCATCTGCTGGTTTTCGTCTATTGTAAAATCGTAGCCTGTAAAGTTGCTGGTGGTCAGGGTATCCATATATAACTGGTTAAATGGTGCAAGGTATACATTTTATTTTAATACTATGCATGCATAGTATTTTTTAACATAAATATTTTATGCTTGTGTTGCCTGGCAAACGCTTTTGTGCAATATTTACGAAAATTTACAAACACTAATTTCAATACCTCATAATTAAAAAAATGAAAAAAGTAATACTGGTTACCGGCGCATCATCAGGCTTGGGTTTGGCAACAGCTACTGCTTTGGCAGCAGCAGGGCACACCGTTTATGGCGCCAGCCGCAACGCCGCGAATGTAAAAAATGCATCATTTAAGCCGCTTACCATGGATGTAACCGACGATGCATCTGTAAATGCAGCTATTGAAACCATTATTAAAGCTGAAGGGCAAATTGATGTATTAATTAATAACGCAGGCAACGGTATTACGGGGCCGCTATATGCCATGCCGGTTAACGTGGCCAAAAAGCAATTTGAGGTTAACTTTTTTGGGGTGGTGCGGGTAAGCAGCGCTGTATTGCCGGGCATGATAGCGAAAGGACAGGGCCTGGTAATTAACGTAGGTTCATTGGCCGGCCTGTTCGGTTTACCTTACCAGGGCCTATATAGCGCCAGTAAGTTTGCCATTGAAGGCTATTCTGAAAGCCTGCGCATGGAACTGAGGAATACGGGAATTAAAGTAACCGTACTTAATCCCGGCGATTTTAAGACTGATTTTACCGGGAACCGAGAAAAAGTACCGTTTACGCTGAAAAACGACAAACTAAAGGGTGAATATGAAGCCGCTGTAGCCGCGATGGAAAAAGATGAAAGCATAGGCGCCGACCCGGCTAAACTTGCTGCTGAAGTGGTTAAGATTGTAGGCAGATCAAACCCTAAACATAATTACCTGATAGGCGCTATCGGGCAAACCATTGCCGTAACCCTTAAATCGGTTTTACCGGGCGGTTTATTTGTAAAATTAATGAATGATCATTACGGGATAAAGTAGTACCGCTACCAGCGTTTCCAAATGAGGATACATGATGTTAAAACAAAACAGGCACCTTGATATAGCAGGGTACCTGTTTTGTTTGCCCCGCCCACCAAAGATTTGGGAGGCTGTGGCTATATGATAGAAGCTGTTATACAAACTTTACCACATGCACCAGGGCATAAACTTTTAACAAAACAGCGCCAATTAAATAAATGACAGGGATGCTTAATAATGTGCTCATGATGCTTGTGTGTTAATGATTGTACTTTAGCTGGTTATTTTCTTTTTGTTTGCTGATTCAAATTTGCATCAAAAAGCATGTTTTGCCCAGCGCTATTAGGTAAACGGCGGTGAAATATCGGTAAACGGTGGAATGGACCGGATGAAAACAATCGTTTTTATTTCGCCGGTGAGCAGGGGCCTAAACAACAAAGCGGTTG
>CAZZVY010000436.1:0-1824 GCA_964657585.1 uncultured Mucilaginibacter sp. | reverse complement strand
TTTGGTAGCGACAGGCACGAAAATGATGCAGAACACAGTTGGCATTTGGCAATGATGACAATAGTTTTGGCAGGACATTCGAATAAGCCCATCAATGTACTTAAGGTTTTAAAAATGGTATTGATCCATGACATTGTAGAAATAGATGCAGGCGACACTTTTATTTATGACACTTCAAAAAATCATACCAATACAGAAGAAGAACTTATAGCAGCAAAACGAATTTTCGGACTTTTGCCACTAGAACAGGCGAAAGAATTTATAGCGATTTGGGAAGAGTTTGAAGACGGGATTACAGATGAAGCAAAGTTTGCCAGGTCTATGGACAGGTTTGAACCTTTATTGCAGAATATCTCAAACAACGGTGGAACCTGGACAGAATTTAATGTTGATTATCAAAAAGTTTATGACAAGAAAAAAGTTATTAAAAATGGTTCGACTTCTATTTGGACTTATGCAGAATCTTTAATAAACGAAAGTGTAGATAAAGGAGTTCTTGTAAAACAAGTTGATATACTCTGATAAGTGTTGTTGCCAGCATTAAGAGAGGCATACTAGACGCTAAATGAAATGTTCCTTTTTTAAATTTGTGAAATGAAATCTGAAATTCAAAAATGCCTGGACGGTGAAATTTTTAACATCTCTGATGCTGAAATTCAAGAAATGATCGGGCGGGCAAGGGAACTTACCAGGAAGTACAACCAAACGGCACGCCCGGATGCCTCTAAACAGAAGCAGATACTATCGGAACTGTTTGGGGGCATTGGGAACAACGTTAATATTGATACCCCTTTTTTTGTGATTATGGTAAGCACATTTTCGTTGGCAATAATGTAATTATCAATATCAATTGCACGTTTGTTGATTGCAACAGGATAGAGATGGGAACAATGTTTTGATCGCATCTAATGTCCAAATTTATACGGCTACCCATTCGGTAGATCCCAATGTTAGGCTTGTTGCCGGTTGGCACGAAGGCTCAGGTATTCCATATTTCCGAACATATGCCTTACCTGTGAAAATAGAAGATAATGTATGGATCGGAGGTGGTGTAATTATCTTACCCGGGGTTACCATCGGAAAAATTCAGTAATAGGTGCTGGAAGCATCGTAACCCGTTCTATCCCTGAAAACTCGGTAGCTGTAGGTAATCCATGCCGTGTAGTACGTAAAGTTAACGAGGGCCTATAAACTATTTGCCGCTACGTTAAGCTAATACCTATATTTACCAATGGACAAAATCAAAGCAGTAATTTTTGATCTGGACGGTACTTTGGCTAATACGTTGCCGCTCTGTATCGCCGCTTTTAGAAAATCTGTTGAGCCGCTTATAAACCGGTCCGTTTCGGACGAAGAAATCATAGCAACATTTGGCCCTTCGGAAGAAGGTACCATAATGGCTTTAGCCCCTAACCAATATGAACAGGGGGTTTCTGATTATTTAAAATGCTACGATGCCTTGCATGAAATGTGCCCTGATCCTTTTGCCGGTATTGAGGAACTGCTTATTTCGCTAAAAGACAAACAAGTCAGGATGGCAATGGTGACCGGTAAAGGAAAATACAGTACCGAAACCTCCCTAAATAAATTTAACCTTTCCCATTATTTTGAGGCTATTGAAACCGGGCTGCCAGGTGGCCCGAGAAAAGCAGAAGGCATCCAGATTATTTTAGACCTGTTTAAAGGTCTGAAAAAAGAGGAAGTAATATACGTAGGCGATGCGCCAAGCGATATTACAGCGAGCAAGAAAGCAGGTATCCGGGTTGTTTCTGCAGCATGGGCAGAAACAGCAGAACCTGAAAAATTAATGGGATTAAAGCCTGA
>CAZZVY010000435.1:0-1841 GCA_964657585.1 uncultured Mucilaginibacter sp. | reverse complement strand
CGGATATACCGGGTATTATTGAAGGTGCATCGCAGGGCAAGGGACTGGGTTTTAGGTTCCTGCGGCATATTGAACGTAATTCGGTACTGTTATTCATGGTTCCGGCGGATACCAACCGTACTATAAAAGAGGAGTATGACATCCTCCTGAAAGAACTTGAAGCCTATAACCCCGAACTGATCCACAAGCCACGCGTGTTAGCCATTACCAAAGGCGACCTGCTGGATGAAGAACTGCAGCAGGAGATGCAGGCGGAACTGCCGAAAGACATCGCCTCGGTGTTTATTTCGTCGGTAGCACAGCAAGGTATCACCGAACTGAAGGATTTGCTTTGGAAGGAAATAAATAAGGCTTAAAGCAGAAAGCTGAGTTGTAGGTATAGATCCATTTTTTTAGCTTTCTGTTCCTAAACTGTAATGGGCTATTACTTCCCCAGGTACTTTAACCCCTTTGCCGGTACTCAGGTCAGTCATCACAAAATCAAACCAGCCATCGCAGCATAGTTTGCCTGTGGCTTTGTTGCTGATGCCAAATTTTACGCGGCAGCCCTTTACATCAATAGTTTCAATGCCGGTGGCGACAGTAAAATGATCGCCCATAACCAGCGCGCGTTTGTAATCAATAAAAACAGTGCGTACCAGCCAGCCAAAGCCGCGCTCCATAAAGCTTTCCATGCTCATGCCATAACAACGGTCCATCTGATCGTACCGGGCGGCCAGCACATAATCAAAATACCGGCTGTTATGCACATGCCGGTACATATCAATATCATCGGGCCTTACGCGCATTTCGGTTTGGAAGGTAGGGTAGTTCATGAGGGTAAAGGTAGTAATTAGCGGTTGCTTAATTTAAGTCAGTTGTTAATGTGGCCCGCCCGCGCAGCTGAACATTGCCTGCACCACCGCAGGCCGGGTGCTGGGAGAGAGCTAAAGCTGAGCGCAAATTTAGGTAAAAGGCTAAGGCAAAAGGTACTGCCGACATAGTTGGAGTTGTATACAACGGATTTATTGTTGGAGCAATTTTAAACAGCAAAATTTTTTTAAATAAATTTTGTTTTTTAATAAACAATATTAATATTTGGCTATGCCCTGAACGTTGGGCAGTGTACCTTAAATCTTATCACAAAATGAAAAAACAATTTACGCTAAGTTTGCGCAAACGCGCCGCAATTTTAATCAGCCTCCTTCTTTTAATTGCTATTAATTCCTGCAGAAGGCAGTATGTACCCCTGAATAATGATAGCTCTTCCGGCAGTTCCCGGCCTGACAGGTTTGATTTCACAAAACTTGACCCCTCGGTGCGCATACAAATGACCGAAGTTTACAGCTGGCTAAACGCCAATATAGCTGCACCGGATAAAGCTAACCTGCGTATGGACAGCATTGCGCAAACCTATGTGGATCATCACCATGTAATAAGGATTCCGATAAAAAATGATGCCGCCTTATTTTTCACCAAGGAAAACGGCCAGCTTAAGGCATTTGCCTATAAGTGGGACGATGCCACACCGGGCACGCACCTGTATACCGGCCACATTGTATCTGTCTCCTTTCAAACTCCTACTGTTCGCACCCTGAAATACTATAAAGGAAAAAAGATAACTGATAAAACCCTAAACACATCGGGTAATATTATTAATTCTGCACCTCAAAACAAATTACAGGTAACAGCAGATAAGCTGGGCACAAACGCCGGGCTTACCACTTACAGCGTGATCGGCGATATTTGGTGCCTGCTTACCGGCGGCTCACTCTATGGAATTATAGGAGATGTTGGTAACGGCTGTAACTATAAAAATGGTTGGGCGGTCAGCATTTATAACTTTATCCGGTCTGCCTTTG
>CAZZVY010000434.1:0-1849 GCA_964657585.1 uncultured Mucilaginibacter sp. | reverse complement strand
CGCAAGTTATATCCATAAACTCGTTTGCCGATGTCAATGCCGGGGCCGAATACAAAGTAACCCGCAGACTGGGAATATTTGTGCAGGCAAATAATTTACTGAATACCAGTTACTCTGCCTGGCTGTACTACCCCAACTACGGATTTAATATAATGGGCGGGGTAAGTTATGGTTTTTAAACGCTTTGATGTTTTATAATTAACTGTTACTTTTATCAGCATGGACATAGCCTATTTTATAAGCGATTTGCTGGGGCAGCAAGGGCAGTTAAGCGTACCAAACTTAGGCCATTTTGCCCAGGTGCGTATGCCTGCATTTTATGATAACCGTACAAAACAGTTTTTGCCCCCGCACTATGCCATAAAATTTGAACCTGTAACTGATAATGATGACGATGCATTAGCAGAATACATATCGGCATCAAAAAAAATATCCGTTTCATCTGCTAAATATTTCATAGAAAAATATACCAGTAACTTAAAGAACCAGTCAGTTGGTCAACAGGCAGAATTGCATAATTTAGGCACCTTCAGTTCCGACGGTACAAAGCTTACCTTTAATGCTTTCAATAATAATGATGACCCAGCCTTTTTCGCGTACACACCCGTTGATGCTTACCGTATCGGCGATGCTGCAAAAAAACCGGTCGCTGCAAACGAAAGAACAACTGTTACTGCACTTGAAACATCTGCCGTTGCAAAAGCGACAGAAATTATGCCTGAACCGGTTGAAGCCCAAATTGCAGGTGCAGCGCAAAACGGTACAGAAACCGAAGAGGCAGCGTATGAAAGCGGGCCACGAGGCATTGCCACCTGGATGATTGTTGTTTGCGCAGTATTGGTATTATTTATTGTACTGGGGGGCTTATATAAATATAAACCGGAGTTGTTTCAGCAATTCTCTGCCAACAATCCTGTAATTGAAAACCATGCTGATCCTATTATTAAAAAAGACACTAACGAGGTAGTTGTACAGGCACCGGCAAAACCGGACAGCACTGCCCAAAAAGATACCAACGCTGTTAAAATATATAATGGCGCAAGGCCCAACACCGGAAGCGATGCAGATGCAGACAATAATGACAATGCACCTGATAAAACAATTGCAGTAAACAATACCCCGGTAAGCGCTGCGCCGGCAGCACCTGTGCCGGCAAACGCTACTGCAACGCCGGTAACTGCAATGCCTGATATTATTGCTAAGGGCACCTGGGTTATATATGCACAGGTATTCCCTACTAAGCATGGGGCCGATATGCGTATCAAAGAGTTGAAGAATAAAGGATTTGTGCAGGCCAGGCTGGCAAACGCCAATGTGCATAAAGGCGGTAATTATAAAGTTATACTCGGAGCATTTAAAACTCGTGCCGAGGCAAAAGATGCTGAAAAGGAGCTGTTAGCTACAGGTAAATTAACAAGAGACGATGTGCGAGTTGAACAATACTAACAAATAAAGAATGATTGCTTTGATACAGATAGCCGATACGGCAAAACAATTAGCTACCGACAGCCTTAACCGCAATATACAAACACCAGCCCTACAACAGCAGGAACTGCACTTTGGCGATCTGTTGCTTAAAGGCGGCTGGGTTATGGTGCCCTTAGGCATATTACTGGTACTGGCATTGATCATCTTTTTTGAGCGTTACTTTACTATACGCAAAGCATCAAAAAACGAGTCGGCATTAATGGGACAGGTACGGATGAGCATTGTGGAAGGCAAACTGGATTCGGCCATAGCCATATGCCGAAATAGCAATACACCGCTTGGCCGTATGCTGCAAAAAGGTTTATTACGTATAGGGCGGCCTATTAAGGATATAGAAGGCGCTATTGAGAATATTGGCAAG
>CAZZVY010000433.1:0-1863 GCA_964657585.1 uncultured Mucilaginibacter sp. | reverse complement strand
GCAATGAAAAAGAAGTATGTTTCCAACTCTACGGAGTCGGTAAGAATGTTTAAAAGCGACCTGTTGGAAGGTCTGTCAAAGGTACATTTCACGGTGCCCTTATATGTTTACGTTCCGGTTATTATTTATTGCACTTATACAGCCTTATTTAAAACAGGCCTTGGCGCAGTTAATTATATCGAGATGTTTTTGTTCGGCCTGTTTATCTGGACGCTGACCGAATATGTATTGCACCGCTTTGTTTTCCATTACATCCCCAAATCATCATGGGGGCTGCGTTTGCATTTTATATTTCACGGCGTACATCATGATTATCCCAGCGATGCCAAAAGGCTGGTTATGCCGCTATCGGCCAGTATCCCTTTAGCTGCAGGGTTCTTTTTTTTATTTAAAGCTTTGCTGCCGGTAAATTATGTTTTTGGGTTTTACTCCGGCTTTATCTTGGGCTATCTTTTTTATGATATCGGCCATTACGCCATCCATCATTTTAATTTTAAGGGCGGCTTGTGGAAACGCATTAAACAGCACCACATGCTGCACCACTACGGCGACCCGGAACGCGGTTACGGCGTAAGTTCACCTTTGTGGGATAAGATATTCCGTTCCGACTTCGCTAAAAAGTAATGAACAGTGCTGCCGGCACGGGCGTTACCATAAACGCCACATCTGTTACGGCAGTAACGCTCCTTTCGTTGGCTTACCTGCTGTTATCAATCTTTTTGATCGGCTTTAAACCCGATGAACTGGTACTAATAGCCATTTTTAACGGGCTTTTTTATCTATCGGGCATCACACGCAAGTTTATACTGGGCTTCTCCATATTTATCCTGTACTGGATAATTTTTGATTACATGAAGGCATTCCCTAATTATAATTACAACCCGGTGCATATTGCCGGGCTTTATAATTTCGAGAAAAGCCTGTTTGGCATACACTATAACGGCAAGCTTATCACCGCTAATGAATACTGGCTGGCCCACAGCAAACCAGCCATTGATGTAATTAGCGGTTTATTTTATTTGTGCTGGGTGCCTGTGCCCCTGGCTTTTGCCGCATACCTGTTCTTTACCCGCAAAAAGGAATTCTTGTACTTTGCCTTAACGTTTTTTATAGTAAACCTGCTGGGTTTTATTGTATATTACCTGTACCCGGCCGCACCGCCCTGGTACATACAATTGCATGGTTTTAAGTTTATAGCCCATACGCCCGGCAATACCGGCGGGCTGGCCCGGTTTGACAATTTTTTACATGCTGCCATATTTAAAGGTATTTACGCAAAGGGGTCTAATGTATTTGCAGCAATGCCATCACTGCATTCTTCTTATCCTGTAATTGTTTTATATTATGGTTTAAAGAACCGCCTTGGCGCCATTAATATCTTCTTTATTTTAGTAATGCTGGGCATCTGGTTCACGGCAGTTTATGCAAGTCACCATTACATTGTGGATGTTCTGTCCGGCATTGTGTGTGCTATAACAGGCATAATTTTATTTAATGCAATCAGCAGGTTTAAATCTGTACAATTATTTTTAAACAGATACGCAAGTTTAATTTCTTAAGCGTTAAATATTAGTTACATCATGCTTTATTTATTTTATTGGTATATATTGTTGCTTCGGTTGGCCTAAATAATTGATATACGGCATGTTATTTGCACTCAATTATCATGATTGATACGACAAATGAAAAAAACTTACTCACTTTTTTTATTGTTACCAGCGCTTTACGGGCTGGCTGTTGCTCAAACTCCCAATAACGGGAAGTTGGCAAAGCAAAGCCCTCCGGTCAATGCCTCAGCGGTGAAATTAAAGTCGGTAGTAACCTATGCCGGTAGTTTAAAAAAGCAAACCTTATCTGGGTCGG
>CAZZVY010000432.1:0-1869 GCA_964657585.1 uncultured Mucilaginibacter sp. | reverse complement strand
TATCAATTAACCAGCGTTTGGATGCCGAGACACTAACTATTGTGGCCGACGAATTTGGCTATGAGGTTGAATTTGTAAAACCACAGGACGAAGAGGCCAGTCTGGACGAAGCGGATGCCCCGGGATCATTAGTGCCCCGTGCACCAATAGTTACTATTATGGGTCACGTTGACCACGGTAAAACCTCATTGCTCGATTTTATACGTAAAACCAATGTGATAGCTGGCGAAGCTGGCGGTATTACCCAGCACATTGGCGCTTATGACGTTGCGTTGGAAGATGGCCGCAAGATCACGTTCCTGGATACGCCCGGTCACGAGGCGTTTACCGCTATGCGTGCGCGCGGCGCCCAGGTAACCGATATTGTTATTATTGTAATAGCTGCTGACGACAGCGTGATGCCGCAAACCCGCGAGGCCATAAACCATGCCCAGGCTGCCGGCGCACCTATCATATTTGCCTTTAATAAAATAGACCGCCCCGGCGCCAATGCAGATAAGATACGCGAGCAGTTATCTGCCATGAATATACTGGTAGAAGAATGGGGCGGCAAGTATCAAACGCAGGAAATTTCGGCTAAGACCGGGTTGAATATCGACCTGCTTTTAGAGAAGGTATTGCTTGAGGCGGAATTGCTGGAGCTGAAGGCCAACCCTGATAAACGTGCCGTTGGTACTGTAATTGAAGCCGCCCTTGATAAAGGCCGCGGTATTGTAACTACAGTACTGGTACAGGCAGGTACGCTAAGTGTAGGAGACCCTATTTTAGCGGGCTGTTACAGCGGCCGGGTTAAGGCGCTGACAGACGCCCGCGGACAAAGGATAAATAAGGTTGGCCCATCGGTACCGGTACAGGTATTAGGTATGCAGGGCGCACCTACTGCCGGCGATAAATTCAACGTATTGGAAAGTGAAGTGGAAGCCCGCGAAATTGCCAACAAACGCCTGCAATTACAGCGCGAACAAGGCTTGCGCACACAAAAACACATCACGCTTGACGAGATTGGCCGCCGTTTGGCTATCGGTAACTTTAAGGAACTTAACATTATTGTTAAGGGCGACGTGGATGGTTCTATCGAGGCATTGTCTGATTCGTTATTGAAGCTATCTACAGACCAGATACAGGTAAATATCATATCAAAAGCTGTTGGGCAAATATCTGAATCAGATGTATTGCTGGCTTCAGCTTCTGATGCCATTATCATCGGTTTCCAGGTGCGTCCGTCAGGCGGTGCCCGTAAACTGGCCGAACAGGAGCAGATCGATATCAGGCTTTATTCAATTATCTACGATGCTATTAACGAAATAAAGGCCGCTATGGAGGGTATGCTTGCACCAACCTTTGAAGAAAAGATTGTGGCTAATGTTGAGATACGTGAAACCTTTAAGATAACCAAAGTGGGTACCATTGCAGGTTGTATGGTATTGGATGGGAAAATTACCCGGAATAGCAAAATCCGTATCATCCGCGATGGGGTAGTAGTTTATACCGGCGAACTGGCATCCTTAAAACGTTACAAAGATGATGTTAAGGAGGTGCTGGCCGGTTACGAGTGCGGTTTAAATATCCTGAACTTCAATAACATTGAAATAGGCGACATTGTTGAAGCTTATGAAAATGTGGAAGTGAAAAGGAAGCTGGCTTAAGTCTTTCATCACAAGCATAAATAACTAACCGGGCACCCAGCCCGGTTAGTATAAAGTTAAGGGTGTCCCTATTACCGGATAATAGTAACGGAACCCGAAAGCGGTGTAGCGCCGGTCATGGAAATGATATAAAAATAAGTTCCAACAGGCAGCATAGCCCCATTGTAAGTGCCATCCCAGGCTACCGAATACGACCAATTGCTGAGCAAGACCAGACAGAGAA
>CAZZVY010000431.1:0-1913 GCA_964657585.1 uncultured Mucilaginibacter sp. | reverse complement strand
GGTCCCTTTCGTCGTCCGGGTCTATATAAAGGCTATCCGGCCCGCCGGCCTCTTCCAGGCAGGAGCCGGTTGCCGCAATAACCGGCGTGCCCGAGTTTAAGGCCTCCAGCACGGGTATACCAAAACCCTCATAGCGCGATGGGTATACAAACACGGCAGCCGCCTGATAAAGGGCCGGAAGATCGGCAAAGCTAACGTCGCTTAAAAATATCATCCTATCGGTTAAATGGTAGCGGTGGATGGTTTTCTTCACCAGTTCGGCATATGCTGTTTGCCGGCCAATAACTACCAGTTTTACCGAAGCATTTACCTTAGCCATAGCTTTAATAAGCACCAGTAAATTTTTGCGCTCTTCAATAGTGCCCACGCTTAAAACATAGTTGCCGGTAATATTATATTTTTTCAGGACAGCCCTTTTCTGTGCTGCAGTGCATTCTGTTTTAAAGGCGGCATCGCAGCCCTGGTAAACAACCTTAATTTTTTGCGGGGCTACGTCCAGCAATTCAACCAGATCGGCCTTGGTACGCTGACTTATGGCGATAATCTTATCGGCAATACGGCAGGCATACTTTAACTTAGCCAGGTAAATGCTGCGGCTAACTATTCCAAAATATTGAGGGAAACGCATAAATATCAGGTCATGCACGGTAAGTACCGATTTTATGCCGCTTTTGCGTATGCCATAAGGCAGTTCGTGACTTAAACCATGATAAACTTCAATATCATCCTTTAATAAGTATTTAACAATGCCGCGGCTGCGCCACCATGATGAAAGTGCCCTGCGTGTAGGCAGTATAGTTTGAATATTTTTATAAGGCCGTAAAAGGTCTGCACGGTTATTTTCTCCCGTTTTAGGCGTATAAAGCAAATAGCTGTTACCAGGATAATAAACCGCAAGCGACCTTATCAGCCACCGGCTGTAATTTCCCAGGCCGGTGGGGTTAAGAAAAAATCGTTTGGCATCGTAACCTATTCGCATATCTGAAAGTTATTATAAAGCAGTAATTTTGGGGAAACGCCTTAAATATCCTCCGGAAGAGGAACTTTAAAAACGCTCCCTTTCGGGGTGGGTTTGGTGGGCTACACCGCCACATTATTATCCCTCAGCGCATCATTTAACGATGTTTTTTTATCTGTTGAGGCTTTACGTTTGCCTATAATTAATGCACAGGGTACCTGATAATCGCCGGCGGGGAATGTTTTGGTATAGGAGCCGGGTATTACTACTGACCGGGCCGGGACAAAGCTTTTATATTCTTGAGGTTTTGAGCCGGTAACATCAATAATTTTTGTTGATGCGGTAAGTACCACGTTGGCGCCCAGCACTACTTCTTCTTCCAGGTGTACGCCTTCAACCACTATGGCGCGCGAGCCTATAAAGCAGTTGTCTTCAACAATTACCGGCGCTGCCTGTACGGGCTCCAGCACGCCGCCAATGCCTACGCCGCCGCTTAAGTGGCAATGTTTGCCAATTTGCGCACATGAGCCAACGGTTGCCCAGGTATCAACCATAGTGCCTTCATCAACATAGGCGCCAATGTTTACATAAGAGGGCATCATGATAACCCCTTTTGCTAAATATGCGCCGTAACGGGCAACAGCATGCGGCACAACCCTTACACCAGTCTTTTTATAATCGGCCTTTAATTTCATTTTATCGTGAAATACAAAAGGGCCTGTTTTTATTTCCTCCATATGGCGGATGGGGAAATATAATATTACTGCCTTTTTTATCCAGTCGTTAACATGCCACCGTGCCGCAATGCGCTCGGCTACACGTAACTGGCCTTTATCAAGGCGTTCAATTACCGTTTCTATCGCGTTGATATATTCATTTTCGCCTAACAGGTTCCGGTCTTCCCAGGCATCTTCTATCAGTTTTTTAATATCTGCAGCCATTAAATTATATTTTT
>CAZZVY010000430.1:0-1913 GCA_964657585.1 uncultured Mucilaginibacter sp. | reverse complement strand
TTGTACCCGGGCTGATCCTTTAAACTTTTCGTTTATTGATGATGTGGCGGCAAAGTTATTACCGGTTATGAAAATATTTCGCCCCTACCTGTAACCTTTAGCTTGCTTTGTGCATCTTATAAATAACTGATCGGGCTTCATCACCCCTATAATTAAAACTTTGTTTTACACTTTAAAAAAAAGACAAACATCTTTTACAGGATACTTATTGCATAATTTTTTCACATCACCTGCTACATACCAAATGATATTCACTGTTACAAAAACATATCTTATATACGTACTGCTATTATTTATTATCCCGGTAAATGCCCTGGCACAAGCAGTTAAACCTGCCATAAAAATTTCAGGCACAATTATCACCGAAGAAAACAGACCTGTGGAGTTTGCCACCGTTAGCCTGCTGCGCGCTAAGGACTCAAGCCTTGTAAAGGGAGTATTAGGTAACGGCGACGGCGCTTACACATTAAGCATAGCAGCCCCAGGCAATTATATTGTTAAAACTACCGCTGTAGGTTATAACAAGGGCACAAGCAAAGCCTTTGTCATAGCGGCCGGTGAAACCAGTTTTACGGTACCTGCCATAGTGATGCGCCCTGCGGCACAGGGGTTAAAGACCGTTACCATAGAATCGGCCCGGCCATTGATTGAACGCAAGCTTGACCGAATGGTTATGAACGTGGAGAACAGCGTGCTGGCCGCGGGCAATTCGGCAATGGATATACTGGAGCGTGCCCCCGGCGTTATAGTTGATAAGGATGATAACATCAGCCTGAACGGAAAGGCTGGCGTAACCGTAATGATCAATGAAAAATTAACTTACCTGTCTGCAGCGCAACTGGCCACGCTCTTACGCTCTACCGATGGCAGCAATATCGCATCAATCGAGATCATCACTAATCCATCAGCAAAATACGATGCATCGGGTAACTCAGGCATTATCAATATTAAACTTAAAAAGAACCGCCAGGCAGGCACAAGCGGCACCCTGACCTTAGGAGCGGGCATTGGAAAATACGGCAAGGATAATGAGAGCTTAACACTTAACCATAAACAGGGCAGGTTAAATGCTTTTGGCAGCTTTAGCCATAATGATAACAGGAACTATCGGTCTATAGGCATAAACAGGGTTGTTGACAGTGCGGGGAAGCAAACCTACTTTAACCAGCATACAGCAATTACCCAAACCTACCACAATAACAATTACCGCTTTGGGGCAGATTATGATGTTACAGGTAATAACACCATAGGGTTTATACTGAACGGCTATAATACCAGCAACCCGCAACAGCTGCCATCAACCACCTATATCGGTAAAACTGCAGGCGGTGTAGATTCGTCATTAACCAGCGGATCAACCATTGATCAGACAAGCCGGAATTTTGCTGCCAACATTAATGACCGTTTGCAGATAGACACCATGGGGCAAACGCTGGGTATTGATGTAGACTATTCTAAATTTACCAATAACTCTGATGCCAGTTACTATACTTACACCTACCTGGCCAATGGACAGCAAAAAAAGCCGCCCATGTTTTTGCGCAATCAGACACCATCAACCATTGACATCCGCACCGCCAAGGCCGATTATGCTTACCCTTTAAGTAAAAGCCTGAAACTGGAGGCGGGTGTAAAGTTCAGCAATGTGAAAACGGATAACAACCTTAATGCCCAGCTAATGAATGCCGCCGGGAACTTTATAAATGATACTACGCGCACTAACCACTTTATATACCAGGAAAAAATTGATGCCGGCTATATAAGCCTGAGTAAAACCTATAAAAACACTTCGGTACAAGCAGGTTTACGCAGCGAATATACCTCATCAGTTGGTAATCTGGTTACTACTAACCAGGTAGTGCCGCGCAAATACACTGATCTGTTTCCAAGCCTGTTTATTAACCATAAGCTGA
>CAZZVY010000429.1:0-1929 GCA_964657585.1 uncultured Mucilaginibacter sp. | reverse complement strand
GCCGTTATTTGTTTGCGCTACGCCCCTTACGGTTACTTCTGTCAGGTCATTGGTGCTGCTTTTCAACTGCACATCAAACCTTCTCCTGGTGCCAATATCCAGCGTTAACGGCTGGTATCCTATAAAAGAAATTACCAGTTTGTTGGCCGGGTCGCTGATGGCGATAGAAAAATTACCATCAATATCTGCCGCGCGGGCAGTTATGGTACGCTTTTCCTTATCCTGCTCTGTAACTGTAACAGCAGGGAGGGGCAGCTTGTCTTTAAAATCAACAACACGGCCGGTAATTTGAATTTTTGCAGCATTTTGTGCTTTAGCGCGCATAAAAGCACACGTACATAAGCAAAAAACCATACAAAAAACAGGAGTAAAAAATCTTCTCATGTGTAAGATATAAACGGTTTAGAAAGTGTACCTGAAATAGTTATCAATCTGGTGTATTACGCTGTAATTGCCCAGGTAATTGCTGGTTTGCCCCGGCAACTGCAGCGGGTTGTTGTTTTGCGGAACTACGTTGGCATTACGTGCCTGGCTATCACGCATTACCAGTGTGCCAGTACCCGGCGTTGCGCCAGCGGTGTTGGTTGCTATAAGGGTCAGCGCATCGCCGGTCTGGTTTTTAAGCAAGGTAGGGAAGGTATTGTTTAAGGTCCCCGGCGCCGGCTTTTTACCATCGGGCACTATAGTGCTGCCGTTAATAACATGGTAAAGTATAAACTGGGTTACCAGTGTCCTGTCATTGGTATTGGTTGGGTTATAGGTAAATGTTAAAAAGGTTTTTACACCGGTAACAGGGTTGGTGGTATATGTACCCGGCAGGTAACCGTCTAAAACGGCCTGCTGCATGGCAGCCCTGGTTGGTACAAACACGGTATACTTTGTACCCAGGTTAATCCCTAAAATTTCACCTGTGCCGGCCGCACCGCCGCCCGGGTTATATGCGCCAGAACTAACCAGGTAGGTATAAAAATCATAATAAGGGCCTGGGGCGGCGGCAGTGCCTGCGTTGGCCGCAATTTCTGCAGCAATAGATTTAGAAGGCACATCAAGTATGCCCCCGCTTAAATAATAAACAAGGCCGTTGCTGTAACTTCTTGAGCCTATAACGTTAAGTGCCTTATTTTGCTCCACCAAGCCAGCCGATACAACGGTATTATTATGCCACCTGATGTATTCGCCGCCGAGCGGTTCAATGATACCATCGCCGCTAAGGTTATTTAACTCGCCGTTCGGCGTTTGTACAACGCAGTTGGAAAGTATACGCTGTAAGGTGTTTTGCGGCGTAGCGCCTGTTTGGACAACGCCGTTAGATGTATAGGTAAAATAACCATAAGAGGAATCATAACTATAGCCTACAGACTGCAGTTGTGCGTCAGAAATCAGGAAAACGGTAAACTTTACACCGGGGTTGGTAACAGTAGGCTTAAGCGTTTGGTTAAGCAGCCTCAGCATCATGGAATAGGCGGGGTCCAGCAGGGCACGGGCATACACGGTACTAAATTCATTGGTTTGCTGTACCTGGTTAACGCCGTAAAACACACCGTTGCTGCCCATCTGCTTTTCAACAACATTGCTGTTAGGATCAAAGCGTGGAGGCTCGTTAAACGGATTTTTACTACTGGTAAACTTTGAAGGCCATACCGTGGTTTGGAACAGGTGGCCGTTTATGAAATCGGCCAGGGTGCTGCTGGGCAGCAAAGCAAGGTTTTTTATGATGTTGGCCTGGGTACGCTGGGTGGCATCGGGCACATAAAACTCCAGCAGTGTATTGTTAATATAAGGCACCAGGGCCGCATCGGTTGGCGCAAACATGGTGTAGCCATCCTGCTGGCTGTCATCAGGCTGTATTTTTAAAAAACTTTCATTACCGGGCGCATAGTTTAACAGGTCTGAATAATACTTTACATAAACATTGCTGGTTTTATTAGT
>CAZZVY010000428.1:0-1938 GCA_964657585.1 uncultured Mucilaginibacter sp. | reverse complement strand
TGTTGGCCCGGGCCTCTTCAAAAATAAGATGACGGCTATTAATAAGATAATGATTGCAGCGCCTAAAACAACGGTATTCATAACTATGCGGCAAATGTTGAAAGGATTAAAGGTAAAAGATTTTAATTTGAAATGCGAAAAAAATTAGCAAACGCTTCAATCAACGCATTTGGATATTTTTGTCTTTGTGTGATTTTTCCCTTAACAGATAGGCAAATCTTGTGTGGCAAAATTAATTGCAGAGGTTAACAGGCGCATATAAGTTTATTAACGTGGGTTCGGGATAACGAAACGGCAAAAGCATAATACCTCAATCCCTTTTAAGCCATTTCTTTAGCACTGCCGGTACTTTTCCCCTAAATTTAGGGGAACACTAAGTGGGTGCAACTTGCAGTAGCTTTAATAAGGGGTTGAAAAGGGTACAAAGGCCTTAACCCAAACTCACGTTAGTTACATCAAAAAACATCGCTTAACCTAATAAGCGGGACTTGTTAACGATAACTGAATTTCACTTATTTCAGCGTAAAGCCTACTTTGCCCATGTTGGTATTATCCGCATATAGTATTACGGTATATTCCCCTTTCTGGAACGGCGACGGGTTTATCCAGTCTATCATAAAGGGCGCACCGTCGTCCTTATATTCTATAGAGGTTTTGTAAGTGTATTGCAGGTCCTGCCCGTCTGAGGTAAAAGTGGCGGTCTCCGGTGTAGTGATCAGGTTGCCTGTTGGGTCAAGCACGCGGATAAATACATCATGGAAGCGCTTTTCGGCCACAGGGTTGCTGGCAATGGTAAAATTGATCCTTATCTTTTTAGCGGTGCTGGCCCTGGTTACATCAACTTCCTTGCCGCTGTTCTTTATCTTATATACCGTAACAGAAACAGCGCCGATCTTAAGCGCCGATGCGGCCTTAACTTTAGTGCTTAGGTCTTCATTTTGCTTTTCAAGGGTAGTGGCTTTTTCGCTAACGCTGGCCAGGTTGGTTTTCAGCGTATCCCTTTCAGAGACTAAAGAGGTGTTCTGTTTCTTTAATTCCTCAATATCGGCAGTATACTTGGTTACAAAATAACGCAGCTGCTTTACATCCTCCTGTGCTTTTGACAGGTCTGCCTCGGTTAATTTACCCTTAGCCAGTTCGGTACGCAATACGCGTATCTTTGCTTTAAGCGAATCATTGGCGGCCAGCATGGCCGCATTCATCTTGGTTTTGCCCGCACTGGCCTTTTCTACCTGCTCTACTTGCGCTTCCAGGCTGTCCAATTCGGTTTGCAAACGCATTTTCTGGTCGTTTGTGCTGGTAACCCGCACATCCGACTTATTTTTTTGCATATACAGGTATACATCAGTTACCAGCAGCGCTATTACTACAACAATTAAAAAGTAAATAACATTGGAGTTCTTTTTAGAAGGGGCCTGTGAGGGTTGATTTTCCATGTTCAAAATAAGTTTAATAAAACCAATAACCAGCTGCGTTATCAACAGATAAAACTGCCGCCGGTATTAACTGTAGGTTACTGGCCAAACTGGTGCAGCCGGTAACCCGTTTAACTCACGCTAAAAGTAAAACAATATGTTAAAAACACAAAATACTTGTAATTATTGCCCGTTATAGCCATAGTTAGTTGCACCAGTTTATATCTTTGCAGCTTTTATTTATACAAATGGCCGTTTGCAGATCGTTATTTCTGTTGTTTTTTTTGATTTTTTCATGGGTAGGGCTGCAGGCGCAACTTCAGCCAAACCCGGCGCCCAAGCGCGAATTCAGGGGGGTATGGGTAGCCACTGTCGGCAATATCGACTGGCCGAGCGCGCCCCGCCTTTCAACTGATAAGCAAAAGAAAGAGCTGACCGACCTGCTTGAGTTTGACCGGCAAACAGGTTTAAACGCTGTGATGTTCCAGGTGAGGCCCGCTGCAGATGCCTTTTATGCCAAAAG
>CAZZVY010000427.1:0-2004 GCA_964657585.1 uncultured Mucilaginibacter sp. | reverse complement strand
GAAGCCTATCGGCCAGCTTAATCAGGATCACCCTTACGTCATCGGCAAGGGTAAGCAGCATTTTTCTGAAATTTTCGGCCTGCAACGAACTGTTTGTATCAAAAACGCCAGATATTTTGGTTAAGCCGTCAATTATTTTAGCCACCTTTTTGCCAAATTCCAGCTCTATATCGTCCAGTGTAACACTGGTATCTTCAACCACATCGTGCAGTAGCGCACATACTATAGAGGTTGTACCCAACCCTATTTCTTCTGCAGCTATTTGTGCAACCGCTATTGGATGGTATATATATGGCTCGCCAGATTTACGGCGCATATCCTTATGGCTATCTAAAGCCATGTCAAAAGCCTTGCGAATCATGCGCTTGTCGCCCTTTTGCAGGGTCGATTTAGATGCACGCAGCAAAGCCCTGTATCTTTTAAGTATTTCGGCTTTTTCAGCTACCAGGTCTATCACTATTTCTTTCATCTAAAACCTTTGTATATGCTATTACGTAGTATTGATAAATTTAATTACACTATATTTATACTATGCAATAAAAAATAGCATTATTTTTGTATCACGTAAAATTATGAAATTTATTGGCTTTGTTGGATTGTTTTGTTGTATGGCAGTTATTGCTGTTGCACAAGGCACATTGCCGCGACCTGTATTAGGTAAAAATGATACCATCAAAACCTATCTGACCGAATACCAGGGCGAATTGATTCCGTGGGTGGTTACCAAGGAAGTTAAAATAACTGACTCCCGTATTTTTAAAAGCGAGCAAGAACACCAGGAATATAATCGCCTTAAATATAATGTATACAAGGTATTGCCTTACATGCGTTTCGCCAGCGCCAGGTACCAGCAATTACAGCGTGACCTTGCTACTACCGGCGATAAAAGCAAGCAAAAAGATATGATAAACACTTGCGAAACGCAGATAAAGGACCTTTTTAACCGTGAAATTAAAAACTTGACTATAACCCAGGGCGAAATTTTAATTAAACTGATAAACCGCGAAACAGGAAATACAAGTTATGATATGCTGAAAGAAATGAAGGGTGGTCTGAATGCATTTATGTTTCAGTCCATTGCCCGTATTTTTGGCCATAACTTGAAGGAAGTGTACGATCCTACACAAGAAAGGGATATTGAGTCTATCCTGCAATCTGCAGGATATATTTCATTCAATAACTAAATAATGGATATTAAAAGCATTTACCAGTTTAACGTCAAAAAGTTGAACGGTGAAGAAATTAGCCTTGACGAATTTAAGAACAAGGTACTGCTGATAGTAAACACCGCCTCTCAATGCGGTTTCACTCCCCAATTGAAAGATCTGGAAAAATTGAGAAATATTTACGCAGACAAGGATTTTGAAGTATTGGCATTCCCGTCAAATGATTTTGGCGGACAGGAACCCTTAGAAGGCAGTGCTATAGGTACCTTTTGTGCTATTAACTATGGTACGCATTTTCCGTTATTTGAAAAGATAAGGGTACGCGGGCCTTATACACACCCCCTTTTTAAGTTTTTGGCAGACAAAAAGCAGAACGGCAAGATTAACACGGCCCCCCGCTGGAATTTTCATAAGTATCTTATAGATACACATGGGTTGGTTACCGATTTTTTTTACCCCTTTACCAAGCCAACATCATCCAAAATACGGAAAAAGATAGACCGCCTGTTGGCTGAATTATAGAATATTAATGGGTATTAAATTAAACATTTTAGTTTTAGCTGCACACCCCGATGATGCTGAATTAGGGTGCGGCGGTACTATACTTAAACATATAGCATTAGGTTATAAAGTTGGTATTATTGACTTAACCCAAGGCGAATTAGGCACACGAGGGACTGCTGAAATACGCAATACTGAAGCTAAAATTGCAGCTAATGTATTAGGGTTAACCGTACGGGAGAATCTTGGTATTCCTGATGGTTTTTTTGAAAATAACAGCCAATACCAATTAAAGATAATTGCCGCCATACGCAAATACCGGCCGGATATAATTATT
>CAZZVY010000426.1:0-2049 GCA_964657585.1 uncultured Mucilaginibacter sp. | reverse complement strand
TTTTACCTTTATCCTTTTACCTCATGCCATGAAAAAAATTCTCATCGCCAACCGGGGCGAAATAGCTTTAAGGGTAATGCGCTCAGCGCGGGAAATGGGTATTAAGACTGTGGCGGTATATTCAGCTGCGGACAGGGATGCCCTGCATGTGCGGTATGCAGATGAGGCCGTTTTTATAGGCGAAGCGCCCAGCAATCAATCCTACCTGGCGGGCGAAAAGATAATTGAGGCCTGCCGTAGAACAGGTGCCGTGGCTATACATCCCGGCTACGGTTTTTTATCAGAGAATGCGGCCTTTGCACGTTTGGTACGCGAGTCAGGCTTGATACTGATAGGCCCTTCGCCAGAGGCTATGGAAGTAATGGGGAATAAACTATCGGCCAAAGCGGCCGCGTTGAAATATGGTATCCCTATGGTTCCCGGTACGGAAGAAGCTATTACAGATGTACCGGACGCTAAAAAGCGCGCAGTTGAGGTAGGTTTTCCTATCTTAATAAAAGCTGCTGCAGGCGGCGGCGGCAAAGGCATGCGCATTGTGGAGCAGGCGGATGACTTTGAGGAACAAATGCAACTGGCTGTATCCGAGGCTACATCTGCTTTTGGCGATGGCTCGGTATTTATTGAACGTTATGTGTCATCGCCGCGGCATATCGAGATACAGGTATTGGGTGATACGCATGGCAATATTGTGCATCTGTTCGAGCGGGAATGTTCGGTACAGCGCCGGCACCAAAAGGTGATAGAAGAAGCGCCATCATCCATCCTGACCCCTGAGATACGCCGTCAAATGGGCAAATGCGCGGTTGATGTAGCCAGATCTGTTAATTATACCGGGGCCGGTACAGTGGAATTTATATTGGACGAACAACTGAATTTTTATTTTCTGGAGATGAATACCCGACTCCAGGTAGAGCACCCGGTTACCGAACTGATAACAGGAATAGATTTGGTAAAAGAACAGATACAGATAGCAAAAGGAGAGGCGATCAGCTTTAAACAGGAAGATTTAAGTATATCCGGTCATGCTATTGAACTGCGCGTGTATGCCGAAGATCCTGCCAATAATTTCCTGCCGGACATTGGCTCGCTGCAAACTTATATCACCCCTAAAGGCCCGGGCGTTAGGGTAGATGATGGCTTTGAACAGGGGATGGAAATACCAATATATTACGACCCGATGATAGCCAAGCTAACCGTTTATGGTAAAGACCGCGCCGAAGCTATTGACCGTATGATACGCGCTATAGACGAGTACTTTATCACAGGTATTACTACCACCTTAGGTTTCGGCAAGTTTGTGATGCAGCACCCCGCATTTACATCGGGCAAGTTTGATACGCACTTTGTAAAAAAGTATTTTACGCCTGAAGTTTTACAAACCGGTAACGAGCGGGAGGCATTGGTTGCGGCAATAGTTATGGAGCGATTATTAACCGATAAAAAGCAAGTTTATGCCGGTACTTATGCTTTGCCGGTTGCATCAAACTGGGTGGCTAAACGCCGGGAGTGTTAATTACCCGTCGGTATTTGACAGATATTGATTATCTATTTGATGACAGCATATCAACCAATTCATTAATTAATCCTGCTTGCGCCGGATTGATCTTTATTTTAGCTTCCTCCGGATTGAACCATCCGCCTTTGTCCACTTCAGGTGTATCAATAAACTTCCTGGACTTCGGTGGCCACTCCAACGGAAAAGTGTTACTTGCTATCGTTGTTTCATCAATATCGCCTTCAACCGCCCAGGCGTAAACTATCTTTCCGCTTTTTAGCTTTACAGGCTTTAATTCTGTGATTTTACCATCAACAGGCTGTCCGGTCTCTTCCAAAAACTCACGTTTTGCTGCTGTTAACCCATTTTCATCGTTTAAAAATTCGCCCTTGGGGATAGACCACGCTCCTTCATCTTTATTTTTAAAGAACGGCCCGCCCGGATGAATAAGAAAAACCTGTAGATTTTTATCTTTTATGCGATAAAGCAAGATACCTGCGCTTTGTTTAGTCATGCGGTAAATTTAATAAAATGTCGGCTCCTCCCAAGCCTCC
>CAZZVY010000425.1:0-2072 GCA_964657585.1 uncultured Mucilaginibacter sp. | reverse complement strand
CAGACAGCCATATGGAAGTACTCGTATTTATTACCAGTATTGAAAAGCCGGAACAGGTTAGCAAGGTAAAGCCCTTGCTAACCGTTATACCGGAAATTATTAATTGGAACATTGACCTTGATGATTGTGATAACATCCTTAGAATAGAAGCCGGCGATGTTTCACCGCGTTTTATTGAGTCTTTATTACATAAGGAAGGTTTTGAATGCAGGGAACTGGATTATTAAAGACTATTAAATGGACCTGAGTTATTTTATCGGCTCAAAATTTCACCGCCATCTTTCCCCAATCGCTCCTTTGGAGTTAGATATTACAGCAACTCCATTCTTTAGTGAGATAGTATACACATCCTTATTTGCGGGTTGAGTTACGCCTAAAATCGAGGATTTTAAAGGCTTTAAAATACCATAATTAAAATAAAGCTCGTAAGTGTGATGTCCCAGGTTGTTAAATTGGTCGGTGATATTATGTGCAATCAGACCGGGAAACATTAGCATTAAACAACTGTTCACATACCCTTTGTGCCGTACTGAAAAAGGTTGTCACTGTTTTTTATAAAGTTAAAGTTAATTGTTGTTTGTTTATCGTGTTAGGATGTGGGGAACGCGGAGCGTTGTCCATATCCTAACACGTTTTCTTTTTTTGCTTCTTTTTTTCTTTTAAAAGCCAGTCATTTTTGTGGATAAGTAATTTAATCATCCATCCATAATTGCCTCCCTTTCTAATGTCCTTTGATAGGGACTTTTCCAGTGATGCTTTAACTGATTTACTTTTCTGTGTGCCAGTGCCGGGGTAAGCATATCGAGACTTCTATGCGGCCGTAAAAAATTATAGGTGTTAACTGCCCTGGCTACAGATGCCCTGGCTGCCGTTGCGTCTGTATATATGTCTTCCAGCAGTTCGGCCTTTAGTATGCCGTTTACTCTTTCAGCTATGGCATTATCTCTGGGGTCACCGCTTTGGGTCATGCTGATACTGATTTTATTTGCTTTCAGCAGCTTCACATAATCATTACAGCAATACTGGCATCCCCGGTCTGAATGATGAATTAGCCCTTGGGTATTACCGCAGGATTTAATTGCCATCTCTAAGGCAGCTACAGGTCCATTGGCAGTAAGCTGCTCACTAAGATGAAAGCCAACGATCTTGCGGCTGTAAGCATCCGTTACCAGGCTCAGGTAGCAGTGTCCATCGCTTAATTCAATATAGGTAATATCACTTACCCAAACCCCTCCTGCCATTACCGGTGTCAGGTTTTGTATCAGGTTAGGATGCTTTTTTAGCCAATGCTTTGAATCAGTCGTTTTGGGCTTGTTATGCTTGCCCTTACCTATTAAAAGCCTGTTAAGACGTAACAGGGTAAACATCGAATCCCGGCCGATACTGATCTGGTGCTGTTTCAGGAACGGGGCCATTAGCCATAGTAGCTTACAGGTACCCAGTCTTTTTTGAACTTTACGATAGTCCAGCACCTTTTGAATAATCAGTTCGTCCTGAAGCTGACCCTTCTCTTTATAACGCAGCTGCTTATAGTAAGCCTGACGGGAATAACCAGACAGTGAACAAAGAAGGGATATATCAATCCCGTGCGATTGTTCTGTTTTCATGACTGCCTGGCGCCAGCTTTTTTTCTCATGTTGGTGCCAAATTTCTCGTCTGAGATATCAATAGTCGCTTCCAATAGCAAAATGCGGATTTTCGACAGACGCAGTTCTTCCTGTAACCAGCCCACATCTGTGGACATTACCTCCGGTTCAGGTAAGGTCGTTACAGTTCCATTACGATGAAGCAACTTATCCTTTTTCTTCAACTTTTGATAAGTCATTATCCACCTGTAAATTAAATTATGATTATAATTATACTTGGTTGCTAAGCTACGCAGGCTTACCTCTGTTGACAAGTATTCATCTATCAATTGTTGCCTTATCTCTTCTTTTACTAATGGATTTTTTACCCTTGATTCGTTCATCTCCTGTTCTCCTTGTGACAACCCTAATCAGGACAACACAACACAGGACAAAATGAACACGCTTATTTATAGCTAGTTACAAATGTTCATTTTGCGAAAATCG
>CAZZVY010000424.1:0-2119 GCA_964657585.1 uncultured Mucilaginibacter sp. | reverse complement strand
ATATAGTTATTATTAATTTTAGTATTATTTTAGTAGTCTTAATATAATATATTAGTTTTAATATTTAATAAATTATATTCCTTATTTAGCTATAATATTCTTATTTAGGTAATCTTTTATTTTAATATTTTTATTTTACAACATAACTGTAAAATACAAAATTACCCCATAGCGTTACACAGTAGGACACCAGAAGCCGGTGCGTTTGACGGTGCCGACAATCACGCTGCTTGTAGTCTGTCCGGCTGGAGCAAAATGTTGCTCTGTGTTTGTGCCGATTTGTTTTGTGTCCATTTACGTTTTTTCTTTATAAAACTTTATGTTTCCAACTCATCGCCCCCGCCGTCTGCGTACCCATCCACTACTGCGCCAGATGGTACGTGAAACTGTATTAACAACAAGTGACTTAATTTACCCTCTTTTTGCTGTACCAGGAGAGGGAATTGCAAACGAAGTAAAATCAATGCCAGGAGTCTTCCAACTTTCAGTAGACAAAATTGTCGAAGAGGCAAAAGAAGTTTACGATTTGGGAATTCCTGCCATTATTTTATTTGGCATTCCTGCGGATAAGGATTTAGATGCCACTGGTGCATGGCATGATTGCGGCATGATCCAACTCGCTGCTACCGCTGTCAAAGAAGCCGTACCAGATTTGATGATCGTTGCTGATACTTGTTTATGTGAGTACACCAGTCACGGTCACTGCGGTTATCTGCAAACGGGTGACTTGACCGGACGGGTTTTGAATGACCCCACCCTAGAATTACTCAAGAAAACAGCAGTTTCCCAGGCAAAAGCTGGTGCGGATATCATCGCGCCTTCCGGAATGATGGATGGCTTTGTACAGGCAATTCGTAACGGTTTGGATGAAGCTGGATTCCAAGATACGCCGATTTTGTCTTACGCTGCCAAGTATGCTTCGGCTTACTACGGTCCCTTTCGAGATGCAGCCGACTCAGCACCACAGTTTGGCGATCGCAGAACTTACCAAATGGACCCAGCTAACGCCAAAGAAGCGATTAAAGAAATTGAACTGGATATCTTAGAAGGCGCTGATATGCTCATGGTTAAGCCAGCCTTAGCTTACATGGACATTATCTGGCGCGTCAAACAAGCTACCAACTTACCTGTTGCTGCTTACAATGTTTCCGGTGAGTATTCCATGATTAAAGCTGCTGCTCTCAACGGTTGGATTGACGAACAGCGCATAGTGATGGAAACTTTAATCGGCTTCAAACGCGCCGGCGCCGACTTGATTTTAACTTACCATGCCAAAGATGCAGCGCGGTGGTTAAAGTAAGCGGTAGCTCGTTCCCTCAACCACAAAATTAACGCTCACTAAATAGTCATGTTTTTTCCTAGCAGCGGATTTTGTAGCAGATGTAGCGGATGCTTGATCTGTAAGTCCCACCGATAAATCATCCGTTACATCAGTAACAACATCCGTTGCCGTGAGATTATTGTTTTATGTAAATTTTCTTCATACGTCAGTGGAGGCTTGAAATCTTTGAACTCTCTCCCGGTTGAAACCGGAGGATTCTGAATCGTTGTGGTTACGGCGGATAAAATCCGCAGTGAAACACTCCTTCTTCCCTAACCCTAAAGCTAGGTCGGGCAGGCTCAAACTGCCACTATCGTACTCGGCTAAACCGTTTTAGCTGTGCCTTTACCTGGATCTTCACCTCGAAGATTTTACGCAACAAAGGCAACTTCCAAAAAGTTATTCTTGATGCAACCCCATATCTTCGGTTTTCCTGGTTCAGATGGTAACCAATTGGTGTGGGAGTTTTTCATCCGTGTGCTACCATAATCCCATATTAGCAGATAAGATGGGATTATGCAAAAATCCAATCTGAGATGATCTGAAGAAGAATATAAAGATTTGAAAAAGTGTAGCGCACAAACAGAACGATCCATTAATGAATTAATTCGTGAGGCTATTAGAGACTGGCAGGTTTTAACCAGCTACTAGCTTTCACCCTCCGGTTATAAACAAGGACGAATCAGCATATGTCTGGTAGATAATTCAGAGAATTATCCGAAGTGTGATAAAAAGGGGTGAAAACCAGTTTGCCAGATAGGTAGTTAATAGCTTATAACTAATATAGTTAATAAATGA
>CAZZVY010000423.1:0-2133 GCA_964657585.1 uncultured Mucilaginibacter sp. | reverse complement strand
GGGTTTTAAAAAAAACGCCTGGAAATCTTTTCATATTCAGGGTCAACGCGCAGGGCAATGTCTGAGGTAAGCATAAAAGGCGCATGGCGTTTTGCCGGGTCATGCGCATCCGGTATAAGGCCTTCGCCGGCGCCGTCCTTTGGTTTCCATTGATGGGCGCCGCCGGGGCCTTTGGTCAGTTCCCACTCAAAGCCAAAAAGGTTTTCAAAATAATTATTTCCCCAACGGGTAGGGGTTGTGGTCCAGGCACCTTCCAATCCACTGGTTATGGTATCACCGGCATTGCCCGTACCGTATGAATTACGCCAGCCCAGGCCCTGCTCTTCTATACCGGCAGCTGCAGGTTCGCGGCCAATGTGAGGGCCTGGTTCAGCAGCGCCATGGGTTTTGCCAAAAGTATGCCCGCCGGCTATCAGCGCAACGGTTTCCTCGTCATTCATTGCCATACGGCCAAATGTTTCACGTATGTCCCGTGCGGACCCGGCCGGGTCAGGGTTGCCATTTGGCCCCTCAGGGTTTACATATATCAGGCCCATTTGCACGGCTGCCAGCGGGTTTTCCAGTTCGCGTTCTTTGGTGTAACGTTTATCGCCCAGCCATTCGTTCTCTGAACCCCAGTAAACATCCTCTGCCGGTTCCCAAACGTCAGCACGACCGCCAGCAAAGCCAAAGGTTTTAAAGCCCATGGATTCAAGGGCACAATTGCCAGTGAGTATCATCAGGTCGGCCCAGGATATCTTTTTGCCGTATTTTTGCTTGATAGGCCAAAGCAGTAAACGGGCCTTATCAAGGTTGGCGTTATCGGGCCAGCTATTAAGCGGCGCAAAACGCTGTGTACCAAAACCCGCGCCGCCGCGCCCGTCAGACACGCGGTAGGTACCGGCGCTATGCCAGGCCATGCGGATAAAGAAGGGCCCGTAATGCCCGTAATCTGCAGGCCACCAATCCTGAGATGTGGTCATTAGTTCAAAAATATCTTTTTTAACTGCTTCCAGGTCCAGGCTCTTAAACTCTTCCGCATAGTTAAAATCCTCATCCATGGGGTTAGACAAAGCGGAGTGCTGGCGGAGAATGTTCAGTTTTAATTGGTTAGACCACCAGTCGCGGTTACGTGTGCCGCTGCCGGCGCTTTGCTTTAATGATCCGTGAAAAAATGGACATTTGCCTTCGCCTACCATGTCATGCAAAATACCCTTTGACGCGTTATTTTCCATATCTCTAATTAATTGGTTTAAGCGACTAAGCTATCACATTATTAGTTAACCTTACTATACACGGCAATATTTTATGTAGATGATATATAGATAAAATAGATATGTTATCTCTATTATATAGTCATTACAAAGTTTAGCAAGAAAATGGTTAGCTGATCCATGATAATGTGTTCAGAGCTTCCAGTCAGGCCGCTCATAATGGCAGGTATAACCATAAGGATTCTTTTGCAGATAATCCTGATGCTCAGCTTCCGCGCTCCAGAAATCGCCGGCAGGCACAACCTCCGTTACAATTTTGCCGGGCCATTTGCCTGAAGTTTCCATCTCAGCAATTAAAGCATTGGCAGTTTCACGCTGTGCCTCGTTCAAATAAAAAATAGCCGACCGGTATGATGTGCCTATATCATTCCCCTGCCTGTTTTTAGTAGTGGGGTTATGTATCTGAAAAAAATATTCGAGCAGTTTGCGGTAAGATAGCTGCGCCGGATCAAATATAATCTCTATACCTTCGGCATGGGTGCCATGGTTACGGTAGGTGGCATTAGGGACATCGCCGCCAGTGTAGCCTACTTCTGTTGAAATAACACCCGGATAATGGCGAAACAATTCCTCAACGCCCCAAAAGCATCCGCCGGCCAAAATAGCTTTTTCAGTATCCATATAAGAATAAAAGATTTAACGCTGCAAATTACCTAATTATTCGGTTTGCAGCGCTGATACAACAGGCCTACGTAAACATTGTTTTTCAGGAAGCACCTGCTTTTTACAGCTGAAAGGCTTTATAGCTAAGCGCTCTATAACCATTGTATAATATGGTTGAAATTGGCTTGCTTATTTCACCGCTTCAGCAATTTCTTTCTCCCGGTGCGTACAGCACCACAGACGGTGCAGGAAACACCGCCAAAATTTATAATGCCGC
>CAZZVY010000422.1:0-2136 GCA_964657585.1 uncultured Mucilaginibacter sp. | reverse complement strand
TTCCATCAATTTAACATAAAGTTATGGAAACGATCTGTATGAATCGCACAGATTAACCAAAAAGTCGAAATCGGTTTACTTCTATTGCACATAACCTCAGAAAGTGGGAAGCATAAGCGAAACTTCGCTTTTTTACTCTAAAGCTTATCTCAAATAGAAAAATCACCCGAAAACCTACCATTACAGACTTTGTTCCTAATGGGGCTATTCTAATGCTTTCAAAACAAAAACCGCCTCATAAACTAGTTAGTCAATCCTTAAAAAGTCAATAAATAATTCGGCATAGTCATTTCTGGTGATTTAAGTATTTGCGAAAGGATCCGGGTAAGCCATATACAAAGAGCCAAAAGATTGTCTTTCCAGATATTCATCATTCTTTTAAAGTTCATTGCGGCAGCAGCAAGCATTACATTGATATTATCGCCTTTGATTCCTTTGTAAAAGTTACGGCTTAGACGGTGATCTGCTTTCAAATGACCAATTTTTAGGTTCGATAGCCGCTCTTTTGGTAAACCCTTCCTTTAATTTGGCTTTTCGATAGTTTGTTAGTTTACTACTGAAAGTTTTGGGTGTATGGATAGCGGTTTCCAGCACCTCTTTTCTTCCCCGATAGCCCCGGTCGACAAAGGCTTCTTTGAGTTTATGGCCGGTAAGCCTTTGCTGTTGTTCCAACGCTGCATCCAGCGTATGTCCGTCATAATCATTTCCGGGAATGTTTATCGCCCCGATGATCACACCGCTCTTTTGAGTGACCGTGATCGATACTTTACTGCCAAACTCATATTCTTATGCTCTTTGCCTTTGCTTATGCATACCACCTCAGGTTCATGAAGACTATAAACCTTATTTTTGTCCTGACGTTTTTGACGGAGTACC
This sequence comes from uncultured Mucilaginibacter sp., assembly GCA_964657585.1. Lineage (GTDB taxonomy): Bacteria > Bacteroidota > Bacteroidia > Sphingobacteriales > Sphingobacteriaceae > Mucilaginibacter. The sequence continues at coordinate 1,260 of CAZZVY010000422.1, read as the reverse complement.
CGATCAAACAGTTCCAGATCTGTTTTGTAGCTTTCTGCCGGTAATTTTCTTTGCAGCTCGCGTACTAATCTGCCAGCTATCGTTTTCACTTTCTTATCAGCTTTGCGTGCTTTTGCACCGTTTTTAGGATGGTTTCTAAAGCGCTGGTCGACCCCAAGTTTCTTTAATGTACGGGTATAACTTTGGCGAAGTTCTATCCCCGCTTTGACAGCTATCCCAACACATTTTTTGATGATCTTCCGGTGTAGCTTACGATCAGTAGGATAAGTGATATTCTTTTCCTGTACAGTGGTGTCTATGCTGCCCTTATTTTCTTTACCGCCTTTGCCATTGATGCGGATACTTTCCTTCAGGATCAGTTCCACGCCTTCAGCACCGATCCGGTTACGGAAATGAACCAGTTCAGAGGCCTCACACGGAGCTTTTGCCGAAAAAGTCTGCTCGCCGCTAAAATACTGGTAATAAGCATTCTCTGCCCACTGTTCCACTACGCTTTCATCGCTCAGGTTACGGATATGCTTCAACATCAGCAAGCCTGTCATCAAGCGGATGGCTTTGGCAGGACGGCCAAAGTTCTCCCTGTAATGTTTTTTGAAGCTTTCCTCAAACATATTCCAATCGATCACATCAGCCAAAATATACAGCGGGTGTTTATTCAACAATTGTTCTTTTAAACCAGGTTGTAAAAAACTCAATTGAGTAGTGTTTATCCGTTTATTAAGCATAAATATCTGCAAGCTTTTGATATTAATATCGAAAAAACCTGCAGATTATCACATTATATTTTATCAACAACTTGTTGATAATCAAATGTTTAAATACTTCTTAAGAGGCGAGTAGTTAACAATGAGATTTCTCCGGTTCAACTTTGATCACTCCTTTAAGGGAAAAGCCAGCTTAATGCCGCTTTTTATCCTAAACCCTATTATCAAAAACATTGCTGTAGACAGCAAACTGAGTAATCTGGTCGAGATCCCGATTGATGACTGTCAATCAGGGAAATTGGGGATTATCCTCGAATGGTATCGCGATGACCGTATGTTTACGCACCGGGAGGATTTTGAGGTACTAAAAAAACAAAGAGTGCTGCTATAAAACTGTTATTCTCGCTATAATTCAGCCACCGCGTAACAATGTACTTGATTTTATGGTCAGAGTCATGCTTATGCCGTATAAGCCGCTTTTATAATAAACTTATTTACAATAACCTGTTGTGCATTTAGCAAAGATTGACTTTTATATTGTTTAGTTTACGGCTGA
>CAZZVY010000421.1:0-2168 GCA_964657585.1 uncultured Mucilaginibacter sp. | reverse complement strand
AATTTTGTGTTAGTTTAAAAGGATTATATTCACTGGACAAAAAGTTTTCAAAGGTCAGTGAGTTCGCAATAAACTCCTTAAAAAACGCCAAAGCTTTAATAAGGTTGGATTTCCCACTCGCATTGGAACCATACACACCAAGTATCTTTAACAAGGGGCCGTCTTTGGTATTCAATATATTGCACTTATCAACTTCTTTATTTTCGGAAACCAAGCCTGTTGGCCTAAAGTTGATCGTTTGCCTTTCGTGAAATGACCGGAAGTTTCCTACCGTAAATTGGATAATCATAGGGTATCTAATTATTGCAAATGTCGGTAAAATTATTTTAAAAATTCACTAATTTTTTGTATAATTGCAAATATTAAGCAAATTTTAAAATAGTAACCTTTTTAAAAGCTAATATTAGTAGTAAAAAAAAGACTTTTTGTCAGTATATTTAATGGCAGTTTTTTTTAAATTGAACTGCCAACCTGACATCAATGTTTGATTATACTGATTTTTTACGGAATTGTTACAAAACTTTTTGAGTGGCATAATTTTTAACATTTCAACATTCTCTCTCACATATATAGCCGTATTTCTGGATCAACAATTAATGCTGGGTCACTCATCATGGCCCGGCTATTCTTAAACTCATAACAACTTAAAATGAGAAGATTGTTTACCAAGGGCTATACAAGCCGGCCGGGTGAGGCATTACGCACCCTATCGCCGAAAGTAATGTTTATGTTTTTAAATGGTATAACCCCTTTAGCAGGAAGCGAGGTGTACCGTGGCTAATCCAACAATTAAGTATTACCCGGTTCGCAATGGCGACACGGGGCTGATCACCCTAACAGATGGGACGACTTTCGTTATCGACTGTAACATCTGTGAAAGTTCAAAGGGTGCCAGCGACCCTACAATGTTCGATGTTAAAGCTGACTTGGTCAAATCTTTAAAAAAGGACTGCAAGATCCTTTTTACTGACATTTTCATCTTGACACACGGTGATGAAGATCATTGCCTGGGCTTTGAGAACAACTTTTACATGGGCGATCCCAGAAACTACAGCGATGCCGATGCCCGTAATGAAAAGATCCGTATTGATGTGCTATGGTTTTCGCCCCTGGCACTTGAAAAAGGCACCAATGACGATGCCAAAGCATTTAGCAAAGAAGCGAAACGAAGGATCAAATTACATAACGACAACCACGGCGATAAAGATATCGCCGGTAACCGTATTGTTATTATTGGTGATAACGGCAGCGAGGAGTTAAACACACTGAATACGGTGCGTTATGTTCCGGGGCAGGTGATCACGCGTTTTAACAATAAAACGAGGACAGATTTCTCCATTTTCGTCCATTCGCCCTACAAAAAGCAGTTAATGCAAACTGATGCGGAAAAAAATCATTGCAGCATCGTTTTTCAGGCACGCTTCATCCACCCGTTGGACCGCAACAAATTTACCTGTTTGGCGATGTTCGGCGGCGACGCTGACCACTACGCCTTTAAAAACATCTTGGAGCAGACTAAAAAGCATGGCAATGATACCAAAGAGCAGGCGCTTGCCTGGGATTTGTTTTTATCGCCGCACCACTGCTCATGGACGTTCTTTAATGACACCCCACAACGGGATAACCCAAGGCCGGTTGCGAGTGCGACCGCGATTTTGGGCTATGCAAGAACCGGCGCGCGCGTTATCGCTTCAAGCAAGGCCATTAAAAACAATGACGATAACCCGCCACACTACCAGGCCAAACAGCAATATATTAAAGTGGGGGAATCCAATTTCTTAAATACAGAAGTGTACGAGGTTAAAGGAAAAACGCCCCAGCCAATCATATTCGAGGTATCGAACCAGGGCCCTATGAAGCCCAAAGCACTGGAAGGCTCTAACCGTAACGCAGGTATGGCAGGTACAAGTGTAATTAATTCTGTATCATCTTATGGCAGCAAAGTTATATAGTACTTCGCTTCCCGTTGTTACGGAAGAATTGAAGAACCCCGCAACACGGGGTTCTTTGGTTTCCATTAGTAAATTTTTAGGTGTAAGAAAGCTGGTTTTACGGCAATATTCCGAAGGTGTAATTGCTATTTCGGTTAAGATCAGGGTTGAACTGCCGCCACTGGGTAATTTTCAGGATATCGATATCCGCCCGGTAGAGCCGGTTATCATTCTTTT
>CAZZVY010000420.1:0-2180 GCA_964657585.1 uncultured Mucilaginibacter sp. | reverse complement strand
GGGCTTTTTACCCTTAGGATTATCGCTTGCAAAGCTATAGGGGCCGGCTAAAAATAAACCAGTAGCCACTACCAAAAGCAGCTTTCTCATATTGTTTTTGGTTTTCGGGGTACCCTTGGTTTGGGCGCAGGGTGTTCAACCACAAGCGTTTCTTCTTTTACAACCGCTGTTTTAACAGGTCTTTCTTTGGCCACAATTTCTGCTGCACGTTCAAGGCGGGTATGCTGTGTATCAGGAAGTTCAGCCAGTATAGTGCGGCCGCCTTTAACCACATCGCCCAGGTTCACTTTTATTACTGAGCCCAAAGGCAAAAAAACATCAACCCGGGACCCAAACTTTATAAAGCCAAACTGCTCGCCTTGCTGTACCGCATCGCCTTCATTTACATACCACACAATGCGGCGTGCCAGGGCGCCGGCAATCTGGCGGAACAATACGGCCATGCCTGCGCTGTTTTCAGTTACAATGGTGGTACGTTCGTTTTCGGTTGATGATTTGGGGTGCCAGGCCACCAGGTATTTGCCGGGGTGATATTTAAAATACCTGACCACTCCGGTAATAGGGTTACGGTTAACATGTACGTTTACCGGCGACATAAAAACCGATAGCTGGATACGGCGGTCTTTCAAAAATTCCGGCTCATCGGCTTCCTCAATTACTACTACTTTACCATCGGCAGGGCAAAGCACCATTTTTTCATCAGCAGCAATGGTAATTTTAGGGCTGCGAAAAAATTGTATTATGATTACGAACAGTAAAAATGAAAGTACATAAACAAACCACTTAAGCACATGTGCCTCCGGATAGTAAAATTGTATAAGCGCATTAAGCACAAATATAAAAAGGATGCACAAGGCAAGGGATGTATAGCCTTCTTTATGAAAAGTCATTATATAGGGTATTAATTTAATACAAAGCTACTAAATTGAAACGAAGTATAAGTAACTGTAAACAATTGGCGCGACTATCAGCAAGCCGTCAAACCTGTCCAGCACGCCGCCGTGGCCAGGCAGCAGGGCGCCCGAGTCCTTTACATTGATGCTGCGCTTAAACATTGATTCTACCAGGTCGCCCAGGGTGCCGAAACACGAAATGAGGATAGCTATGGCCAGCCAGTTCTTCCAGGCTAATTCTGTATAAAAAATACTTAGGATATAGCCTGCCAGCAGGCTGATAAGCACACCACCAATAAAGCCCTCTACCGTTTTTTTTGGCGAATGGCGTTCAAACAATTTGGTTTTGCCAAAGGCCCTGCCTGTTAAATAAGCACCTGTATCATTAGCCCACAGCATCACAAAAAAGCCCAGTGGGATATGGCAATTAAAATTGCCATTAACATATGCCAGGGCATGAAAAAAAGTGAACGGTATTACCGTAAACACCAAGCCCAAAAATGTAAAGCCAATGTTGTGGAACGGCGCTGCTTGTTGCCTGAACAGCTCCAGTATAAAAATGGAGCTAAGCGTTAACGGCAACAAAAATATTATCGGGCTTACCGAGTGGTTATAGGTTATTAAGGCAAATACGGCATAAATGAATGCGCCGTTAATTAACCCGGCGCTATAATTTGGCTTATAACCGCTGTTTTTAATTAAACCGTAAAATTCAAACTGGCAATACAGGCCCAGCAAGCAGTAAAATATACCAAAGGTATAATGGCCGGTAAGCAACGAGGCCAGCATTACCACAATAAAAACCAAACCGGTTATAGCGCGTGTTTTCATAAATATCAAAGCGTTAGCAACAGGCGCCATAAAAAAGCCACCATGCACAACATAGTGGCTTCCTTATTAAATCCCGATACTTTTATTTTGTAGCGGCACTGGCGTCTTTTTCGTCAGGGTTAAGGCTAAATGTGCCGGAGTGATCTGCTACGCCCTCATGCACCAGGTTTTTAGCTACCGTATCCTGATCGCCCGGGTCATCACTGCCATTCACAAACTCGTCATAAGTGGTACGGTTATCAAAGGGGCGCTTGCCTAAAATCTCTTCCAGGTCCGACTGGAATAGTATTTCCCTTTCTATCAGCTTATTCGCCAGCTTTTCCAACCCTTCCCGTTTCTCTATCAGCAGGCTTTTTGTTGAGGCGTATACTTCTTTAATAAGGCTGCGCACCTCTACATCTATCAGCTCGGATGTTTTTTCAGAATAGGGTTTGTTAAACTGGTATTCGCCCTGGG
>CAZZVY010000419.1:0-2196 GCA_964657585.1 uncultured Mucilaginibacter sp. | reverse complement strand
CGGGCATAAAATCTAGAGGTACAGAAGCATCATAAACCACATCTACATCATACCAACGGGCAATTTTGCGCATAGTCGCTTTAAAATCCTCGTCCTTAAAAATAAAATCGCCGTTTTTCCAGGCTATAGTTTCTTCCATATCCGCATTGTCAAGCACTTTAATTCCGCCGTACATTCCTGTTTGCGCTTGCTGTCCGGGTTTTAAGATCACAGCTTTGCGATGTCCGGACACCCTGACGGCTCCTTCTAATAAAGTTGTTGTAACTTGAGGCTCATCCTTATAGGCATTGACATTAAAATGTGTCCCTATGTCTTCAATTGTCTGCCCTGTAACCTCTACCTTGAAGGGCTTGGTGGCATCATGCCTCACGTCGAAATAGGCTTCGCCGTTAATAACTTTAACTACACGTTCCTTACCAATAAATTTCTCAGGGTACCGGATTGAAGTAGCGGCATTAAGCCATACTACTGACCCATCTGCTAAAGCGATATGCCATATCCCGGCGCGTGGCGTAGTTAGTGTATCATATACAGTTTTAGCTGCTCCCTCAGGGCCGTTTGAAGTATTATAAACGATTTGGCCGATGTCCGTTTTTTTGATGACGGTGTTATTTTGATGGGCCAATGTGCCATTTTTGGCATCCGTCAAAATAATCTTCTTGCCATTAGCTAAATGAAGGACAGCTTTACTACTGCCGGGAGCAATATCATTTTTAGCAATGTCTAAGTTAGCTTGGGTAGCCTTTTTATGCGTTATAAAATATCCTCCAATTGAAACAAATAGTAATATTGCTGCTGCCGCGGCAACTCGGGGCCAAAGTTTACTTCGAAGGGGGAGGGTTACTCCAGGGCTTAATACAGCCCAAATTGCATCGGCGTCTTCTACGCGTTCATTTATAGAATACTCGGCGCCGTTTTCATCCCGGTATTGTAGATACCAACTTTCAAGAAATGCTTTTTCCTCATCGGTGGCCGTTCCATTCTGTATTCTTTTTAATAAGTTTTTAAGTTCTTGTTCCTGCATATAGATTAAGAAATTGTTTCCTTAATATTAGTAAGACAATAAGCTATAGCAGAACAGGTAAATAAAAATAAAATTTTTATTTAGAGGAGAAAATCCATAAAAGGAGGGTAAAAACGCCCAGTTTAACACGCAGTATTCTTAAAGCATTCGTTATATGCTTACTAACGGTCTGCTCCGAAATATCTAACCGTTCGGAAATTTCTTTGTGGCTAAGGTACTGTTTACGGCTAAGTTCAAAGACTTCACGCATTTTGGCTGGTAGCTGTGCTATTTCCTTATCTATAATAGCTATAAGTTGATTTTCACGTATTCGATGGTCAGTAACTACTTGCGGATGATCTGAAAATTTTAAAATAGAAGAGAAATATTTGTTTTGAACTTCTTTATGAGTAACTTGGTTTAACACGATGTTACGTGCGGAAGTATAAAGAAAGCCTGAAAGGCTAGTCGTGATTTGCAATTGTTCCCGGTTGGCCCAAAGTTTGGCGAATACTTCGTGGATAATGTCTTTAGTTTCCTCACGATTCCGGGTTTTATTATAGATATGGGTTAGTAGAATGAAGATGTAGCGGTCATAAATTTCAGTATACGCAAGTTGATCACCCGACTTGAGTAAGTCAGCCAATTGAACATCCGTACACTCTTTGTATATTACCATCAAAGGAAAATCAACCACTAATTTACGGAAATAAAAACTCAATGTTAAATTATTTCCCTCAGGTAAGAGTAATAATAAAGAGAAATGCGAAACTTGCCTTTAAAAATCCCCTATGGTTTATATTGCCTTAAACCAACATATTCTTTTGGCGTTGCCCTCGGCCCGCGTTATTAGCCGATAGCGTTATCGCTTACCTCGAACCGCAGCCCTATCCGCCGCATTATTATTGGGTTTTTCAAAATGTCCTGGAAATGAAATATCCGGATTATGCAAAGGTACTGCACGACAGGATGTTCAAAGCTTCGATGAAGCTGTACGGCATGTATGGTTCGAGGATATTAGGCAGCTTCTACTATTTCCACCACGACCAGGATTTTTTCTGGAACCAAGTCAGCGCGCTTCAGCAGCTCAATACATCCGAGGCCGACAATACCATTTTAACGGTATATGCCCAGCGTGTGCCGGACAAAACCGACGTATCGCTAAAGGATGCGGAACTCATTGTTGCGATTTT
>CAZZVY010000418.1:0-2240 GCA_964657585.1 uncultured Mucilaginibacter sp. | reverse complement strand
CGCCGCCACCGAAACCGCCGCCGCCGCCGCCAAAGCCGCCGCCTTCGCCGCCAACCTCAATACCGCCAGGGCCTATTTGCAGGCCGTTTACTTTAAGGTTGTAGGCAAACTCCTTGGCATTATCAGGCGATAGGTTCAATAATTTAAGCGGGACAGACAGTTCATATACAAACATGCCCTTCTCGTCGTAATCGGCTGCAGCCTTGATGCTGTACTCGTTATAGATAGAGATTACACTATCGGGTATATCTTTAAAGCCAAATACTTTAATTTCCTTAATTGCTGCAAGCGCTGCCTTGCGCATATTTGCTAAAGCCGCCGAATCCATTGGCTGGCGCCCGCCGCCTGCGCCGCCGCCGCCGAAACCGCCGCCACGCTGACCACCTCCTGCACCACGCTGGCCCCGACCCCTGTCGGTACGGTTAATCAGCGGGAAAACAAGCACAAAGGCATCCTTTTCCTTCTTTTTGTCGGCAGTATTAATAGTAAAATTGATACCCCCGGCCATAATTTTGTTATTATTTTGCTGGCTGCCCGATTTAACGGCCAGATACAGGTTCTTATCGTCATTTGCCAGGGTATAGTATAGTTCGGTTGTTTTGTTGTAGGCCTGGTAAGCATCGCTCCACTCGGTCATCTTTGCATCAACCTTAACATTGGCGGGGGCCCATACACTCCCTTCCTGTATGGTTTTTAGTTTTTGCCCATAACCACATAAGGCTGTGCCCGCGGTTATTATGGTTAAACCAACCTTAATTAATGTTTTCAATTGTTTATTCATAACTTATAATTTGGGGTAAAATATTATTGGCTGTTTGTGTTCTCATGGTGGCCTATATAGGCCAGTACTTTATCTTTAAAATTATCGCTTACGGGTATCTCTGTCTGGTTAAGCATAACCCTGTTCTTCTTAAATGCGGTAATCTTGTCCAGCGATACGATGTAAGATTTATGCACCCGCGCAAAAGAACCGGCGGGCAATTTCTCTTCCATATAGCGCATGCTTAAGCGTGTTATCACTGCCTTGTCCGTATTTTTCAAATATATCTTTATATAGTCCTTTAACCCCTCTACATACATAATATCAGGGATGTTTATCCGCACTATGGAGTAATCGGCATTAACAAAAATGTAATCAGGGCCAGGGGCCTCCTTTGCCGGGGCAGGCTGCGCTGCCGTGTCTTTTTGCTGCCGCAAACTTACCAGTTCAGATACCTTGTTTACCGCCTTTAAAAACCGCTCGAACGAGAATGGCTTTAATATATAATCAACCACATCAAGGTTAAAGCCCTCCAACGCGTAATTATCATAGGCGGTTACCATAATTACCATTGGCGGGTTGGTTAAGCTGTTTAAGAACTGTATGCCTGATATACCCGGCATCTGCACATCCAGAAAGATAAGATCAACCGGTTCCCTGCGCAAAAAATCCATTGCTTCAAGGGCGTTCTTGCATTTGCCCTGCAATTTCAGATAGGGCACCTTGGCCACATTATCCTCCATCAGCTCAAGTGCAAGCTTCTCATCATCAACCAGTAAACAGCGTATCATTATTTAAGTTTAATTTTCAAACCGGCAATAAATACATTGTCGTTCTGCATAATATCCAACGTATAATCCTCTTTGTACAATAATTCAAGCCGCCTGCGTACATTGGCCAGCCCAATGCCTGAGCTTTTATCTTTGGTATGCTGCTGCGGGGCAATGGTGTTCATCACCTTAAAATCAAGCCAGCCGGTAGCATCGTCTACCTGCAAAACTATGTTTATATGAGGGTCTTCAACCATACCTACCCCATGCTTAAAAGCATTCTCCACAAAGGGGGCAAGCAACATGGGCTCAATATAATAAGCATTTAATTCATCAGGAGTGTTGAACATAATTGTTACATCATCGCCAAAGCGCAATAGCTGTAAGGCAATGTAACTTTTTAGATATTCTACCTCGCGGGCCAGCGAAACGCGCTCATCATCGTTCTCATACAACATATAACGCATCAGTTTTGACAGCTCGATAAGCGATGGCTCCAGCATGTCCGACTTTTTGCGCGCCAGTGAAACCATATTATTCAGTATATTAAAAATAAAGTGAGGGCTAACCTGCGAGCGTAAAAAGCTCAATTCGGTTTTCAGGTTCTCGTTCTCGCGCTCCTTGCGTACCTTTTCCAGTTTGGAGTTATCGATAATGATACGGTAACTGATGCTGATGCCTATAATGAAGATATAGGTGATCATATTGGT
>CAZZVY010000417.1:0-2245 GCA_964657585.1 uncultured Mucilaginibacter sp. | reverse complement strand
AAGGCAAACATCGCATATCCCGCATTTAGGCGTATGCAATTCGTCAAAGTAAGCCACCAGCATCTGGCTGCGGCAACGGTGGTGCTGTGCATAGGTAAAAACAGCTTCCATTTTGCGGCGGCCCACAGCTTTATGCTCTTCCAAATAAACAGTGTTGATAATCAGGTGATCGGGTACTTGCCTGGCGCGTGTCCACGTTACCTGCGGCTTGTCTGTTTGGGGCAGATAATTAAGCACACCAAAGCCCTGTAACTGGTTCAATGCATCGATTACCTGTTGTACACTCAGACTGGTGCGCCTCGAAATATCAAACTCGCGCAGGCGCACATAATTATCAAACGCCCCGGCGTAAGAGCGCAGCAGTATCTTTATAAAGGCATCCCAGCCAGGGTTTTGCAACTGGAAGTTATATAATTCTTCGTTTGCTACCTCAAACCGGAACCGGGAAGGCAGGAACACGCTTTCGTTAAAACTCAAATACTCGTCTTTTTCCAAAAACTTCAGCGCATTTAAAGTCTTGACAGGCTCCAGTTTAAAGCGCGAACAAAATTCAGCAAGGTCAAGGTTAAGGCTCAAACCTTCGCCTGTGCCGTAAGCTATCTGGTGATAATTGGCCAGGTAATGGTACGTGTTCTTTATTTCATCGGCAGATGGGAAGACTGCCGTAAACTTGCGTTCTTGTTTTGCCCTGTCTGCCGGGCCATATAATAACACCGCATAAGCTTTTTCGCCGTCGCGCCCTGCACGTCCGGCTTCCTGATAGTAGGCTTCCAAACTTTCGGGCAGATCAGCGTGGATAACAAACCGCACATCGGGTTTATCAATCCCCATCCCGAAGGCATTTGTTGCTACTATAATAGGTAACTTACCGGTTTTCCAGGCATCCTGCCTGGCCGAGCGTTGGTCTATAGGTAAACCTGCATGATAATAATCGGCTTTAAAGCCATGCTGAGCAAAGTGCCTGGCCAGTTCAAAGGTTTCCTTACGGCTGCGTACATATACAATACCGCTGCCTTTTATACCACGCGCTACATCAAGCATTTTGCGCAGTTTATCTTCGCCGGACTGTACCACGTAAGCCAGGTTTTTACGTTCGAAACTTTTTTTATAAACGTTCTGCTCCTTAAACCGCAGCTTTTCTTGTATATCAACCCTTACATCTGCCGTGGCGGTGGCGGTAAGTGCCAGTACCGGCACTTTGGGGTGTAAGGCTCGTAAATCAGCAATGTGCAGATAAGGCGGACGGAAATCATACCCCCATTGCGATATACAATGCGCCTCATCTACCGCAAACAGGTTTACCTTCATGTACTTGATACGCTCGCGTACCAGGTCGGACAGTAAACGCTCGGGCGAGAGGTACAGGAACTTCACCTCGCCGTAAATGCAGTTATCCAGCGCAATGTCCACCTCACGCTTGTTCATCCCTGAAACGATGGCTATAGCATTGATCCCTTTTGCCTTCAGGTTCTCTACCTGGTCTTTCATCAGCGCTATCAACGGCGAGATAACGATACATAGCCCCTCCTTAGCGAGTGCCGGCACCTGAAAACACACCGACTTACCCCCACCGGTTGGCAGTAAGGCTAAAGTATCATAACCCAACAGCACCGACTGGATGATTTCCTCCTGAACAGGCCGGAAGGCATCATGGTTCCAATAATGTTTAAGGATCTCCTGGATGGTCATCTTTAGTGATTGGTTATTAACCCTGGTCATGAATAGTTAACCTTGCGAAAATACACATCCAACTCCTAACTTCGTAGTATGAATAAACTCTGCCTTGTTATATAGTTCTTTATGTTATCATTTCCACTCAAGCCCAAACCCACCGCCTGTTCATACGTCCCGCTTACTTTATTATCAAAAAGTACAAACGCGGACGTTTACACTTTTTAAGTTCAGGCGTGGACGCCTGAACTGGCGGAAACCACCCCATTATTTCTACCTTTGCTGCTCAAAAGGTTCTATTCCATGAAGTTCATCTGCATATTATTTTTTTCATTGATAATGGCTGCCAGTATTAACGCCCAAAACAAATGGAGCGTTGAAAACCCGCCCGGCCCGTCGAAAAAAGTTTCGTTCACGGTTACCGAAGGTACCTGGATGAATGTGGATGTTAGCCCGGATGGTAAAAACATTGTGTTTGATTTGCTGGGGGATATCTATACAATTCCTATCAAAGGCGGTAAGGCCACCCTGCTGGCCGGTGGTAAGGCTTTTGAAGTGCAGCCGCGTTATAGTC
>CAZZVY010000416.1:0-2250 GCA_964657585.1 uncultured Mucilaginibacter sp. | reverse complement strand
CTCCAAACTATATAACAAGTCTCTGTTTATACAGAGATTGCTGCGTACCTCGCAATGACGTTTTGTTATGGTATCATGAAACATACACATCCAACCATGAACTTACCTGCGCAAGCTGGTTTCATCTTCCCTGCCGAATGGGAGCCGCACACTGCAACCTGGCTTAGCTGGCCCCATAAAGAAGCATCCTGGCCTGGAAAGATAGGTATGATATATGGAAAGTATGCGGCATTTGTAAAAGAACTCACCAAAGGCGAAATAGTGCGCATTAATGTAGCTGATGAACAGATGCAAACTTTTGCCAAACTGCAATTGGAAATGACGGGAGTTGATATGGGTAAAGTTCAATTTTTTCAGTTCCCTACTGATGATGCCTGGTGCCGTGATCACGGTCCGGCGTTTTTGGTGAACCGGGAAACCAAACAAAAAGCTATTGTTGACTGGGGTTATAATGCCTGGGGCGGCAAATACCCTCCGTTTGATCTTGATGATGTGATTCCGACCAAAATTGGCGGCCATTTTGGTTTACCGGTTTATCACCCGGGCATTGTAATGGAGGGCGGGTCGGTTGACTTGAATGGTGCAGGTACACTGCTGACAACAACTGCCTGCTTGCTTAACCCTAACCGCAACCCGCATTTAAACCAGCAGCAAATTGAGGATTATTTGCGCAACTATTATGGTGTAAAACAAATACTGTGGCTGGGCGATGGCATAGTTGGCGACGATACCGACGGCCATATTGACGATATTACCCGCTTTGTTAATGAAGATACCGTAATAACCGTTGTGGAGCAAAATAAAAACGACGAAAATTATTACCTGTTACAGGAAAACCTGCAAACCCTTAAAACCATGCACCTGCTTAACGGCAAGCAGCTGAATATTGTTGAACTTCCTATGCCCGCCCCGGTGATATGGGCAGATCAGCGGCTGCCGGCATCGTATGCAAACTTTTATATTGCCAACGCATCTGTAATTGTACCTACCTACCGTTGCAATAAAGATGATGAAGCGTTGAATATCCTGCAGCAATGTTTCCCCGACCGTGAGGTGGTAGGTATCGATTCCACAGATATTATATGGGGCCTGGGCAGTTTCCACTGCTTAAGCCAGCAGGAGCCGGAAATTTAGTATTTGTATGATGCAGAAACTTAAATAGCTGTTACAATAATCCATTTAGTATCTGATAAAAACTTTATGATATTTCCACTTTTTATGAATACCCTATTGTTCAACGTCATCAAATCACTAAATTTGTTAGCAAATGTATGCTATAGTTGATATTGAGACCACGGGCGGCCATGCCAGCGCAAACGGGATAACCGAGGTGGCTATTTGCATACATGATGGTATGCAGGTTACCCATCGCTACCAAACATTGATAAACCCTGGCAGGGATATTCCGGTATATATAAGGGCGCTTACCGGTATCACTAATGAAATGGTGGCCAGTGCACCATTATTTAAACAGGTAGCGCATCAGATATACCAACTGCTGCATGATAAAATATTTGTTGCCCACAACGTAAACTTTGATTTTTCTTTTTTAAAGTATCACCTGTCAGCTGCTGGTTATGAACTTACTTGCAGCAAACTATGTACGGTAAGGCTTGGCCGTAAAATATTACCGGGGCTTACATCATATAGCTTAGGTAAACTGTGCCATTGTTTGGGCATAAGCAATCAGGCCCGGCACCGTGCCGCTGGCGATGCCGACGCCACTGCGCAATTATTTGGCCTGCTGCTTACCAGGGACACCAATAAGCATATTGCGGCTTCGCTTAAACAGCGTTCCAACGAACAGAACCTGCCTCCCAACCTGCCCAAAACTGCTGTTGATAACTTGCCATTAATGCCGGGGGTATACTATTTTCACAATCAGAAAGGAAAAGTTATTTATGTGGGTAAGGCAGTAAACATAAAAAAGCGGGTGTGCAGCCATTTCAGCGGCAATAACCCTAACCAACAGCGGCAGGAATTTTTAAGGAACATTTTTCACATTACCTACCAGGAATGCGGGACCGAGCTAATGGCCTTCGCGCTGGAGGCTATAGAAATAAAACGCATATGGCCCCGTTATAACAGGTCGCTTAAACGCTTTGAGCATACGTTTGGCCTATATATTTTCGAAGACCAGCGCGGTTACCTGCGCCTGGCAGTTGACAAGCACCGCAAACATGACCGGACTGTGCACAGTTGCCGCACTTTGCCTGAAGCTTATAATATGCTTAACCAATTAATAACTGA
>CAZZVY010000415.1:0-2256 GCA_964657585.1 uncultured Mucilaginibacter sp. | reverse complement strand
GCTGATGTTCATTACCGGGTGGCCTGCGCCATAATACCATTGGTTAAAGAACCAGTTCAGGTCTTTACCGCTGGCCTGCTCAAGGGCAAGCCGCAACTGCTGTGCCTCGCCGTTACCAAAAGCATTGGTTTTAAGGTAAATACCCAGCCCTTTGTAAAAAGCGTCGCGGCCCAAGTAATTGCGCAACATGTTCAATATGGTGCCGCCTTTTTGATAGGTTACCGCGTCAAAAACATCCTCTTTATCATTATAGTAGAAACGCACTAGATTTTTCGTGGCGTTGCTCGGGTCGGCCATGTAATTGATCATATCGGTATAGGAATGCGCATCGCCGGCATCCTGACCGTATTTATGCTCGACCCAGAGCGTCTCGCTGAAATCAGCGAATGATTCGTTAACGGTAAGGTTGCTCCAGCTTTCGCAGGTTACGTAATCGCCAAACCACTGGTGGAATAACTCATGTGCGATGGTGCTGCGGCCATCGTTATAATAAGCATCCAGTAACTCGCGTTTGGTGGCCTGCACATATTCGCCGTGTAGGGTTGCGGTGGTATTTTCCATAGCGCCGCTTACATAATCGCGTACCACTATCTGTGCGTATTTATTCCAGGGGAAATCTACGCCCAATGTTTTTGAATAAAAATCAATGATCTCTGGTGTCATGCCAAAAATATCCCGGGCATAAGGGGCAAATTTTGGCTCCAGATAATAATCCACCGGTTTGTCTTTCCATTTATCATGGTATACCTTAAAATCGCCTACGGCCATCATAAACAAATAAGGGGCATGCGGCAGGTCCATTTTCCAGGTATCTGTACGGGTGCCGTCGGCGTTGGCCTTTTGGGATGCCAGTTTACCGTTGGATAGCGTTACATATTTGGCAGGCACCGTCATACTGATTTCGTCGGTTGTCTTTTGGTTGGGTTTGTCAATTGTAGGGAACCAGGCCGATGAACTTTCTGATTCGCCCTGCGTCCATATCTGGGTAGGCTTATCCTTTTCCTTACCGTCGGGGTTAATAAAGTACAGGCCTTTGGCATCACTGATGGCGGCGCTGCCTTTGGCCTTTAGTTCATTGGGTTTGGAGGTATAGTCGATATAAACGGTATAGCTTTCGTTATTATGATAGGTTTTATCCAGATGGATATTCAGCGTAAGACTATCATCGTAAGTATATTTTAACGGTATATTTTTACCTTCCTTTACTACCGAAATGTTTTTAATGTCCATCCCTTTGGCATCCAGGCGCAATGAATCTGTAGGGTATTCGTGCGGCTTTAGGGTAACCCATTCCTTACCGTACAGGTAGCATTTTTTGTAATCGAACTTTACGTCCAGTTTGGTATGCACCAGGTCGTTAATTTTTGTAGGGGTGGCCCGGTAAATGTTATTGGTGGCCAACGGAGTGGTGGGCGCCTGGGCGTTGGCTGTAATGGTTATTACAGCGCTTGCAATAATTAAAGTTGAAAATGATTTTAATGTTATCATATAAAGTAATACAGGGCAGCTAAGTTAATTTTTTTGAATGAAAGCCGAAAGTTGCTATGCTGCAATTAGATAATAATGCCGCTAAGCGCAGCATGACAAGCCTATGTGCAGTTTCAAACAGATACGCTGCAGGCAATTGCAAAATTTCTTAAATATCTTTATAATTCTGCCACCAGTTCTTCCAGTTCCGCATACCATTCTGCGCCGTATTTGCGTATCAGCGGCTCCTTCAAAAACTGGTGAACATGCACCTTTAATTCGTCGCCGAAAGTGCAGGCTGGGCTGCAAATGCTCCAGCGATCGTAGTTCAATACATCAAATTCAGGATATGCCGTTATGCGTATGGGATATAAATGGCAGGATACCGGTTTTTTCCAGTTAATGTCGCCATGCTCATAGGCCTTTTCAATGGCGCACTTGGTAATGCCGTTCTCCCAGGTAACATAGGCGCACTCTTTGTTCACATCAACACAGGGGGTAGTGTAATCGCCTTCAAAATCTGTAACATGCGTGCCTTCGCGTTCAATAGTAGCAATCCCTTTAGCGGTCATATAGGGTTTTACCTTCGGGTATATTTCATGCAAAATCGACAGCTCATCATTATTCAATGGCGCGCCCGAATCGCCCTCCAAACAGCAGGCTCCTTTGCAGCGGTTAAGGTTACATACAAAATTTTCCTTCACTACGTCTTCGTGCACCAACACGCTGCCTACTTCTATCATATTATTTACTGATGGGATTTAACGGATACTTCAGGTTTTGCGCGTC
>CAZZVY010000414.1:0-2266 GCA_964657585.1 uncultured Mucilaginibacter sp. | reverse complement strand
GAAGTCAAACTCCTGCCTTTGCTTGCTGCTATTATTGTTTACTGCAGGTATTTTACTTACCTCCTGCCACTCAAAAAAAGCAGTTATGAAAGGTGAAGCCGGCGAGATAGTTAAACCGCAGGAGTTTGTAGCAGACAAATACGCTGCAATAATGAATGTTGACAAAAGCGATATTCAAAACGGCAGATTATACGCCTTTATTGATCAATGGATAGGCACGCCTTATAAATTTGGTGGGCAGGATAAAGATGGTGTAGACTGCTCTGGCCTGGCACAATTGCTGGAACAGGAAGTATATAATATTATTATTCCGCGTGTAACCAGCCAGCAGGTGACTATTATCAAGCGTAAATATGAAGACGAACTTCAGGAGGGTGACCTGGTTTTTTTTGATTTCGACGGTAAACAGTTCAGCCATGTGGGGGTTTATCTGCAAAATGGTTACGTAGTACATGCCAGCAGTACCCGTGGTGTAATTATAGTGCGGCTGCACGACCCCAGCCTGTATAAATATTTCTCGCGCGGCGGTTCGGTTCTATCAAGTTTAAATTCGCAGGCAAATCAATAGTAAACGCTTAAATATTCCGTATTTTTGAATATTTAACAAAGGTTTCTGCTATGAAATTTTTTTTATTTTTAATATCTGTATCTTTAACTGTAAGTGTGTACGCCCAGGTAAAACCTATAGATATGGCTCATTTGGAAAAACGAATAACTAATAAGGACACCGTTTATGTTGTTAATTTTTGGGCAACCTGGTGCGGGCCTTGCGTAGCGGAACTGCCATATTTTGAACAACTGCAAAAAACATATAAAAACCAGCCTTTAAAAGTAATGCTGGTAAGCATGGATTTTGCTTCAAAACTGAATACAGAGGTTATTCCGTTTATTAAAAAGCATAATTATACCAGTGAAACATATTTAGCCATTCGTAAAAGCGACCAGGTTTGGATAGATGCCATAGATAAAAACTGGAGCGGTGCATTGCCGGGTACACTGATAGTTAATGTAAAGAAAAACATAAGGAAATTTTATGAAAAAGAATTTACTTACAACGAGTTAAATAAATTATATCAAACCATTAAATAACAGCCTCATGAAAAAGTTAATTGCATTATTGTTTATTGCTACCGCTGGTTTGGCTTTTAAGCCTGCCGGCACAGGTTACAAAGTTGGGGATACCGCTACCGATTTTAAATTGAAAAATGTTAACGGCAAAATGGTATCGCTGGCTGATTATAAATCGGTTAAGGGTTATATTGTAGTGTTTACCTGCAACCATTGCCCTTACGCAAAAGCCTATGAAGCCCGTATTATGGCGTTGGATAAAATGTATGCCCCAAAAGGTTACCCGGTTATCGCCATTAGCCCTAATGACCCTATCGGCGAGCCACAGGATTCCTACGCTAATATGCAAAAACGAGCATCAGAAAAGGGCTATACCTTCCCCTACCTGATAGATGAAAGCCAAGACATTACCCGTGCCTACGGAGCAACTGCTACTCCACATGTTTACGTGCTGCAAAAAACACCATCAGGCAATGTGGTGCAATATATCGGCGCTATCGATGATGACACAGAAGGCACTAATGTCAATCGTAACAATTATGTACAAAACGCAGTGAATGCTTTGTTATCCGGAGCAAAACCAGAAATCACCTCCACAAAGGCAATAGGTTGCAGCATTAAATGGAAGAAAGGTGCTTAAACATTACATCAATTATAATTCTCTTGTACAACGGCATATTTTTGCTTATCATTAATTAAGCGTAGAAAATTATACCCAATATTAAAATATTGGGTATTTTATTTTCCAGTAAATACTTTTTTATAAAACCATTATCAATAATTGCTGTATAATGTGCGTGGCGTAAAATTTGTTATGTTACATATAGTAATTGTCATACTTGTTTATGATGATTGCTTTTAGTTAAAATTTATTATAAAATTAAATGGCTATGGACACAAGGTTTAACTTAACTAAGCTTTTTATCGGTTTTTGTTTGGTAAGTTTATTTTTGCTGGCATTGGCCAGTTTTTCATGACAAGGTATTTCTTAAATACTGTAATATAAGCGTTTTTTTAAAGTGTAGGCCATATACTTTATTACTTAGTATTGTAAGGTGTTTATAATATTTAAAATGTTGATAAGTATTATAGCTAAAAAACACTTATATTAGTTCAATACATTATAATTGTGTCTGCTTAAAATTAACGAATGTTAATCGGGCAAACAATACCAATATAAAATCGGTTACACTTTAAA
>CAZZVY010000413.1:0-2288 GCA_964657585.1 uncultured Mucilaginibacter sp. | reverse complement strand
TGTATTGCTTTACTTCTGTCAATTTGGGTAACCGGTAATTCGGTTTGAACACATAATCGGGCCAGTTGGCGGCTTCGACCTTTACTTCTTTTGAGCGTATAGTACCGTTGACCGACAAGGCTTCTCGTGGGTTTAAAGTACCGATACCGACACGTCCTGCCCCGTCAATTACCAGGTCATCCCCGTAGTTCCAGCCAACAATTGATCCGGGCTTGTCAAAATATCTTCTTGTTCCTAAAATCAGTTTGCCAACCGCACTGTAAGTATCTGTATTATTTGCTACAGTAATAATTCTGGCTTGCCCCCACGGGTTTGATCCGTCGGTGTTAGCCGGAATGACAAATTCCAGTGACGCTCCTGTTGTAGCCGACCTTGTTCCTGGATTCCCTTGGACAATCAAGTCACCAGTGAATTGTCCGTTTGTATTCAATAAGGACCCGAGAGAACTAACATGCAATCGTGCTTGAGGCTCTAATATACCGATACCTAAATTTCCGTGGTAATCCCACATTCCTTTAGGCATCCCTTCCATAAAGAATTTAAACCCGCCGTAGGAAGAGAAATAAGACATGGGAGGCCCGTAAGACGGATCGTAATACCAGCCTAAGCCGTAATGGCTGACGGTGTAACCATTATAAGTAAAATTGTCCCATGGAGTAGTACCGGCAGCCGGCTGATTTACAGCTGAGTTTTGCGCAAAAGCCTGAAAACACAATAAAACTGTTAATAAGGAAAGGTATAGATTCTTCATTCTTATGTTGTTAAAATTGATTCTTATCTATGAGGGTATTGGATGAACGTGAATACAACTTACACCAATGGTAAGACGATTAGTTATGCGGAGCCATTCTACTTGTCCCTGTGACATTTACAGGTGGTTTTGAAGCGTAATCCGAGCCCTTTCTTTGTTTACTGTACAAAGCCAGTTCGGCCGGTGTTAAAATCGATGCAAATTCAACACTGATGTTTCGTTTTACCGACCTAATTAGTCTGCCTGTAGAATCGTTTTGCATAACTGCCTGTATTTGGGCCATCTCTTTTTGAAAAAGATTTGCAAGAGTAACTTGTCTGTCCGCACTAAGGTTAATTACAGAGCCGATGTCTTTCACTTTCATAACGACAGTCAAAGAATAATTTTTTTTAAGCAAAGCAGTATCCTGGCTTTGTGCATTTGTAAAGCCGATGCTAAATAAAATGAGAAAAGTAAACAAGGCCTTCATACGATATTCGGGTTAATTGATGTTAATTTTTGACATAGCAAAGCCGTTAACGATTTTTCACGTTTTTTAAAAAAGAGACACAACTTATTTCAGAATCCTCACTTTAGGTGTAATGTCAGACAGATATGGAGGGGTATTGATATGTGAAGAACAAGGTTTCTGTTGTGATATTATCCTGTGATAAATCTTGAAAATAAAGCTTATTAAAACAATTAAAATTTGTAACATTTTAATTATAATACAATGATTTTTTACCATAATAATTTTAACCTGTTTGACGAGTTGGTAAACTAATTGGCTTCCATCAGCACATTTGGTAATTTCAAACTGTTCTAAAATGCCCGTATCGCCCTTACTAAGTAGCCGTTAGTCTTAAAATCGCTACACAGTGTTCTTACATACATCTGTACACACAAAGCAAAAGCAACATAACTGGTACTTTCGGTTGATGTCCAATAATAATCAGCGGCAAAAGGTTTCATAGCTGTATTGGTATATAATAGGGCTGTTTGATTGAAAACCTGCACTAATTGGCCACTGGAAGGTAAGAACCAATCCGTATACCCCTCCGCCCCGATAAGCACGGCATAATGCGGCAGCATTAGCACCGCTGCCAAACGTATTAATTATCTTCGTGGTGTTACCTTGTCCGTCGGTAGTGCTGTACGCACCGGGGGCAATGAACGTTCCGCTGGTATTATCCCATTTAGCACTGCCCTGGTCGCTAGTGGAAAACTATTTGGTTTTCCAAAAAAATAAAGTAAGAGGTGGAAATATCACTTTTCGATACTGACGGAAGAGCTACAATGTATATATTACAGATGACGGGGAAATAGTATATAACTGGGATGGTTATGCAAAATGTTATGCTCTGGCTAAACAGGAGGTTTTGAACCACAAATAATCGAGCGAAAGCAAAATAGACATTCAGTTTGGATTTTATTTAGAGATCTTTGAACCTGCATTAAATCCTCTGAAAAGTTCGATATTTCGCCTGTTCCTTCTACTTTAAAAAACGAGGCCGTCTCATAAGTAAAATTATGGGACGGTTTTTTTGTATAATATTTA
>CAZZVY010000412.1:0-2292 GCA_964657585.1 uncultured Mucilaginibacter sp. | reverse complement strand
CGATCGGGTTGGGAAGGTATGCCGGCATCGGTATCGCCAGCAAGGGTGCGACTTGATGCCGGTCAAAGCAAAATAATTACGGTTAAGGTAACTGTTCCGGCCACTGTTCCGCAAGGAGCACAGGAAACGCAAATATTGGTAGCCACGTCCAATACAGCAATGCCCCCGGAAACGTTAGAATTGATTACCTCGCGTAAGTTACAAGGCCCTTATTTGGTGCATAATGAAGAAGGCTGGCAACAGATCGGCGTAAATATTAAAAAGTATGAGTGGGCTAATGAGGCGTTAAAGGATATTTTGGCCAAAGCTGATGCATGGATGGTTCCGGTTGTGCCAAAAGGCGGCGTACCGTCAGACCAGGGAAGCAATGGTGTTTTTAAGTCATATATGGAACGGGATATATGGCCAACGGCAGTTGCCTGGAAACTTACAGGAGATAAGAAATACGGGGATAAGATCGTTTTGCTTTTGCGCCGTTTTGCCGACCCTGCAAACGGTTATCCGTCAACGCTGCACGCTACCACCCAGGGACAACCACAGGAAGGCAGCTTTTTAGAAGGTGTTGTACGCAGTTATGATCTGATCCGCAATAGCAACTTACTTAACCAAGATGACAAGAATAATATAGATCAAACATTGCGTTTGTATGTGGGTGTAGTTGAGCAAATGATGGCCAACGGGGGCATCTCTAATTGGACACTTTTCAATCAAGGCCCGGCTGCACAATGTGCTTTGGCCTTACAGGATTTTACCAGCTTTAACTACCTGATGAATGGCCCCTGCGGTATTATTGATCATATTCGTTATGGCATACTGGATGATGGCTGGTGGTATGAAATGTCGTTGAGCTATAATTTAGGTTGTGCCGAAGTGCTTACATCGCTGGCATTAGCGGCCAGTCCATTCGGGATAGATTTATTGCACGCGCAATACCCCGTATCGTTAACTAATATTGTTGGGTTACGAAACTTTGAACGCGGCAACCAGCAGGGTATGGCATTTACGAAATACGGCCCGGTTAGCCATAACTTTGTTTCTATAAAAAAAATGTGGGATGGTATAGCTCCGTATCCAGACTACCGTGGTGTAATGTTCGGCATGGGCGACGGGCATGAAGAATTAGTTTCGGGCAGTAATTTTGAATTGGCTTATTACGCCTACCGCGATCCGGCCTACGCCGCTATAATCAAACTTAGCCCTAAAAGAAACCTCATTTACGCGGTACCCGATCTGCCCGAAAATACGCCTGAGTTATATAAACAATCCAGTTATTCGCCCAATGCGGGTATAGCGGTATTGCGATCCCAAACGGAAGGGCGTCCGCAAAATGAACAAATCCAGGCAGCAGTAAAGTATGGCACGCACGGCAGTTATCACGGGCACTTTGACCGGGTTAGTTTTTTATCTTTAATGCGCTATGGTCAAAGTTTTTATAATCCCGAAACCTCTTGGTATGGTTATGCTTCTTACATGTATAAATGGTGGGTACAAACCTCCCTGTCCCATAATATGGTAGTAGTTGATGGTAAAATGCAGGAACCCAAGGAGTCAAAACAGTTATTATTTCATACCGGCAAAATGATGCAAGCCATTGCTGTTGAAACCGACACCCGTTGGTCTAACCCGCCTTATATGGGCGGTTATGACCAGGTAAAACGCGTCCAAACAGGTAATGCCCCTTTTGTACCTATCCCGGCCAAAATACCCGACTTTTTGAAAGTAACAGATTTTACCGAACCTATATTACAACGCCGTTTGACCATAGTAACGGATGACTATGTTGTGCTGGTAGATTATCTGAAGGCATCGCGCGTACATAAATTTGATAATTTATTTCATCTGAGAGGGGCAAATATAACCGGAAATTTACCGTTGGTCAGCCATAAGGCACAATTCGATACTAACCCGTTAAGTAGCGGGCAATTTATTACAAATGTTGCTGAATACCAGCTAAACGGAACCGGGAAAATCAGTTCAATTATGCGGTTTGCCGCTAAGGGTGCCGACGGGAAAAATATTGATCATGATAACTGGGAAACGGGTGGCGGGAACCGGGGTTTTAATGAACCAGGTGTGTTAAATATTGACGCTTATAATTTATGGCCTAAAAAAGAAGTGTTGCAAATGGCCGATTACCCCGAATCCTGGCCTGTTAACAAAAAATTGACTTATACGATAAAAGGAGACGAAAAAGTATTAGCAACAGATTCCATTGGGACATGGATTTTAGGTAAAGGGGTTGTTGATGTGAATATACGAGGGATTAAAAAACTACACCTGATCACGCAAACC
>CAZZVY010000411.1:0-2295 GCA_964657585.1 uncultured Mucilaginibacter sp. | reverse complement strand
AAAGCGGTTATCGCTTCTGCGGCGGTGCGGTAAAAGGTGGCATTTATATGGTCTTTTTGCCGGTAAAAATCTTCGCCGATAAATATTTGCCGGTTAACATTGGCCTGCATGGCTTTTTGTATGATGTTTAGGTGTTCCGCCGGCGAATCATTGCCTAATTCAAACATATCGCCTAAAACAAGCACTTTATAGGCAGCCTGCTGTTTGCTTAAATTATCAATGGCCACAGCCATACTGCTGGGGTTGGCATTATAATAGTCGCATATCAGGGTATTAGTAGCCGTTCGCATTAACTGCGACCGGCTGTTCTTCGGCTCATAACCTGCTATCCCGGTATTGATCTCATCAGCGCTTAGGTTAAAATAAGCGCCTATACCAATGGCCGCTAAAATGTTATCCAAGTTATACTCCCCGGTAAGCTGCGTTGTAACCTCATATGTTTGATGTCCGGTATGGTCGGTCCAGCTTAAGGACAGGTAAGGCGAATTGGCTATCAGTTTGCCGCTGATAAGCGCATCCGGGCCATGGCCATAAAATACCTTATGGGGTAGTTTCCTGGCGGCTTGCATTTCCATCAGCACGCCATCAGCACAGTTTATGAAAGCTGTTCCCTGGTAATGCTGCAGGTAGTCATACAGTTCGCCCTTGCCTTTCTTTACGCCTTCCACGCCGCCGAAACCTTCCAGGTGCGCCCTGCCTATATTGGTAATTAAGCCATGACTGGGCTGCGCAATGCTGCAAAGCAGTTCTATCTCCAGCTGGTGGTTGGCCCCCATTTCAATAACCGCCATCTCATGGCTTTCATTAATGCCCAAAATAGTAAGTGGTACCCCAATGTGGTTATTCAGATTGCCCTGAGTAGCCCAGGTATTGAACCGTTGAGAAAGTACCGCGTAAATTAATTCCTTAGTGGTGGTTTTTCCATTGCTGCCGGTAAGCCCTATCACCGGTATGTTTAAATGTTTTCGGTGCATACGGGCCGCATCCTGCAAGGCAGCCAGCACATCATCAACCAAAATGTATTGCTCGCTTACCCGGTAATGCGCGTTATCAATAATAGCATAGGCCGCCCCCTGTTCAATAGCCTGCCGGGCAAAGGTGTTAGCATCGAATTTATCGCCCTTTAAAGCAAAGAACAAACTGCCGGGGATGATCTTCCGCGTATCGGTACTGATGACCGGGTGTTTAAGGTAATGCTGGTAAATTAACTCGTGAGTGGTCATGTTTTATTGGTCCGAAAGTCGGTAGACCGAAATTCCGAAAGATTTTGTTAGTGTGCAAGATAAAAAAAGATAACCAAAGTCGTCCCCTGACTTATTTGGGACATCATATTAAGGTAAGCGATGCAAGTTTGATCCCCGCAAGTGAGTTGCCGAAACAAGTTCGGCATGACTGACTTATATTATACATCTTATTCTCCCCTATTCATCCACGCTATAACGGCCTTAATTTCAGTAAAACTGTAATCTTCGCCCAAAACTTCTTTAAGCGGGGTTAATGGCGCTGCGCCGTAACTTTCTACGGCATCCTTTATGGCGGGTATCTTATCGGCAACAACAAACATCGAAACATCTAACTCGCCGGTCTGGATAAAATGGGTCAGGTGACCTTCTACAGTAATAGGAGATAACTCCCTGAGGGCAGCAATTTCCTCAATGCTTTTGCCTGATCTGTACAGATCAAAGCTTGCTTGCCTGGTGCCTGTGGCTGTCGGCGTTCTTGGTTTCCGCTCAGGCCTGGCAGAGCGGAGGTTAATTTTTGAGGCTAATCCCTTTTCACTGCAATAATTGATAACAGGGGTTAAAAAAGCCTCTCCATAGCGGGCCAGCTTTACTTCGCCAAAGCCGGAGATGCGGGCTAATTCGCCCATGCTTTGCGGTAAATAGGCAGCCAGTTCCAGCAGGGTCGCGTCAGACAGGATGATGTAAGGCGGTACATTGCCCGCTTGTGCTATCCCGGCACGGATATCCTTTAATTTGTGCAGCAGGGCCGCCTCATATGGTATAGCTTCTTGCTGTACCACTCCGGTGGTTTGGGAAAGCGTAAGCTTAACCAGTTGCCGCGCTCTTAAAACGGCTTCGCTTTTACCGGTCAGCTTTAAAACAGGGTAATCATCCTCCGTAACCTGTAAATAATTTAAGGCTACCAACTCGCGCAGGTAACGCTGCCAGTCGGCCTTGCTGATGTCGGCCCCGGCGCCATATGTTTTCAAAAGTTTGTGTTCCGGTCGCATTTTAGCGTTGTTGGCCCCCCGCAGCAGGTCTATCACATAACCGCTGCCAAAGCGTTCCTGTA
>CAZZVY010000410.1:0-2312 GCA_964657585.1 uncultured Mucilaginibacter sp. | reverse complement strand
TGCCATCGGTTTGGAAAAACTGACAGCTATAGTGAATAATAGTCCGCAGGCAAAGGTTACCATTATTGCCGAAAATATTTTACCGGAGGTGCAAGCGCTGGCCGCAATCAATAGGCAGGTCACCATCCTTCAGAAAACGTTTACTGATACCGACCTTGATAAAGCCGACCTGGTAATTGCCGCTACCGGTCAGCCTGAACTGAATGAGTATATCCGCCACTCGGCCCGCGATCGTAAACTACTGGTAAATATTGCAGATAAACCGACCCTTTGTGATTTCTATCTGGGTTCTATTGTGCAAAAGGGTAATCTTAAAATTGCCATTTCCACCAACGGCAAATCCCCAACGGTAGCCAAACGCATTAAAGAAGTACTAAATGAGGGAATACCTGGCGAAATAGATACTACGCTAACACATGTAAATCAACTTCGTAATTTGCTACATGGCAACTTCAGCGAGAAAGTGCGACAGTTAAATAAACTGACTGCCGTTTTAGTAGAAGCCAAAAAACCGGCCCAAGCTAAAAGAAACTTTAAATGGCTGCTTTGGGGAACAATAATTGTTTCCTTATTGATAGTTGTTGCCGCTTTATGGTTTAAAAACCACGAAGCACAAACTTTTATACGCGGCATTCCTCAAACCTTTTATGTGTTTTTGGGCGCGGGCTTTGCATTTGCCCTGGTAGACGGGGCAATTGGCATGTCGTACGGGGTAACTTCCACAAGCTTTTCCTTATCAATGGGTATTCCGCCGGCTTCGGCCAGTATGGGCGTACACCTGAGCGAAATTATGAGCAACGGCATTGCCGGCTGGATGCATTACCGGTTAAATAACATCAACTGGAAGCTGTTTAAACTGCTGCTGATACCGGGCATAGCTGGTGCGGTTTTAGGCGCTTACCTGCTGTCATCATTAGAGCATTACAGTAAGTACACGAAACCGGTGGTATCGGTCTACACCTTTATTTTGGGAGTTGTTATCCTTAAAAAAGCATTTAACAGCAAGCGTAAAAAATCGGCAGATAAAATAAAAAGGATTTCCCTGTTAGGATTTGGTGGTGGATTTATCGACGCCGTTGGCGGCGGTGGCTGGGGATCGATTGTATTGTCAGGTTTAATAGCAGGCGGACGAAATCCACGCTTTTCGTTGGGGACAGTTAAATTGTCCCGTTTCTTCATCGCGCTTATGAGTTCATTGACATTTATCGCCATGCTTAACGGCGCACATTGGGAGGCGGTAGCCGGTTTAATTATCGGTTCGGCGCTGGCATCGCCCATTGCAGCAAGGGTATCTAACCAAATATCAACCAGGGCAATTATGGTATTAGTGGCGGTTATTGTAATGCTGATCAGTTTACGCAGTATACTTTTGTTTTTGAAAGTGATTTAATGAATAATTTAACCGGACATATCAAACAACAAACAGCGGGGTTATCACCGGTAGATGCACTCAGGTTTTTGGCGGATGCCTTCCCCGTGCAAATCGTATTCTCCACAAGTTTTGGCTGGGAAGACCAGGTGCTAACGCATATGATATTTAGCAATAATATCCCCATTAAAGTATTCACGCTTGAGACCGGCCGCCTGTTCCCCGAAACTTATTATGTGTGGAACCGCACGCTGGAAATGTACGGTAAAGAGATACACGCCTATTTTCCAAACGCCGAAAGCGTACAGCAAATGGTGAGCGCCAAAGGACCCAGCAGTTTTTACGAGTCGGTTGATAACCGGAAGGAATGCTGCAACATCCGCAAGATAGCACCGTTAAAACGGGCGCTTGCCGGTAACCAGGTCTGGTTGACAGGCATTCGTGCCGAACAATCAGCCAACCGGCAGGATATGGATAATGTGGAGTGGGATGATGGTAATAAGCTGGTTAAATTTCACCCCGTATATAACTGGAGCCTGGATCAAGTAAAACAATACATTAAAGACAATAACATACCTTACAATATTTTACATGATCGCGGTTTTCCGAGCATCGGTTGCGCACCCTGTACCCGTGCCATACAACCCGGCGAGGATTTCCGCGCTGGACGCTGGTGGTGGGAAAACCAATCGAAGAAGGAGTGCGGGTTACATAGTCTAGATAAAGCTATTGATGAAGAGACAAAGGAATTGAAACCGTTGTGAGCAGGCTGCCGGGTTATACTCACCAGGTCGTTGCTTCGCTCGACCAGCCTCTCTTGCCTGCGGCAAAAGAGGGATTGGTTTGTATTGCTCCTGCCCTTTTTCCGCGCAGTGAAGAGAGGGCCGACCAGCGAAGCGTAGTCGGGGTGAGTCAGCAGGTAGCAACAAGTTCGGCATAACGG
>CAZZVY010000409.1:0-2316 GCA_964657585.1 uncultured Mucilaginibacter sp. | reverse complement strand
TAATGAACAACCTTATTTATCTTTTATTCCTAAATGCACAACAGGTATTAGTTATCTGTGACCAGAACTTGGCGACTTATTTAAATTGTTAGTTGATATACTTACATGATGCAAGTACCCGAAATTAAATATATGAAGAATACCGTCATTAATTGCAGGCTCCAATCCAAAATATTATCGGTTATAGTATGTTGTTATCAATATACTTAATCAAAAAGATCATGGGCAATAAAACGCGTACGAATTCTGAACAAGCTATTTTGAAAGAGAAAGGAATGAATCTCATGAATTTGAGGGAACGTCGATTTTCAATAGCGAAAGCGAGGCGCTTGCAAGGCAAGAAGGCAAAGAGGCCGGTGTAGTTCTTGAGGCTATCAAAGAGCCCGGAGAACCGAAGGAAGAAAAAGAAGATTAGACAAAGCCCTTGGTAGTGCTCTTAACGGTAGTGATCAATTATCTGTGTTGTAATAGCCACAACTTGATTGACAATCTTTAAAATAACCCAACTGTCAGATCAAATTGTGGCTATTACAAATTTATCAAACAATAAAAGTAATATATCGCTTTTGCTTCAGAAAACGCGAACATAACTATAATCCCAAGGCCATTACTTGATAAGCTTATTAAGCATAGACCAGTGGCGCTTGATTTGTCCTTTGATCTTATTGTTTGGCAGCTTATTTATGGCTAACTGAGCGTACGATATGTAATTACCCCAATCGTAAGTATCCGTGCGTATCCAGTTGGTAGGATTTGTCTTGACTTTAAATATGTATGAAAGCCATCGAATTCGAATCCCAGATACTCCATATTTTTATGAGGGTGTGAGCCGCTTTTATATAGCTGCTCGCATTTGAATTTGCCGTGAACCCTGTCAAACTTAAATACCTAGGTTTTATCATGCTGTATATCCAATTTTCTTTCAGCAATTTCCAAGTCAAACATATCAACGACGGCTTTGATATATCCAGCCTCACAGATGACGATCATATCATCGGAATAACGGCGGTATAAACCCTTTAAATTCTTAACGTATTTATACACCTTATAATCAAAATCGATCATATAAACATTAGCCAGTGCAGCACTTATCGGTGTCCCTTGAGGAATACCTTTAATGCGTTTCGGATGTGCTAGATGGTGGTTACCAACAATTAGTTTGTTCGCTTTGATTTTTTTGAATTCGGTCAGCTCACAAAACGCGATGGCACCTTGATTCTTTAAATGGTGGAATTTTTTTATCTGTTTGCGTTTATGTATCCCTGTTTTTGATTCTACAATGATCTCGTCTTTAAAAGCATTGAAAATCTGATTTTTATTAATGAACAAAAAATTTGTAATGTTATTGAAGATATTATATTCTGCTTTTGGCAGCGTCTTTTTATCCAATATCTCGTACCAGGTTTTCTGTAATAATTTATGGTCAAGGTTATCAAAAAATCCCTCTATGTCAAATGATATCGCAACAAGTTGGTCTTCCTGATGGTTGATGATATAGTTAAATATCTGAAAGCTCAGAAAGGTGTGCCGGCCGTTAAAGAAGCCGAGAATGTCCCGGTTAACCTCAAATTCACTCCGGCCATAGGTTAATGCACGGTAAAGGTCGCCAGCGAGGAAATCCGGCGACACCCTGAGAAACGTTTCACTAAATGAACCCTTGTTAATAGCAGTCTTTAGTTGCTGGATCCAGCCGGCTGCAAAACTGTCAGCCAGGTATTCTTTGTTTTGCTGCAACTAATAGAAAATCCCCGTAGCTGAAACCGGCTTTGCCGGGTTTAAATACCCCATCTCATACAGCAAAATGAGGGACAGCACCATGGTATGGCGGCGATTCGGTTCCAGCCGTTCAATGCCGTATTAGCCTTTCTCAAAAGAATTAAGAGACTATGCGCTCCAGGTATTAATTGGCGGCCTGATAAGCATTTGGAGGAGAGCAAAGCTTATGGCTTAAAAGCGCAGCTTTATCATATTTATACGTTGGGTGATTATATCTTTTTGGATATCGCTTATGAAAACGGCACCAAACTCAGTTACGCTATTGACGAGCTGCGGTTCAATGTGGATGATAAAAAGGTGACCAAAGCCTCGACGGTGCAGTCGCTGGTACCGTAATGTTTTTGTCTTTAAGAAATTTACTTTCCCCGGCAATAAGCTATTGCATATCGAAGCTTAGTGAAAAGCAGTTGTCAGGCCGAATTATCACGCTGTCTATTCCTTATCAGTATGTGTTGAATGCGGACGTGATCCCTTAATGATTTGGAAATCCAAAATGAATATGTTAATTTTGGAATATAATCCAAAATCACTATGTATTTT
>CAZZVY010000408.1:0-2319 GCA_964657585.1 uncultured Mucilaginibacter sp. | reverse complement strand
ATCCGCACATTTGCATATATAAATGATCCTTATTACCGGTGCAACAGGTTTTCTGGGGGCAGAAGTAGCCCAACAACTGGCAGTGCAGGGCATTGCCATCCGTTGTACCAAACGTGATGGCTCCGTTATCCCAGCATTTTTGTTGCCTTACGGCAAATTAATTAGCTGGGTTAATGCCGATATGCTGAACTTTCCGGCGCTTAATGAGGCGTTCGACGGCGTTGAGCAGGTTTATCATTGTGCTGCCTGGGTATCCTTAAAACAGGCCGAAAAAGACCCGATGATACAAACCAATGTAACAGGTACAGCTAATGTAGTTAACTTGTGCACGCAGTATGGCGCACGGCTGGTACATGTAAGTTCGGTTGCGGCCATTGGGGAAGCCAAACCCGGCGAACTGATAACTGAAGGCCACCATCTGGATAGCGCGACAGAAGAAGACGGTTATGCCATATCTAAACTGGAAAGCGAAATGGAGGTATGGCGCGGCATAGCCGAAGGGCTGGATGCTGTAATAGTTAACCCATCCATCATCATAGGCGCTAACGCCGGCACCCGGGGCAGCGGGCAGCTATTTGAGACCGTACGTAAAGGCTTAAAATTTTATACATCAGGCGGTATTGGTTTTGTTGCGGTAGAAGATGTGGCTAAGTGCATGATAGCTTTAATGAATAGTGATATCAGGGAAGAACGTTTCATTATCAGCGCAGAGAACCGCGACTACAAAACCATTGTTGCAGAAATTGCCCGGTGTTTTGATGTCCCGCCGCCTGAAACCGAAGCCAAACCCTGGATGCTGGAACTGGGCTGGCGGCTGGCGGCATTCTGGGCGGCAATACGCGGAGGTGCGCCGGCCTTGGATAAAGTAGCGGCTAAAAGCGCCAGCCTGCAGCGTTATTACGATAATACTAAAATTAAAAATGCACTCGGCATCAACTTTAAACCCATCAGCCAATCGGTCAGGGAAATATGTGACCGGCTGACAAGATGATTAAGCTATGGAAAGTACGCGTATCTAATTTTGGAAATGGTATAAAGGAAGGCCATAACAGGGCATGCCGGTGAATTAAAGGGTGTCTAAATCCAAAAACAACCTGCCATTATATGTGTTATAACTTTAAACTACTTGATCATGAACACTAATCAAAATGCAACGCCATCACCTGGCAGCGATGGCATCTACGAATTCACTATTAGCTATGCAGAGCGCGAACTGGATTGCAGGGTTGAAAAAGCTGATGACATTTTAAATGTGCATATGGATAATACTGATGCCCGGTTACAAATTGAGCCCGACGGTACAGTTCACCAGATTGGAGGTACCGCCTTGCCTGCATCAAGCATTGAGTTTATCAAAAAGGAAGTATTAGGGCATGAGGTATAGTTAGTTAACACCGTTAACTCCCGCTAAGCTAATTAGTCAGCCATTATTAACCTAATCAATCATCCAAGCACTGCTTCCAGTACCTCTTGCGACCGGATATTGCCAAAACCATCTACATGAAGTGCGTAATAATCAAGCAATTTGGTTAAAAGATAACGCCGCTCACTGTTTTTTAAGCTGATATTTTCCATACGCTCAAACCCATACTGCAAAACCAGAAAAAAGTTTTGTGTGTGCGGCGGCGAAAGGTATTGCCAGCTTTCAGGTTTGTGCCTGGTAAAAACCCCGTTATTCATATCAAAATAATTGGCCCCTTCAGGTTTGTTACGGTCAGGGTAAAAGCCGAGGTGTCGGCTTAACGCCATTAAAAACACTAAATGAAAATTTGCCAGGTTGGTGTCCAGATGGTCAAGCAATTCGATGGCCTTAAATATAAAACCAAACAAGTGTTCATCGCCTTGTTGTTGTTTAACCGATTTATACAACACTTCGTTCAGGAATAAAACCAAGCTGCTTTTAATAACATCATAAGGAATAGTTTGCAAAAGCGGCGCATTCTTTAATTCGGCAATGCGCTGTATTGTTCCGTTGTTCTTGTGATAAACCACCATATCCAGCAAGTACAGGGGCTGCAGCATATTGCGGTTTATTTTGGCCCTGGGTTTTTTAGCGCCATTTACTATATAGGATTGCATACCGAATTTTTCGGTATACACTTGCACAATTACGCTGCTTTCGCCATAATCGGTCACTTTAAACACAATGCCGCGGGTTTTATGCAGCATGGATAAGCGCTAATATCTTAGGTAAAAAAATAACAAGTCCGCTTAACAGCGCAAAAACAGCTGTAACCAATACTGCCCCGGCGCTTATGTCTTTAATATGCCCTGCCTTTGCATTATAACCCGGCGATACAAGGTCAACCAACACCTCAA
>CAZZVY010000407.1:0-2328 GCA_964657585.1 uncultured Mucilaginibacter sp. | reverse complement strand
GATATTGGTAGGCTCTGAATTGCTGGATGCCAAAGGTAAGGAAATATGGAACCGTTTTGATCTGGTGAACGACAACCACGACCATGCCGACAGCTACAAAATGATTGACATGGACCATGATGGTAAGCAGGATATCATAATATCAAACAGTGAAACGGGTGTTTATGCCATTAAGGGTATGACCAAGGATATCATCTGGCAAAGCGTGGCCGAACACAGTCAGCAACTGGATGTGGGCGACTTTTTAAAAGGTGTCCCTGGCCCGCAAACGGTTATAGGCGGGCGTACGTATGGTGTGAAAGGTTCAACCGAACCGGGATTAGCCAGTCAGTTATATTGGTTTGATAATAAAGGGAACTTGATTAATATGTGGCCGCATGGCTTCCCTATTAACGGTAACCCCAACTTTGTAAGCGGCGATTGGCACGGCACAGGCAAACGCGAGGTATTCTGGTACAAATTTAAACTGGATGACAAGGGCGAAGGCGTTTTGTACTTCCCTAACGAGGTTTATCACATGTTTGATTTTACCGGTCGCGGCGCCGATGAGGTAATTGTTGCCGGGCGGGGGGTAATGAGGGTGTATGGCGCTAAAACCGCTGTGCATAACGGTAAAGATAAAAAAGCCGACCTGCGGTATTTACAGCTTAATGTAGCTAACCATACACATTATTAGTAACACCTCAGCATTAACGAAATGCAAATAGATTAATATCATAAAATTAGACTATCGTTTTTGACACAAATATATCCATGAAAATTTTTAAACAATCGCGTTTACTCTTAATGTTATTGCTGCCAGCCATAATAGCAAATGCGCAAACTGCTGTATGGCAAAAAGTTACGTTACCAACGTATAAGGAAATGGCAGCTAATATCAAAAGTTATCCTGCGCCATATTCTGAAACGCTGACCTACGGTTTGCAGGGCCCGATGACCCGCGAAGCCATTATCAAAGATCTTGACGGGATGAAAAAGCAGGGCATCCGGTCGGTCACTATCGAGGGAGGCTACCGTTTGCCTGCCCCCTACCTTTCGCCGGGATATTTTGAATTGGTAAAGATGATAGTGGAGGAATTAAAGAAGCGCGATATGCACCTTTGGATAATTGACGAAGGCAAATACCCCAGCGGTTTTGCAGGCGGCAAATTCAGCCAGGAACGGCCCGACCTGCGCATGCAGGGCTTAGTGGTGTTGAAACGCATTCGCCTGAACCAGGGCGAAACCGCCAGCGAAAAACTGGATCCGTCAGTAATCAGCGCTATCGCTGTTAATAACGAAACGCAGGCCACTGAAACGATAGACGTGAGCAAACACCAACTGAACTGGACAGCGAAAACAGGCAGCTGGCAAATAACGCTGGTACTGCACCGCTTTAAAACATCAGTAACCCGCGCAGCAAATAACCTTACCGGCGGCAAGGACACTGCTAACTCCCTTTGCGATTATTTGAATCCCTTAGCTACCAAACAATTTCTGGAATTTACCCATGTGCAATATAAAAAATACATTGGCGATGAATTTGGCAAAACCGTTTTAGGTTTTCGTGGTGATGAACCTGAATATGGTTTTACCCCATGGACACCCGGACTGGATTCTATTTTTAAAGCCCGTAAAGGTTATGACATTAAGCCTTATA
Source organism: uncultured Mucilaginibacter sp. (assembly GCA_964657585.1). Taxonomy (GTDB): domain Bacteria; phylum Bacteroidota; class Bacteroidia; order Sphingobacteriales; family Sphingobacteriaceae; genus Mucilaginibacter. The sequence goes on along the minus strand of CAZZVY010000407.1, from coordinate 689 downwards.
TCGCGTCTTTCTTTATTCAGAATACATCAAAAGAACAAAAGCTGGCCAAAGCTGATTTTTGGGACGTATGGTCAGACCTGTTCCGGGATAACTTTTTTAAAGTGCAGGCAGATTGGTGCGCGGCAAACGGCATTGAATATATGGTGCACATAGACCATGAGGACGCACTAATGGACCTGGCAAGATCAGAGGGGGATTATTTTAAAGATATGCGTTATGTGCAAATACCTGGTGTTGATGTTATTTGGGCCCAGGTATGGTACGATAATGTTGCCGACTTCCCAAAATTAGCATCATCGGCGGCGCACATGTATGGCCGACCGCGTGCGCTGAGCGAAAGCTTTGCGGCTTTTACTCACAAACCTACCATTGACGATGCCCGCTGGGTAGTTAACGAAGAAATGGTACGTGGTATCAATTTGTTCGAATTTATGTTCTGGTCGTCATCAGCTGAAGGACGGGGCGGCGGTAACGGTTATCTTGGAGATGCTAAATTCCCAGACCTGGAGACTTACAGCAACCGTGCATCATGGCTGTTGTCAAGCGGTCATCCGGCAGCGCAGGTTGGCCTTTATTGCCCTACAGAAAGCATGTGGATGGGTAACAAGGATGCCAACACCAGCCTATTAGCCATAAGCAAAACGTTGTTAGAAAACCAGATCGACTTCGATTATGTTGATAATCAGGCG
>CAZZVY010000406.1:0-2336 GCA_964657585.1 uncultured Mucilaginibacter sp. | reverse complement strand
CAAAGAAATCAGAGGAGCACAAATGGTAATCATGACGGTAACCGGCGACAATGCGAAAGTAGATTTCGCAGAAATGCAATTTGACCCGATTATTATTACCAATGTAAAGAAGTGAATTAATCGCCTGTTATGCCAATAATTATAAACTTAAACCCTATAATGATGAGCGCCAAAAAAATGCACCAGCTTAGACGCATGATAAAACAGTTACCTTGTTTCATCCTGCCCTGTGTTTTATCTTTCAATCTTTATGCCCAAAAAGCTGCTGTTTCCGGCACAAGCGGTTTTGTTCATCCTGGTGCACTTCAATCGGCAGCAGATCTTGAACGCATTAAACAAAATGTCGCGAACGGCATAGAGCCATGGGCAGCAGCTTGGAAAGTATTCAGGGATAATAAATGGATAGTTAAAACTTATCAGCCAAGGCCGTTAGCAGTGGCGGGGCGGGGTGTTGGCAGTGTGGGGCAGGACAATATTTCAAATGATGCCACTGCCGCGTATTATAATGCTATTGCCTGGTATGTAAGTGGTGATGAGGAATATGCCCGGAAGACGATTGCGATTTTGAATGCATGGTCATACCAGTTGAAACTTATTAATGGCAAGGATGCGGTCCTCTGCGCCGGGATTTATGGCTACAAATTTGCCAACGCAGCAGAAATTATCCGTTATACTTATAAAGGCTGGAGTAATAAAGATGTGGAACAATGTAAGCACATGTTAACCGATGTATTTTATCCGGTAATTAAGGATTTTTCGCCTTATGCTAACGGTAACTGGGATGCGGCCTGTTTGCCTACCATGATGTCAATCGGCGTTTTTTGTGACGACAGGATAATGTTTGACAGAGCTGTTAAGTATTATTTTGACGGAAGCGGGGACGGTTCATTGATGCATTATATTATTAATGAAGATGGACAGGCACAGGAAAGCGGACGTGACCAGCCGCATACCGGGGGCGGTATCGGGCATTTGGCTTCTGCGGCGGAGATTGGTTACACCCAAGGCCTGGATATGTATGGCGCATTTAATAATAGATTATTAAAAGGGTTTGAATACACAACAAAGTACAACCTGGGTAATGATGTGCCTTTTGAACCTACGCATGATAGGACGGGAAAGTACAATCATACAGCGATATCACCAGGCGGCAGGGGAAGGGCCATCCCTAACTTTGAAATGATATTCAATCATTACCAAAACAGGATGGGCATACCGGCACCTTTTACGGCTCAGGATGTTGCTAAATACCGGCCCGAGTCTTTTGCGATTGACCATCCGGGCGCAGGTACCCTGCTATTCGCTTTGCCACCTTTTAAATCTTCTTTACACTTAACTAATTTCCCGCCTGTCGCTCCCGCTGCATTAATAGCAAAGTCATACCACAAGGTTAATAAATTATGTTGGATAGCACCGCTGAATGCGGAAAGCTATATCGTTAAACGTGCTGTTAAAAGCGGCGGCCCATATATAATTATCGCAAAAAATATAAAAGAAACTTCTTATACCGACGTAAAAACCGCCGCCGGAAAGCTGTATTATTATGTGGTTTCGGCCCAAAATGCTAAATGTGAAGGGCAGAACTCGTTAGAAACCGGTATTTGTACTAATATGCCCGAACGTTGGGCTTACGCCGTTATAGGAAGTACGGACGTTGCCGGCTTTACCAACTACAACGGCAAAGTATTTACTTTGGAAGGCGGCGGAAACGGTATCGGCGCAGCACAAGATGAATTCCAATATGCTTATTTACCTTTGACAGGTAATGGAACTATGGTTGCAAGATTTGTTCCGCCGGTTGCATCTCAATTTGCAAAAATGGGGTTAATGGTTAGGGAAGCACTGACACCGGATGCGGCTAATGCAGCCCTGTTATTTATGCCGGCACCAGCTAATGATATTGAAGTGCCCGTTTGGAACATCAATTTGCTGGTAAGATCCGCCGCAGGAGCAGAATCAAAAATTATGAGCCATAACCAGCCCTTGGCTGATCCTTTTGTAACCTGGGGGAGATTGATGGAGCCTTATTGGCTTAAACTTACACGCGATGGCAATACATTTACCTCATATATTTCTCCCGATGGAGAAGCCTGGAGTATGATAGGCCAAACTGAAGTATCGATGAAAGAAATGGTTTATATTGGACTTGCCGCGTCATCTTGCATAAAAGTTTCTACAACTGTGAATTTTGATCATATTGCTGTAACAGGTTGGAGCAATGTAAATGAGCGGTAATAAGCAACTGATTTAAGATAACTATTATGATTAAAAGATCAAATTTGATAATGTGGTCAAAAATAGTTGGTGAAACGCTCACAATTTCATTGATTATCAAA
>CAZZVY010000405.1:0-2337 GCA_964657585.1 uncultured Mucilaginibacter sp. | reverse complement strand
TTTTTTGCCCGTCGTCGATACCGGTAAAGGTGGCCTGATCGCTTTTTTTATCGTAAAGCTGTACCTTATCTACCATATCGCCACGGATATTTTTGGTTACCAGCGTCGGGTCGTCGCCAAAAAATTCTTCGCCATCTACCAAAACCTTTTTCACTTCCTGGCCCTGGGCGGTTATCTTGCCGTCCTTATCCACCTGTATGCCGGGTAATTGCTTTAACAGATCTTCTACCTTTGAGTTAGGTTGAATAGTGTAGGCCTTGGCGTTAAACTCAGTGGTATCGCCCTTAATTTTCATGGCAGCTACGGTACCTTTTATCAAAACATCTTTTAACAGCTTTGATTTAAGGGTGAGGTAAAGCTTGCCAAAATCATGCTGGGGCCTGGCCTCCTCTAAACTGAAATTTTCTACATAGTCGGCATAATCCGGGTAACTAACCAGCAGAATGAATTTACCGCTGTTTAACTTGTTTATGGTAAACGTGCCGTTGGCCGTTACCCTGGTGTAGCTGCGCAGGGTGGAGTCCTTAGCATTAAGCACACAAATGGTAGCATTGACCAGATGGGCATTGGCTGAAGTATCGGAGACTGACCCTTTAACGGAGTAGCCGGTTTGCGCATGGGTTGATAGGGAAAGGACAAAACATAACAATAGCAAGGTAATTGTGAATTTCATAGATCGGGTTTGTGACGGGAAAGATATAACTAAAATTTTAGTAATCAAATATGATTAACTAATAATAACGTTATGCTCTTAAAGGGGGTAGTTCCCTGTCGGTATATATTAAGGTTAAGCCATAGAAACGCTGAAACGTTTGGCTTATTGCATTACATAATTTTAAGTATGCAGAGCGCTATAAAAGTCAGGTTTTTAGAACTAGACCATTAAATTATATTTTAGAAGCTCTTTCCGTTGCAAGGTTAGCTTGAGTTTAGAGGTGCCGGGTCACTTTAGTTGAATGTGGGTTTTTAAAACATTTGATGCTCCGATGAGTTTAACATTATTATCATGCAAGATGACAACGCTATTCCATACTTTAGAAAACCACATGGCGATAAAGATAGTGTCTGAGCCGAGGATCTATTTAGATGGACACCCTATATTAACTTACAACTACAACATATTTTTAGATACCGGGCCATTAGTTGAAGAAGAGCAAGGTGATGTTAAAAGCGATGCAGGCCAGGATACCTTTTTAGATCGCAATTATTTAGGTACTATAACTTTTGAAAAACCAGGGCAATTGTTTACTTATGCCAGTGGCGGTAACCGCTCCCTTGATGCGGCCCAGGTAGAGGAAATAGTAGAATACCTGAGCCATATACGCGATAACCCGGCCCTTTGGCGGCCAGTGGATGAGTTGTAACATACCGTTTAGCTATTTAAAACCCAGGCTTACCGATATAACGTTTGATGCCAGACCGGTGGTTTGGGTATAATGCCCATACCTTATCTCCAGTTCGTGCAGGTTTTGCCAGCCGGCCACACCACGGGGCGGTGCTATCCTTAGGCCTGCGCCGTAAAAATTACTGTTAAAAGCAGCATACTCGTAATTACTGGTAAAATATTGGGCATTTGACGGGTTTAAACCATAAGGCGCAAAGTATTTAGCCGCTGTTTGGGTATAAAACCGGTAAAATGGCGAAAGCGAAAGGAATGGACTGATCTTGCAGGCAACTTCCAGGCTGGCCGTGTTTGATTGTGTATTCCAGCTGTCGGTGTAGTACCGGTAATAGGTTCGGAAGATGAACCTGTCACCGGCGAAATAATTAAGCCTGAACCCTACCGGCAGTTTTAACCGGGTTGATGGCAGCCGCTCAATCGTGTCCTTACCGTTTGAAAGGTATACCCGGTGATAAGGCAGGCTCAGGTAACCATCCTGGGTAACGGCATCTGCCAGTATAGCAATGTTTAATCTCGAATTAATGATCTGTGACCAGCCAAAAGATGCCGTGTAAGTATTGCGGGGACTGGTAGCCAAATCGCTGCTGTTTGATTTGCCGCCGCTGGTTGATAGTACCCGGTTGCCGCTGGCAGTAGTTATATAGGTGGCCCCCGCAGGTGCAGGTGGCGAAAGCGCCGCTACCAGTTCGGCAGGATATATCATAGTAACATTATCAAGGTAAGCCTGTAGTTTGGCGCTGAACTCGCCGCTTTTATCCGGGGTTTTAATGGCGAAGTGCAGGTCGACACCAAACGATTTATAATTATACTCGCCCGAATAATAGGTGCCGATACCAAAGGTATTGCCGGTAACCGTATTTTCTGTACTCCAATCAAGCGAGGGGTAAATGCGCGTACCGTCTTTTTTGCCCTGTCCGGTTAGCGTTACATAGGCT
>CAZZVY010000404.1:0-2352 GCA_964657585.1 uncultured Mucilaginibacter sp. | reverse complement strand
TGTAGGTTGCCGTGCTATCGGCGCCTGCCGGGAGCGACCGTATATTACTTGCAAAATGAAGCGCGTTGCCCCGTATTATTTTTATTTTACGCAGCTTTACTGTTGCCGGCCGATTTTCACCATCATAACTGCCCGTAAATGAAATCTGCTTAACATTTTGCAGGAAGGATAATTGTCCGCGATTGTAATCCAGGGAATTAAGCGGGATTGTAACGGTATGCCAGCCTTTTCCCTGCACAGCAATATTTGCCATTGAAGAGTCTGGTAATTGCGGCAAAGGCCCCTGAGGTGGTATATGAACGCAAAATTGAATAGCAAAGGGCTTATCCTGGTCAAGATGCAAATCAAAACGCACCCCATACCAATACCGTGCATCAAGTGTTCCGTTTTTGCCTTTACTCAATAAACCGATGGAAGGGTAGGTATCTTCGTAACCTTCCGGATGCGTATATGTTATTTTTCCGGGAATATTCCATGCGGCCCCATCAGCGATAGGCTTCAATCCGTCCCAGTTTTGTAAGTCATTCAATTCAATCCATGGTTTTAAGGGATCTTTAATGAATGGATAACTTTGGGCCTGGGTAATTACAGGCAAACATATTAACAAGCAAAAAAGGGCGTTTTTAACAACTTTAAACAGGTGCTTTATAAAATTCATTTTTAACGTTTAATTTAAATCTCAACAAACCACCTATTGTTGCCTTTATAAATTATAATGTGGCGACATAGTATTGCCTTTTTCATTTTGTGGAACTTATTTTTGTAAATATTAAGGGTTCATCTTTCACAGGTTTTAGGCACCTTGTTATCGTATGGCTTTTAACCGTCAAGGCATCAACTCATATACTTTTAATACCTAATGCTTATCAATAAAATTAATTAGAGCCCTGTTAAATCCATCTGCATTTTCAAGGTTGCTTACATGCCCGGCATGGGGTACAATAACCTGTACAGCGCCCGGAACTAATTGCATTAACCCATCAGCATTGCCGGCATCTGCTTCGCCCGTTAAAACCATTACGGGCACCGGCTTTTTTAGTGCCTTTAACTTAGCCACTACTTCATTGCCTAACAAGTAGCGCGGCTCTGTATGCTGCGGCTGCCAGGCATCCCATTTATATATCATGTCCCAAACCGGCCTGCGCAAGCTTTCAATATTTTTGCCGTTACGCCGGGTAAGTGCGTTAAACCATTCCCGCTTGTTTACATCAATGCCTTTAGCTTGCCATGCTTTAATTTTTTCATGCTGGTGTTTTATATCTTCTGGCGTCAACGGTTGGGCAGGTCCGGGAACATCAAAGATATCACCGCTTGCGGCCGTTACAGAAAGTAGTCTATCCGGGTAAAGCGCTAAAAAATCAGTCACAATAAACCCGCCTAAGGACAAGCCTATGAGGTGAGCCTTCCTGATATGCAATTGATCCATCAATGCCTTTAAATCATCCGCGTGCAGCGCCGTTTGGTTTTCATCGGGCATTGACGACCATCCATAGCCCCGTACATCATACCGGATAACGCGATATTTTTTTGACAATACAAAAAACTGTGGGTTCCACTCGGTACGGTCAAAGGAATGCCCATGTACAAAAATCAACGCCGGCCCTTTACCTAACGCTTCATAATATAGCTTCACCCTATCGCGCGTGGTGATATAGCCATGTTTTACCCCAGGATGATCAGATACCGATAGCACATCCCGTACCAGTAATGGAAGCACCGGGCTGGCATAAAATGAGTTAAACCCATTTCTGGCATTCGCTACACGCGCTAATAGAAACCCATATACCTGGTTTTTTTTATCTATCCATGGATATGCCCCGGCCCAGCTTGGACTGCTGATCAAAGTGGCGTTTCCTTTGCAATCCAATTCTTCGCGCCATTCGCCTAAACCATAAATATCGGTGCGTTGCGTAGCCCTTGTGTTTTCAACAAACTCACCCGTATTGACTTTTGCATAGCCAACTTGGTCAGCCTGCATAGCTACTATGGCTTTTGTTGATAATATACGCTTGCCGTTAAATTCACCATTGTGAAAAATCATATTTAAAAAATTAGCATAATCCTGCAAACGCGTTCTTGCTCCTCCTCCCAGCATAGGGCTTTGGCCACCTATATTGCTTACCGGTGTAAAGTGTGTAGAATTCATATGCAGGGGTGTGGCTATCTTTAGCTGGAATAGCGTTTCCCAGTCTTTACCAGTGGCCAACTCGGCCATACGGCCTGCAATTTGCATGGCCAGGCCGCCATATTTAAACTTTGTGCCGGGCAAAGTATCAGCAGGCAGATCAACGATATGTGCCACCGATTCTTTTAGGGTTTGATAATTGTCCGTGGGGTTTCCTTTTGGTTGAT
>CAZZVY010000403.1:0-2365 GCA_964657585.1 uncultured Mucilaginibacter sp. | reverse complement strand
CACAGCGGGGGGCGGCGGCCGGGGCATGCGCGTTGTATGGCATGATGAAGAATTTGAAGCGGCCTGGGACTCAGCCCGGGCAGAATCTGGTGCTGCCTTCGGCAATGACGGTATGTACCTTGAAAAATATGTGCAGGACCCGCGCCACATTGAGATACAGGTAGTAGGCGATCAGTTTGGTAAAGTTTGTCACCTGAGTGAGCGTGATTGCTCCATACAGCGCAGGCACCAAAAGCTGGTAGAAGAATCACCATCACCGTTTATGACTGAAAAATTGCGTAAACGTATGGGTGAGGCCGCTATTAAAGGCGCTAAGGCAGTGAAATATGAAGGCGCAGGCACCATTGAGTTTTTAGTGGATAAGGACCGCAATTTCTATTTTATGGAAATGAACACCCGTATACAGGTTGAACATCCGGTAACTGAAGAAGTGATTAATTTTGACCTGATCAAAGAGCAGATCAAAGTAGCGGCAGGTATTCCAATATCAGGCAAGAACTATGAGCCGCAGATGCATGCCATTGAGTGCCGCATCAATGCTGAAGACCCTGCGAATAACTTTCGCCCCTCACCTGGTAAAATCACCAATTTTCACTCGCCAGGGGGGCATGGTGTGCGTATAGATACCCATGTTTATAGCGGTTATGTGATACCGCCTAATTATGACAGTATGATAGCCAAGGTTATTTGCGTAGCCCAAACCCGCGATGAGGCCTTAAGCACCATGGCCCGCGCACTTAGCGAATTTGTAATAGAGGGGGTAAAAACTACTATCCCATTTCATCTTAAATTACTGCAAGACCCAAACTTCCGCGCAGGGAATTTCACTACCAAGTTTATGGAAACCTTTGAATGGTAAACTATAAAACCTTTACAGGTATATTAAACGTAAATAGTTGCAACATTAACCAGGGTTATTAAATCAGCACATGAGAGATACCGGTAATAAATTAATTAATGCCATAAAAGATAAAGGCAAAACGCTTGAAGCCGAAATGTCGTTCTTTGACCACCTTGAAGCGTTAAGATGGCATCTGATACGCGCCTCTGTAGCCATTGTAATATTTACCGGTTTTGTATTTGCCTATTACGACTGGATATTTGACCATGTAATTATGGGCCCAAGCAAGCCCGGTTTCTGGACCTATACCACCATGTGTAACGTAGGCAATGCCATAGGCCGCAACTTCTGTTTCAGCAAGTTTAATATTCAGTTGATCAATACCGAAATGGCAGGGCAGTTTACCCTGCAGATCAATTCCTCCTTACTAATAGGGCTTACATTGGGCATTCCTTATTTATTATGGGAAATATGGCGTTTTGTGAAACCGGCCCTGCATGATAAAGAACGGAAGGCAGCTACCGGGTTTGTGTTTTATGCTACTATTCTGTTCTTCCTGGGTGTACTGTTTGGTTACTATGTAATCACCCCTTTATCTTTGCACTTTCTGGCTACCTATACGGTAAGCTCGAGCATCGAAAACTTATTTTCAATTGATTCTTACATCTCTTCAGTAGCCACGCTAACCTTAGCTACCGGTTTAGTATTTGAGTTGCCTATACTGATATATATATTAGCCAGCCTGGGCATCATGACACCTGCTTTTATGCGCAGCACCCGCAGGTACGCTATAGTGATTATCCTAATAATAGCCGCTATTGTAACCCCAACGCCCGATATGCTCACAATGACCGTGGTGAGCATCCCACTGTTTGTTTTATATGAAATAAGCATTATAGTAGCGGCCATGGTTGAGAAGCGCAAGCTTAAACGGAATGAACTTATAGTAGACGAACAACTATAAATATAAAACATAGGATATTTAAAGGGCGGGTCAATTAATCCGCCCTTTTGCTTGCTATAGTCCGTTTCCCTAACAAAATCTTTACCTTAGTAATGTATATTTCTGAATATATTTGAGCTACACAATAACTATAGCTGCAAACACTCACGCCATTTATATAAGAAACGATAACTGATCAAAACAAACATGAAAAAAACCGCAATCTGGGTTGCTGCCATGGCCATAGCTGCCGGTGCCAGCGCTCAGCAAAATCCAACCGCCTTAAAGTATTCCAAACTTATAACCCCCGAGTTTGCCAAACAACAACTGAGCATTATTGCCGCCGATGACATGGAAGGACGCGAAACCGGTAAGCCCGGCGCCGAAAAAGCTGCGCAATATCTGGCCGGTCAGTATAAAGCTTTGGGATTGTTACCCGCCAACAAAGGCTCATATTTTTTAGAATTTCCGTTAACCGAGTCGTCGTTCAAAGTAAAAGAATTTACGGTGAACGGTAACCCGTTAACCCTGGGTAAGGATTTTACAGCTAACGGCTCATCGCCCGCTAAAACAGTTGATGT
>CAZZVY010000402.1:0-2398 GCA_964657585.1 uncultured Mucilaginibacter sp. | reverse complement strand
GATTGACGGCCGCGAATTAAAAGAACGAATAATGCTGGCGGGCTGATAATTATGAACGTGTTGAAATAATAAGCGCCTTTGGCAAAAAAGTTTTTAAACAGCCGCCTGAAAGGTGGCGCGATAGCTGGCGCAGTTAAACACGTTATACATTCAAACCATCCGGTTACAGTTTCGCAACTTGCCGATAATTCAACCTTTCCAAAAGTCCAGTTGCTGCTTTCTGCATTCGTTATAATCCTTAATTTCTTTTGCACTATATCTTGTCGATTCTTCGGTTAATTGAGTAGGGAAAAAGCCCGGGTTTACAATCGTTGCCCTAATACCAAACTGTTCTACAGTCTCGATATATTCAAATCATAATGAATGACCTTGAATATTAAATAAAATTGCGTAATTAAATAGTTACGTGTATATTAGTAACCAATTGATTACTCTTTATGAAAAGACAGATACGATACGAGAAAACGTATCAATACCCACCTGAAAAGATATGGAAGCTGATCTCGGACAGCCAAATTCTTTCTGAATGGCTGATGCCGAACGATCTCCTCCCGGTAGTTGGGCATAAGTTCACATTTAAAACAAAGCCCGGACCGGGTTTTGACGGCATAGTTTATTGCGAAATACTCGAAGCTATTCCCAATGAAAAACTGTCTTATTCTTGGACAGGCGGCCCTGTTAAAAATTCAACAGTGTCATGGACGCTTACAGCGATTACAGGAGGAACTCATTTGTTGTTCGAGCACACAGGTTTTGAAGGGCTGGGTCCTGTAGCAATCAGTTTCCTTCTTGGCCGTGGATGGAAGAAGAATATCTACGAAGCGTTTGATAAACGACTGGCATTGCTATTATGAAAAAGAAGAACACAGACATTTTTGGCGCGCTTGCAGATCCGAATAGGCGCAAAATCCTTTTGCTCCTATCGGCAGGTATGTTGACCGTCAGTGCACTCGTAGAGCAGTTTGAGGTTAGCCGACCTGCGATCTCCAAGCACATAAAGGTACTAGAAGAAAACAACTTGGTCACTGTTATCGACCAGGGACGGGAACGCATCTGCGAGTTGCAACAACAAGGCTTTCTGGAATTACACGATTGGATTCAGTTTTATGATTCCTTTTGGGACGAAAAAGTAAACAATTTAGAGAATTATTTAAATAAAAACTCATGAAAAAAATATCGACATTACTGATTTTGTTATCATTATTTACAACCATCGTTAAAGCACAGCAGCAAGCAGTTACGGGGCCGCTGAGAATTGCTCAGGTGAGCCTACTGATAAAAGATTATGATGAAGCCCTACATTTTTATACCATTAAACTTGGATTCATTAAAACGGCAGATAGCCAGTTTGGCAATCAGCGCTGGGTAACAGTTGCGCCCCCAGGTCAAAAGGAAATCGCAATAGTACTGGTCAAAGCTGAAGCACAAAATGATATAGACATGGTGGGAAAACAGGCAGGTGCCCGTACTTTACTGGTGTTGGAAACGGATCATTTCGACGAGCTTTATAAAGCTTATCAGGATAAAGGCATCAGCTTTATCAGTAAACCCACGAAAATGGGCTGGGGTCGTCAAGTGCAGTTAAATGACCTTTATGGCAACCATCTGGTATTACTGGAGGTTAAGAGCCATTAAAATGCGGCAGACAAGTCAATAAAGGGAAAGACATAGTTCAAAGGGTAAAGATTAATTCTCTTATAGCGTTGACCTCAACATAAAATATAAAGACACTACAATACGTTTAAATATAAAACCGAAAAACGATGGCAAACGAAGTAAAAAAACCGACACCTCCGCCAACTCAAATGATAAGAGAGGGCGTTAACCCGAACATCGTACGTCCAACAACAACTGTTAGTACGTCCGTTAAGAAAAAGTAATTAAAAAGCACACCTAATAGTAAAGGCTTTAACAAGTAAACTGTTAGCGCCTTTTTTAAGCGATTAAAGTATAACTTATCAGCCAACGGGAACGGTTAGCAAGTTGCGCCACTTATCCGGCTCGGGAACAATGATATGTGCAGATACTTCATCGTCCCAGATTTTGAGGTCTTTAGACAAGAATCAATATAGTTTTCTTCGTGCCAACATTGTTGGACTAAAAACGTGAGTGATCAATGTTTCATTGAGGAATTTCTCCTAGTACCCGTCTGAGCTTTAGCGGCTGAATATATACCTCTTATTAAAGTCAATATCATAGCCGAAGTAGAAACCTGAAATTTCAGGTTTCAAATCGCCATCCTCCGGGGTTTTCCAGGATCGAAGTTAAGCGGAAAAGAATACAAATACACTTTGATATTTCTACAAAGGGTGCTATTAATATACTTAACGACTATATGGTCATTTGAAGTGTGAGATTTAGAGACATCGTTTCACTTAATTAACTGACAGTCAACCCA
>CAZZVY010000401.1:0-2414 GCA_964657585.1 uncultured Mucilaginibacter sp. | reverse complement strand
CGAAACAACCCATATCCAATGATCGCGCAGCCAGTCCCACAGTGAGTAGGATACCGCCAACGGTTGTTTAATATCGTATATAGCCTTGGTGGTATCTACCTTTACGGTTTGTACCACCAAGGTTAATTCATTGCTTTTTATAAAACCGGTGTCTGTTTTAAAACTGAATGCAGGTATGGTGTAAGTGCTGGCATCAAAGGAAGTAATAATATAGCGCTTATGTACGGTGATATTCACTTTATCTGCAGGGTCGGCAGTAGTATCTGTTTTTCCCATGCTCACTACCTGTACTTTTGATATAATGCTGTCGGCTATCTTAGGGAAATCAACATGAACAGCACGCGGCTGGTGTATAAGCAGGTCAAGTTTTGTCTGCTCGCCAATTTTAATGGTGCCCGGTTCTAAATGCGCGACCGGCTGTATGCCCTGCGCACCAGCATTTTGGCAAACATATATTAATAAACTAAAAACAAGGCAATACTTTAAATATCTGCGCTTCATCTTATCTTCCGCCCCCTCGTTTTTTAAACAATGTCATTAATGGTTTTACGTATGATTCATGTGTACCTATTGCGGTAGCATCCACCCCCGAACGGCTAAAAGTGTTTTTTAATTGTTCGTTACGCCGCAAGGCTTCGGCTTTATAAGCGTTACGCACTTGTTTATCGCCGGTGTTTACCCAAACCAGCTCACCGGTCTCTTCATCTTTTAATGGTATCAAACCCAGATTAGGGAATTCTTCGTCATGTACATCATACAGCCTTAAAGCAATAATGTCGTGTTTTTTGTTGGCTATTTTTATTTCATTCTCAAATGATGGGCTCATAAAATCAGAGATGATAAAAGCCGTGCATTTCTTTTTAATAGCGCCGGTAAAAAATTTTATAGCCTGGGCAACATCTGTGCCTTTATTTTCCGGCGTAAATGCTATCAGTTCGCGTATGATCATCAGGATATGGCTGCGGCCCTTTTTTGGCGGGATGAACTTCTCAATCTTATCGCTAAAAAATATTACGCCCACCTTGTCGTTATTTTGGATGGCCGAAAAAGCCAGCACCGCGCAAAGTTCGGTTGCCAGATCCTGCTTTTGCTGGCTGATAGTACCAAAGTTTTCAGATCCGCTTACATCCATTAACAGCATAACGGTCAGTTCGCGTTCCTCATCAAACACCTTCACATAAGGGTGGTTAAAACGGGCAGTAACGTTCCAGTCAATGGTGCGTATCTCATCGCCCACCTGGTATTCGCGCACTTCGCTAAAGGCCATTCCCCGCCCTTTAAAGGCCGAGTGGTATTCGCCCGAAAACAAATGATTGCTTAACCCGCGTGTCTTTATTTCAATTTTTCTTACCTTTTTCAGCAGGTCCTTGGTATCCTTAGCCATTGCTCAGAGTCGAGAGTTAAGATGCAAGAATCAAGACAACAAAAATAACTTGTCTCTTGAATCATGCATCTTGTTTCTAATTATTAGGGTACTTCTACCGCGTTCAATATCCCTGTAATGATATCCTCGGATGTCATGCTTTCAGCTTCGGCTTCATAGCTCAGGCCTATGCGGTGGCGCAACACATCGTGGCATATAGCGCGCACATCTTCAGGTATTACATAACCGCGGCGTTTGATAAAAGCATAAGCCTTAGCAGCCAAAGCAAGGTTAATGCTTGCACGCGGCGAGCCGCCGTAAGTGATCAGGTTTTTATAATCGGCCAATTTATATTGCTCAGGGAAACGTGTGGCAAATACTATGTCAACAATGTATTGCTCAATCTTTTCATCCATATAAACCTCCCTTACCACTTTGCGTGCGCGGATAATCTCTTCCGGTTTAACAATAGGGGTTGGTTTCAACATACCTGATGGTGAAATATTTGAGCGGATTATACGCTTTTCATCCTCTTTATTCGGGTAACCAATTACCACTTTTAGCATAAAACGGTCAACCTGTGCTTCAGGCAGGGGGTATGTACCTTCCTGTTCTATCGGGTTTTGAGTGGCCAGTACCAGGAATGGCGATGGCAGCGGGAAAGTATTTTCGCCAATGGTCACCTGCCGCTCCTGCATGGCTTCCAGCAAGGCGCTTTGTACCTTGGCGGGTGCTCGGTTAATTTCGTCAGCCAAAATAAAGTTAGAAAATAAGGGGCCTTTACGCACAATAAATTCCTCTTTCTTCTGATTATAGATCATAGTGCCCAGCAAATCCGCAGGTAAAAGATCGGGGGTAAACTGTATACGGCTAAACCCAGCCTGCACGCATTTAGAAAGCGTGTTGATAGCTAAGGTTTTAGCGAGGCCTGGAACACCTTCCAGCAGGATATGCCCATCGGCCAGCAAACCGATCAGCAACCTGTCAACCATATATTTCTGGCCAACTATTACTTTGTCCATTTCCATACGCAACAGATCAATAAAGGCGC
>CAZZVY010000400.1:0-2419 GCA_964657585.1 uncultured Mucilaginibacter sp. | reverse complement strand
CTATTATCCTTATATCCCAGGGTTGGAAAAAGCAGGTCTGACCATCGAGACGATACCTGATCTGCAGGATATGAACAATGCGCTGGCCAAAATTGGCTGGGGTGCGGTAACAGTTGATGGCTTTATCCCCCCCGCTGCGTTTATGGAATACCAGGCCTATCGGGTTTTGGTAATAGCAGCCGACATTCGCCAGTTAAAGCATATAGAATATACCCCAGCACCCGATATTATACATGAATCGGCCGGACATGCGCCCATTATTGCCGATAAGGATTATCATGAGTACCTAAGTTATTTTGGCTCAATAGGGGCAAAGGCAATGTTCTCGGCACAGGATTTTGAACTTTACGAGGCTATACGTGCCTTATCTATCCTGAAAGAGATGCCGGATGCTGATGCGCAGGAACTAACGGCCGCCGAAGCGCTGGTAAGTTACCGTCAGGAAAACATGGGTCCGCCATCGGAAATGGCCCTGCTAAGCCGCCTGCATTGGTGGACGGTGGAGTACGGCCTGATAGGTACATTGGAAAACCCTAAGATATATGGCGCGGGCTTGCTCTCCTCCATTGGCGAAAGTGTTAGCTGTATGCGGCCGGAGATTAAAAAACTGCCGTACACTATTAATGCCGTCAACTATACCTATGATATTACCAAGCCACAGCCCCAATTGTTTGTAACCCCTGCTTTTCAGAATCTGATAGATGTGCTGGAACAATTTGCCGATACCATGTCATTCCGTAAAGGGGGGGCGTACGGCCTTCAAAAAGCAATTGAAAGTAAAAATACCTGCACCGTTGTATATAGTTCCGGCCTGCAGGTTAGCGGTACAGTAACCGCTTTTGAAGTAGATAAAGGCTTGCCATCGTTCATTAAAACAACCGGCCCATCGGCATTGGCTATCAGCAATAAGCAGTTAACGGGGCATGGCAAGCATTACCACAAGGATGGGTTCAGTTCGCCGGTGGGTAAACTGGCAGATGGGGGTACAGCGCTGGAAGATTTTACTCACGGGCAGTTAAATGCTGCAGGAATAGTGCCAGGCGAACAGGCCGAAATAAAATTTGATAGCGGGATTGTTGTAAAAGGACATGTTAAAAATATCCTTAATACCGGCAGTAAGATACAGTTGATCACATTTACAAACTGTACGGTTATTGATGCCAGCTGCAATATCCTGTTTAACCCAAGCTGGGGTATATATGATATGGCGGTAGGGGCAACCATTACCTCGGTATTTTGCGGTGCAGCTGATAAAGATGCTTTTGAGGAAGCAGGTTATCGGTCAAACACAGGCACGCATCATATACCATATGATAGTAATACATTGCAACTGCATCAGCTCTATCAGCAGGTACGTACCTGTCGTCAAACACAAAAAAATTATGATTTTTTAGGCAACGTATGGGAGCAGCTGCAAAACAACCATCAGGACGATTGGCTGTGCGCCATGGAAATTTTAGAAATACTGGACCACGAAGATATTGAACCGCAACTGGCTGCTGGCATCCGTACATATCTGGAAAACAAAGCCGCTGCCGACCCAGGGTTAAGGAAACTCATTAATGATGGGTTTTATCTGATAAAGCATCCGGTGGAACAGAAATTGGTGGTGTAAAATTATATTCATAATTTAGGGTATGATACTAACGTATTGATTTACTTATCAAAATGTGTTTTTATAAACCATGCTACAGCATTAATAGGTAAGGGTGCAATTGATAGATCCATTTAATTTATGAACATTATTATTACAGGCGCCAGCAGCGGGGTGGGCTTTGAGGCGGTTTTGGAATTATGTTTATCGGGCGGGCATAAGGTCATAGCGCTGGCCCGCTCACAGGACAAGTTA
This sequence comes from uncultured Mucilaginibacter sp., assembly GCA_964657585.1. Lineage (GTDB taxonomy): Bacteria > Bacteroidota > Bacteroidia > Sphingobacteriales > Sphingobacteriaceae > Mucilaginibacter. The sequence goes on along the minus strand of CAZZVY010000400.1, from coordinate 570 downwards.
AGCCGCTTGCTTGAAATTGCCTTAGGGCTTAACCCTGAAGCCATACTTTACCCGCTGGTATTTGATATTGTGCACAATGATTACCACGATCTGGAGCAATTTATAAGGGCGCGGTTTGACGGAGGGATAGATGTGTTGATCAATAATGCCGGGGTACTCATTAATAAACCCTTTATCGAACTAAGTGAGACGGATTTTGTAGAGATGCTGCAAAGCAATTATATAGGCCATGTACGTATGATTCAGTCGGTGTTGCCAATGATGCTTGCAGGCAGCCATATTGTTAACATAGGCAGCATGGGCGCTTTCCAGGGCAGCGCGAAGTTTGCCGGATTGGCAGCATATTCGGCCAGCAAGGCGGCTTTACATACCTTGACAGAGTGCCTGGCGCTTGAGTTAGCTGACCGGCAGATCAAGGTAAACTGCCTGGCGCTTGGCTCGGCACAAACAGAAATGCTGGAACAGGCTTTCCCTGGTTACCAGTCGCCTGTAATGGCCTTTGAAATGGGTAAATACATTGCCGATTTTGCTTTGACCGGTCACCGGTTTTTTAACGGAAAGATATTGCCG
>CAZZVY010000399.1:0-2431 GCA_964657585.1 uncultured Mucilaginibacter sp. | reverse complement strand
TGGTAGCGCTTTCTTGTATTTATAGCCTCTCTTTCGGAGGGGTGGGTAGGGTTATAACTGCTTAACCAGTTTATCAGCCAGTACTGATTTTGGTACAGCGCCAATTTGTTTGTCTACAATCTCGCCATTTTTAAAGAACAACAAGGCAGGAATATTGCGGATGCCGAATTTCATAGATATACCGGGGTTGTTATCTACATTTACCTTGCCTACAACGGCCTTGCCATCATATTCCTTTGCAATTTCTTCTACTACAGGGCCAACCATACGGCAAGGGCCGCACCATTCTGCCCAAAAGTCAACTAAAACGGGTTTATCTGATTTTAACACAAGCTCATCAAAGTTTGCGTCTGTGATTTCTAATGCCATGATCTGTTTTGATTTATTTTTTTAAAGTGTGGTCAAATATATACTATTCAAATAGCTTGCCACAAGTGCCGGGCTGACAATCTGACAAATATATTACGCGCAGCGGGTTTATTTATAATTAAGTGACTTAACTGCTGTTTCTGAATTGTCGAAACCTTTTTACAGTTCATTTCGTAAATACAGGCATGAAGGCGATAGCTATTACCCTTATTATGTTTTATATGGTGCTGACAGCGCCGGTAAACAAGCCGGTTGATAAGCTTGACCTTGCCCGGTTTGGTGGTAAATGGTATTCGCTCTACTCCATACCCACTATTTATGATAAAGGCAGCCGCGAAACCACTGCCTTGTATGACCTTAACAAAGAAGGCTATTATAATGTAACCACCCTTTATAAAAAGGGTAATGATAACGAAGTGCACACCTATCATTCAAAACTTTTCCCGGTTGAGCATACCGAAGGTGAAATGAAGGCACAGTTTTTATGGCCTTTTAAGGTAGATTACTGGGTAATAGAATTGCCTGATGATTACTCATATGTGGTAGTGGGCCACCCCGACCGTAAATTTCTATTCATTATGAGCCGCAAGCCTTCAATGGATAAAAAATTATATGATGAAATTGTAGCACGTTGCAGGGCTAAGGGTTACGATGTAGATAAACTAACCTCACAACAGCACCATAGCTAATAGGCTGAGGTAGCGTAAAGGTTTTGTTAAAGGCTTTTACCCTATACTTTTTACAAGCCTGTGGCCAAGCAATTGTATATATCTTTAATACTTTTCAGTACTTAAAAAGCTTTCAGCTTTGGTGTTTTACCTTTCAGCCTGTTTACTTCGGCTTTTTTATTATTTTTGCAAAAATATTTCAGCCATGAACGAACTGATAAAAAAACTTTTAGCCGATGCTAAAGGCATGATGGATAAGGCAATTGATCATTGTGATAACGAATTAGGCAAAATACGCGCCGGTAAGGCCAGCCCTTCCATGCTGGACGGTATAATGGTTGATTATTACGGCAGCCCGACCCCTTTAAACCAGGTAGGCAGCGTTAACACTCCTGATGCTAAAACCATTGTTATACAACCCTGGGAAAAAAGCCTGCTTAACGGTATAGAAAAAGCCATTATGGATGCCAACCTGGGTGTTAATCCGCAAAACGACGGTGTCATTATCCGTATTAATGTACCGCCGCTTACCGAAGAGCGTCGCCGCGACCTGGGCAAAAAAGCTAAAGCCGAAGGCGAAAATGGAAAGATTGCTATCCGTAACATCCGTAAAGACATCAATGAAAAGATCAGGAAACTAAAAACAGAAGGCGTATCTGAAGACGAAATGAAGACTGGTGAGGGCGAAGTGCAAAAACTGGTAGATGGTTATATTATAAAGATAGATCAGTTAACCGAAGCCAAGGAAAAAGATATTATGACGGTGTAAATTGCACAGTGAAATGTAAAAAAAAGGGAATGAGCCTGTTAGCTCGGTCCCTTTTTTTATTTTTGGCACATCACAACCATGAAGATATTATTAACTTACTTAAAGCAGCACCGCGGAATTGTTGCGCTGGCCCTGGTTTTAGCCGCCATTAACATTAGTTTTTCTTTACTTGACCCCATGATAACCAGGATTATCATGGATAAATATATTGTACCTATTGATAAACTAAAGCACACTTTTGATTACCGGCTGCATGGCTCATTGATACTCATAGGTTTGGCTATAGGTGTGGCTATGGTATCCCGCATAGCAAAAAATTTTCAGGATTATTTTACCAATATCATTACCTTAAAAACCGGCGCACAAATGTATGCCGATGGTTTAAAGCACTCGTTGGAGTTGCCCTACCAGGTTTTTGAAGATCAGCGCAGCGGCGAAACATTGGGTGTTTTGCAAAAGGTACGTACCGATTCCGAAAAGTTTATTACCTCTTTTATCAGCGTGCTATTTGTAAGCCTGGTAGGTATGATGTTTGTAATTGTGTACTCGCTGATGGTGAGCTATAAGGTTACACTGGTTTATTTTGCCGCCATACCTGTTATTGCTTATGTAAGTTCGGCTTTAA
>CAZZVY010000398.1:0-2435 GCA_964657585.1 uncultured Mucilaginibacter sp. | reverse complement strand
CCGGTAACTCAGCTCGGACCCTTCAAATAACACCGCCGTCCCTGTCGACTGCTTCCCAGCCTGCTCCCTAAATAATGAAACTACGCTTCGAAGGGGGGGATAACTTTCTAACCTGGGTGTAAAGTTTTGTATCACTTCCTGCTCAGCGGCAGGAAGAATATTTATATCAGCTAAGCATTTATCAAGATTACCAGGAAATTGATCAATTATAAAAAGTATGCGTTTAGTTAATCTTTCAATTTCTTCTTGGTTAAAGTACTCGTTACGATAAAGTACCTGTAATTGCAAAGGCTGGTTATTGCCATAATCGCGCCAGCATAGCTGCAGCGGGTTGCGAACATCTTCATTGGCCAGGCGTACAATATTGGCTTGTAATTTATCACCAAAGTCCAATTCAAAATTAAGGGGTTCATAATTAACCAATATCTCGTACAAATAATCTTCGGACGAGTTTATTTTAAGGTATTTGGTCAGATCACTGGTCAGGTAATTTTGGTGGCGGTAATTACCTCTTTGAGTATTAACAATATTTTTTAGTAAAACGGATAAGGTTTCCTCTTTATGGTAATTTCCTACAAAAGGTAAAATACCACTAAACATACCAACAGTATTTCTTAAATCACGCGAACCTCTTTTGTGAAGTGGAACGCCAAAAATAAATTCATTAATAGCAGATGTTTTGCCGTAATAAATAAGCAGCGCCGCAATGGTAAGCTGTTGCAGACCCATACCTGTTTCTTGCTGTATTTTTTCCAGCAAAATTCTTTGACCATCGCTTAGATCAAGCTCATATATTGTACCTATCTCTCTGCCGGTTCCGTTAAGATTACTTCTCTTTTTCAGCAATTTATCGGGCCGGGCATAAATTTGCTGTGTCCAATAATAACTGTCCTTTTGATAACTATCCGATTGATAATAATCGTTACCCTTAACAGCCTGCTGTTGATATTGAGGATAAATTAGCGGCGATTCATCTCCAGCCAGTAAAGCCTTGTATTTACGTGAAAGATATTGCACATAAATAATAAACCCGTAGCCATCAGTAATTAAATGATGATACCTGCCGAAAAGCCAGTGCTCCTGATCGGATATTTTTATTAAAAATTGCTCAAACGGAAGGCTATCTTTATTTAATACAAATGCCGTATTAAAACGTTGCTGCATCCAATCCTTTGCGGTTTGAATTGGATCGTTATTGTTGCTAAAATTGATCTCAGTTAACACGTTGACCTGGTAGTTCACATCATGGTAACCTATCAGATCTTGCTTTTCCAGGTCAAACCGCATTTTAAAGGCATCAAATACCTGAGGTGCAGAATTAATGACCTCCTTAAATTTTTCCTTGTCCAGATTGCCTTTTAATACAATATATCCCCCAATATTATATTGAGGGCTATCTATATTTAAAAGCTGGTCCATGTAAACATCCTGCTGGGCAGGATGCAACGGAAAATAATGTTCAGGCATTTGAATTAGTAATAAATAAAAATGAAAAAGCCAAGGAGCTGTATGTCATTAAGCTACACTTGTTTGCTTATCATATAAAAGCTCCTTTTCGCCAAATAAGCGTTCGGCAACCATGCCTTTAGCTCGGCATAACCTCACCAGTTTATCTGATTGCACTATAGGGTTTGATTCGTCGGTATATTTTATGCTGCTGATAAACTCTACCCAAGGCTCCTGGCCCATAGCATACACATATATTTCCTTAGGATTAAATATATTTACAAGCGCCATGCCTTTATCACAATCAGAGCCGGCTAAACGCCGGCTTCCGTCCATATCACGCGGAAGTTTTTTAGTCAGTAATGGGCCATACAGCCAGGTCAGCGGTGCACCATCGCACTCCATACCGATAAAAAGCACATCAACGTCACCTATCTGTTTATGAATATTTTCATACAATTTCGGTTCAACAATCCTCGAATCGGCTAAAAATATTAATTTGAACTCTCCAATCTTTACCAAAAAACATCCCTTTGTAAGAATATTCATATCACTATGTTCGCCAATAAAGGGCAAGGCAGTAATGATTGCGTCACTAAAATGGATGGTTTCCATCTCATTCATTGCAATCACATTATTAAAGCCTATGTTATTAAACATCAGTTTCAGATCAGGGTCCTCCAGTTTACCGCTGGATGTGTGCGGCACCAGTATATTTTTTATTTTATGCCTTAAAGGCAATAAAGTTTCAAACAGGATATGATCCTGATGATTATGTGTAATTAAAACATAGTCAATAGTGTCCGGTAAATCAGCATCAGAAAAATGCTGCACATCTGAATTATAACCATAGTAGCTTATTAACGGGTCAACCAGTATGCTTATGTCCTTAGTTTCCACTAAAATACATGCATGGCCAAAATATCTCATCCGTACCTTGTCACCGGTATATTTCTGGTATGGAGGAGGTGGCGTTTCAGTAAAAAATG
>CAZZVY010000397.1:0-2450 GCA_964657585.1 uncultured Mucilaginibacter sp. | reverse complement strand
GATCTGTAAATTTAGCATTATAGCCAAATTAAATGACCTGTTGGTGCTTACAAGCTTTACCTATGAAAATGATACCGTAGTAGTAACCAACCTTAAGGAAAGGGAAATATTCATGGAGCCGAAAGGTACCTTGCTTAAGGAAGTTAAAGTATTGACCCCTCAGACACAGTTAGGAACCCTTACAGTGCCCGAACTGCATAACCAGACGGTAACTTATCAAAAAGATGCAGCGGGGAACTATAAAGGCGGTATCGCATTTAACATATTCTCTAATAACAGTGAAGAAAACAAACGCAAAAAACTGGAACAGATAGCACATGACGACCAGGTACAAAAGGATATTGATAATGCCTTCAGCACCCAGACACTGTCTAAATACCTGCCGTTAAAACCAAGTGAGATTGAAGGCTTTAAAATAATGTACCGGCCGTCTGTCAAAACATTCACATCTAAACAGTTCAACCTGCTGTATTATATCGACTCGTGCTATAAGGAATACCAAAAGTTACCGCCCGAAAAGCGGGTAGTGCAAAAGCTGGACAATAACCCAACGAACAATAACTGAAATGCTTGCATGGCTACCCGCGCTGTAGGGTACCAAAAATAATTCGGTATAACAATCATTTAATATTACGATCAATCTTTTGCATTCTTTCCGCCAATCACTATATTTATAAAACTAAATCACAATATTTTGAACAGGAAAGATTTTCTTTATCTCACCGGCATGGGCATAGGCGCCGGTATGCTGGGCAGCATCCCGGTTTTAGGTTCGCCTGTGGCTTTAGGCAGCCATACCGATGGTATTGACGTTGCCCTTAAAAAACGTATGGCCGATTTAGCGCTGAATGCGGCCCGCGCAAAAGGCGCAACTTATACCGATGTACGCATTGGCCGCTCGCTTAACCAGTTTGTGGTTACCCGCGAGGATAAAGTGCAAAACGTGGTCAATACCCAATCGTTTGGTATGGGCATACGCGTGCTGGCCGGTGGCTGCTGGGGTTTTTCTGCTACCGATAAACTTGATAACGAAAGCATTGCCAAAGCCGCTGCCCTGGCAGTGGCTATTGCCAGGGAAAATGCACGTATACAAAGCGAGCCGGTGCAGCTGGCCCCGCAAAAAGGCTATGGCGAGGTAAGCTGGAAAACACCTATTGAAAAAAATGGCTTTGATGTGCCTATAAAAGATAAGACAGACCTGCTATTGTCAATAAACGCTGCCGCAATGCAAAACGGCGCTAATTATGTTAACTCCATCATTTTCCTGGTTAACGAGCAAAAGTATTTTGCTTCAACAGATGGTTCTTACATCGATCAGGACATCCACCGCATATGGCCCACTTTTACAGCTACCAAGGTTGATGCCAAAACCGGCAAATTTGAATCGCGCAATGCGCTTAGCGCACCATGCGGCCTGGGTTACGAATACCTGATCCCGCGCGAAAGTGATAAGATAAAAGGAGGCCCAACCGTACTATACCGCGACAGGTATGATATGCTGGAAGATGCCAAAGCGGGCGCTGCGCAGGTTGGCGAAAAAATGGCAGCTAAATCTGTTGAACCGGGGAAATATGACTTGATACTGGACCCAAGCCACTTATGGCTTACCATACATGAATCTGTAGGCCACCCATCCGAACTGGATAGGGTATTGGGCTATGAAGCAAACTTTGCGGGTACCAGCTTCCTTACGCTGGATAAATGGAAATCGGGCAAATTTAATTTTGGCAGTAAAATTGTAAACATAGTAGCCGATAAGTTGCAGCCCGGTTCCTTAGGTGCAGTGGGATATGATGATGAGGGCGTAGGTACCAAACAATGGGATATTATAAAGGATGGCATTTTGGTAAATTATCAAACCATTCGTGATCAGGCGCATATTATCGGGCTTAAAGAATCGCAGGGATGCTGCTATGCTGATGCCTGGAGCGATGTACAGTTCCAGCGAATGCCTAACATTTCGCTGCAACCCGGTAAAACCCCGCTATCACCAACAGAAATGATCAAAAATGTAGAGAAAGGCATTTATATAATTGGCGATAGTTCTTTTTCAATAGATCAGCAACGCTACAACTTTCAGTTCAGCGGGCAACTATATTATGAAATTAAACAAGGCAAAATTGTAAATATGCTGAATGATGTGGCTTACCAGGCCAATACACAGGAGTTCTGGAACTCCTGTGCCGCAATAGCCGATAAAAGCGATTACCGTTTAGGCGGGTCGTTTTTTGACGGCAAAGGCCAGCCAGAGCAGATAAGCGCGGTCTCGCACGGCTCGGCAACGGCACGGTTCAATGGGGTTAACGTAATTAACACAGCAAGAAAAATATAACATGGCTATATTAACCGAAAACGAGGCGCGCCTGTTAATGAAAAAGGCCCTGAACTATTCTAAAGCTGATGAATGCGAAATTAATCTGAATGGCTCCGACTCGGGCAACGTCCGTTAC
>CAZZVY010000396.1:0-2459 GCA_964657585.1 uncultured Mucilaginibacter sp. | reverse complement strand
TATGATCAGTCCATTGCATTTTATGACCGTGCATTGCAGTTTACTAATGATAAGCAGACAATACTAATTGTTCTTAATAATAAAGCTAATGCTTATCAGGAAAAAGGCGCCTATGAACAAGCCCTTAAAATTTACCAAAAAATCATTCCTGAAACTGATAACAAGCTTGATTATGCGCGTATATTAACTAATATAGCTACTACCAAATGGTTATACCATCCTGATTATAACGCAGCGCCCGAATTGCTTAAAGCATTGCAAATTCGCCAGAATGAAAACAGTCTTAGGGGTTTAAATTCAAGTTACAGTCATTTAGCTAAGTTTTATACCAGTTCACATCCAGATTCAGCCTTATACTATGCAAGTAAAATGTATGAGGTGAGTAGAAAAATTAATAACCCTGCAGACCGGGCAGAAGCGCTTCAGTTGTTGATAAAACTGGGGCCAGCGCATTCTGCTAAAACTTATTTCAACTATTACCAGCAGTTAAGCGATAGTTTGCAAACCGCCCGCAACGCCGCAAAAAATCAGTTTGCACTTATCAGATACCAGGTTGAAACAAATAAACTGGATAATCTGAAACTGCAAGAAGATAATACAGAAGCCAAATATCAGCTGATTAAGCAACGGATTTTGCTTTACAGCGTGTTTTTCATACTTATAGCCGGTATTGTTGTTGCATTATTTTGGTATAAAAAGCGAAACGAACGGTTGGAACTGGAAGCTAAAAATGCTATTCGCGAAAGCGAAATTAAAACCTCAAAAAAAGTGCATGACGTTGTGGCTAACGGGTTATACCGCATAATGTCGGAGATCGAAAACCAGGAACAAATTGATAAAATGCTGTTGCTGGATAATATTGAAACACTATACGAGCGATCAAGAGATATATCATACGATATATCACATAAAGAAGAGGCGGACTTTTATCAAAGAATAGCAAAACTTATTTTATCCTTTGCTACTGAAAACAGAAAGGTATTGCTGGTTGGCAACGATGCGCCTGTTTGGGATAAGCTGAGCACACCGGTAAAATACGAACTTGAACATGTGTTGCAGGAACTGATGGTGAACATGAGTAAACATAGCCAGGCAAATAACGTGATAGTTAAGTTTGACGAAGGAGGCGGCTATTTGAATATACAGTATACGGACGACGGTATAGGCTTTGGCAAATACTTTTGTCCTAAAAATGGATTAACAAATACGGGAACCCGTATAAATGCTATTAATGGAGAGATTATCTTTGACGGTCAAAGCGGCAAAGGACTTAAGATAAGCATTTCATTGCCAATTACCTGAAATTTATTACATTATGTTTAAAAGCGTATTAATTGCTGAAGATTACGAAAGTGCAAACATTTCAGTGCAAAAAACCCTGAAAGACCTTTGTGTTAAAAAGGTGGATTATGTATATTACTGTGATGATGCACTGATGCAGATACAAAAAGGTATAAATGGCGGCAAACCTTATGATTTGCTCATTACCGATCTGTCTTTTGAAGAAGATGACCGTTTACAAAATATCAGTAACGGCACAGCGCTTATAGCGGCTGTCAAAAAGCTCCAGCCCGAACTAAAGGTACTCGTATTTTCAGCAGAGCAAAAACCAGCCATTGTTAGTGAACTTTTCAAAACACATGCTATCAATGGTTATGTAAGAAAGGCCCGGCGCGATACAATTGAACTGAAAAGTGCCTTAGAAAGTATCTATAAAAACAGAAAACATTATCCTGCTGAGCTTCGGTCGCCGGTAAAAATAAACAATGCGCACGATTTTACCAGGTATGATATAAATATTATAACACAGCTTGCTAAAGGTATGCTTAAAAAGGATATCCCAGCATACCTGCAAGAGCAAAAAATACACCCCGCTGGTTTAAGCAGTTTGGAAAAACGGCTTGTCATTATCAAAAATGCCTTGGGTTTTTCAACGAATGAACAATTAGTGGCTTATTGTAAAGATGTAGGTATCATATAATTGAATGTATTTTGAACCCCGTTTTCTGATCTTTATTATTCAATATTAATTTTTTTTAAAAAAAATGCCGTTTTTACGGGAAACCGTAAAAATGGCATTTTTGTTATCCGTATTTTTGAAATGTAAGTTTTACCGGGCTGTAATACTTTTATGAAACTGTGTTTTAATAAAAGTATAATGTGTGTGCAGGACGACAGATAGGCAAAGTATCAAGTGAAAAATTTTCTGCTTTTAATGCTTTTGTTCAGCAATGTCAACTGTACCAATTCTAAACCGGTTTACATTTGCGATAGTGTTAATGCCAAAAGGTACCATTACAGGGCAACTTGCGGCGGGTTGAGCAATTGTACGCACAGGATAATAAAGACAACTGTTAAAAAGGCAGAAAGCGAAGGACGAACGCTTTGTGAGTGGGAAAAATAGAATAGGCGGTCAAAACAATAGGCTACGAAAGATAAAACCTAAATCTTGTACAATA
>CAZZVY010000395.1:0-2478 GCA_964657585.1 uncultured Mucilaginibacter sp. | reverse complement strand
GGTGCTCACCCGTTTCCCGCCCGAGCCTAACGGCTACCTGCATATCGGCCATGCTAAGTCCATCTGCTTAAATTTTGGCCTGGCGCAAAGGTACAATGGCAAAACCAACCTGCGTTTTGATGATACTAACCCGGTTAAGGAAGATGTAGAATATGTTGACAGCATAAAGGCTGATGTAAAATGGCTTGGGTTTAACTGGGAGCAGGAGCTGTACGCATCTGATTATTTTGAGCAGTTGTATGAATTTGCCGTAACGCTGATAAAAAAAGGATTGGCTTATGTGGACGACAGTACCGCCGAGGAGATAGCTGCCCAAAAAGGCACGCCTACCGAACCGGGTACGCCCAACCAGTACCGCAGCCGCAGCGCTGAAGAAAATTTAAAACTTTTTGCCGAAATGAAGGCAGGTAGATATCCTGACGGTGCGAAGGTGCTGCGGGCTAAGGTTGACCTGGCAGCGCCAAACATGCACCTGCGCGACCCGCTGATGTACCGCATTAAACATGCGCACCATCACCGTACGGGCGATACCTGGTGCATATACCCTATGTATGATTTTGCTCACGGGCAATCGGACGCTATCGAACAGATCACTCACTCCATATGTACGCTTGAATTCGTACCTCACCGTGCGCTTTATGATTGGTTTATCGAACAACTGCGCATCTTCCCATCACGCCAGTATGAATTTGCCCGTTTGAACATGACCTATACCGTAATGAGCAAACGCAAGCTGCTGCAGTTGGTTGATGATGGCCATGTAGAAGATTGGGACGACCCGCGTATGCCTACCATTAGCGGGATGCGCCGGCGTGGTTACCCTGCTGCTGCCATTCGCGATTTTTGTGAGCGTATTGGCGTGGCAAAGCGCGAGAACATGATAGATATGAGCTTATTAGAGTTTTGCGTACGTGAGAACCTTAATAAAAGTACCTGGCGCCGCATGGCCGTGCTTGACCCGGTTAAGCTGGTAGTTACTAACTATCCCGATAGCCAGACAGAGATATTTACAGCCGAAAATAATCCGGAAGTTGATGGCGGCGACGGCAGCCGTGAGATACCGTTCAGTAAAGAGCTGTGGATAGAACGCGAAGACTTTATGGAAGACCCTCCAAAAAAATTCTTCCGCCTGGGCGTTGGCCTGATGGTGAGGCTAAAGAGTGCCTATATTGTTAAATGCAATAATTTTGTGAAGGATGCCCAGGGTAATGTAACAGAAGTACATTGCAGCTATATCCCTGAATCAAAATCAGGCAACGATACCAGCGGGATAAATGTAAAAGGTACAATTCACTGGGTAAGCGCGGCACATGCCCATACTGCCGAAGTGCGCCTGTACGACCGCCTTTTCCGTGTGGAGGATCCGGGTAATGAAAAGGGGAATTTTAAAGAATATCTGAACCCGGATAGCCTGCAGATCATCAACGCTTATGTTGAGCCGGCGCTTGCCCGGGCCGAAGAAGGGACTGCGGTACAATTTATGCGCAAAGGTTATTTTACCCTGGATAAAATGTCAACAACCGATAAATTGATATTTAACCGTACTGTAACATTAAAAGACGGCTGGAAAGTGGCAAGTAAACAGTAATTACGGTGCGGTACCCATTATAGCCGTAATAGTAAATTATAACTTATCAATTTATAAATGCAACTGACAGATTTTTGTTTAGAATTTACTTTGCCCTAACAGTACACAGCATCAGTTACTCCTCAGCACTTTTACATCTATATGCGATGGATATTGCGGACTGAAATATACTTTATGAGTGGCTTTCTGGAAGTCGGCCTCGCTGGCTTTGTAAATGTTTGTGAATTTTTGGGGGTTGCGGTCGTTTAGCGGGAACCAGGTGCTTTGTACCTGCACCATAATTTTATGGCCCTTTAAAAAGCAATGGTTAATGTCCTCCACGTCCCATTTAACTTCGGTTGGTTTGCCGGGTACCATAGGTTCCGGCTTTGAAAAGCTGTTACGGAATTTGGCGCGCATTATCTCACCCCGTACCAGCATCTGGAAACCGCCCATTTTAGTTCCGGCAACTGGGCTGTTATTTGGCGCATCATTAGGGTAAACGTCAATTATTTTTACTGCAAAATCTGCGTCGGTACCTGTGGTTGATACAAACAGATCCGCCATTACGTTGCCGGCAATAGTAATGTCTTCAGTTAGTGCATCTGTTTGATAAACCAACACATCAGGCCTGGTGGCTGCAAAGCGCTGATCTTCAATCATAAAATCGCTGCCGCGTATAGTATTTATGCCTGCTGTATAGGGCACGGGTTTAGCCGGGTCGCTCACATACTCATCAAATGCTGCTGGGCCAGCTTTTGGTTCGTCGAAACTCAACTTATGGCCTGGGTGCAGGTAAATGGCTTTTTGCGCAGCTTCCGCAGGCGGCCATTGGCTATATTTTTTCCATTGGTTGCTACCGGTCTCAAACATATAGGCATTCGGCAATTGAGGATCGGGCGCATCCTTCA
>CAZZVY010000394.1:0-2505 GCA_964657585.1 uncultured Mucilaginibacter sp. | reverse complement strand
ATAAATATCTGAAGTACCGCCTTCGGGGAATAAGATCATATTGGTACCATTTCTTAACCTTTCGGCAGCAGCCTTGAATGCTTTGAACGACGATATTTTACTTTCGCGGTTAACAGTCAGATCAACAGTACGAAAGTAGATGCCGGTTATAGGATTGTTCAATAAACCTTCTTTACCCATAAAACAGCAATTAGTATGCCCCAGCATAATACTCATTGCCGGTATATCCAGGTTAGAGAAATGATTGGGGCAAATAATATAGGTGCGGCCCCAGTCTATAGGTTCCTCGTAAGAAAAACGGTAAAATATGCCTGCAAAAGCCGAACTTAAAATTGCCCACCATTTGCGCAACCGTATCATACCATAATACCGTTTGGGGTTACGTGAATAATAACTTAAAGGCAGCCAAAAAAGCAGGAAAAAGAGCGCCATGAAACTAATGAGAATGTACCGGTGCAGCTTTCGTAATCCTGAAATTATTGGCATATAAGTATGTCGTTGTGGTTTATATGGCCACGATATGCAAAATACCATTTTGATGCAAGTATTCAAAACGGCTGATATGGCACCAAACAAAAAGAGGCTGCCAAAGCAACCTCTTTTATACTTAAACTGGTATTTACAGTTTTCCCACTTCCTGAACCATGTCTATAAGTTTGTTAGAGTAACCCCACTCGTTATCATACCAGGATACTATTTTTACAAAATTATTGTTCAAAGCTATGCCGGCTTTCGCGTCAAAAATCGAAGTTCGTGCATCACCTTTAAAGTCTTCAGATACCACTTCATCCTCGGTATAACCTAAAATGCCTTTCAGTTCACCTTCGGATGCTTCTTTCATAGCAGCTTTAATTTCCTCATAAGTTGCAGGTGTTTTTAAACGTGCTGTTAGATCAACTACAGAAACATCGGCAACCGGAACACGGAATGACATACCTGTTAATTTACCTTTTAATTGAGGGAGCACTAAACCAACCGCTTTTGCAGCGCCTGTTGATGAAGGAATGATGTTCTGGTAAGCGCCGCGGCCGCCTCTCCAGTCTTTTGCCGAGGGGCCATCAACTGTTTTTTGAGTTGCAGTTACGGCGTGAATGGTGCTCATTAACCCTTCTTCAATACCAAATTTGTCGTCTAAAACCTTAGCAATAGGGGCCAGGCAATTAGTTGTACAGGAAGCGTTTGATACAATAGTTTGCTCCGCTTTTAATTGTTTGTGATTAACACCCATCACAAAAGTAGGGGTATCATCTTTAGCGGGTGCGCTCATTACTACCTTTTTAGCGCCGGCATCGATGTGTTTATGAGCCGATTCCATAGTAAGAAACAATCCGGTTGATTCAATAATAACTTCGGCGCCAACTTCACCCCATTTCAGGTTTGCAGGGTCTTTTTCGGCAGTCACACGGATAGTTTTGCCGTTAACCACCAAATTGCCGCCCTCAACCGCAATGGTACCTTTAAAAGTGCCATGGGTAGAGTCATATTTCAGCATATAAGCCATGTAATCGGGCTCAACCAAATCATTGATGCCTACAATCTCAATATCCGGCCTTTCAATGGCGGCCCTGAAAGCCAGGCGGCCAATGCGGCCAAATCCGTTAATTCCTATTTTCATTTGTTTAATTTTTATTTGAATAGTAGTTTAATAAATTATTGATTGGTTCTTTAATAATGTATTCAATACTAATGCCATTTTCTGCCGCAGTTTCCTGCAAACAGGTCTGAAAGTTAGCAGCCACTGTACCGGTAAAATGCACAGGCGCATCAGGATGCTGGCTTTTTAGCGGCACCACATATGTTTTTAATAGTTTGTCAAAACCGGTCTTAACTGTTTTTTTTACATATGGATCATTAGCGTTATCGGCAAAAAAGTCTGCAAACGAGCTTAAATAAAGCGCAGGGTGCTTTTGGCGGTACACTTTCTCCAGAATGGTTTTTCGGTCAGTAGAATGTTTTTTAATAAATTTTTTGCGGACATCGTCAGGCAGGGTTTCACTCATAAAATCCTTTAGCAACTGTTTGCCCAGCCAATTGCCAGAGCCTTCATCAGCCAGGATGTAGCCTAAACCGTAATTATTGGGTTTCACTTTTTTGCCATCGTACCAGGCGGCGTTGCTTCCGCTGCCACAAATGCATATAATGCCGGGTTTGTTTTTACAACAGGCAATGGCGGCTGCCTCAATGTCATGCTGAACGGTGATTTTTGCAAACTTAAAGAATGTACTGAACGCATTGTTTACAATAATTTTCAACTCGTTTGAACTTGCCCCGGCGCCAAAAAAATAGATACGTTTTATTTCTTCGGCATGGTGGATAAGATTGATGTTCTTATTCAGCATTTGCAGTATGTTTTTCTCATCGCTGAAGTAGGGGTTGATGCCGCCGGTTTTGAAAGAAGCTATATTGCGCCCTTTGTCGGCCAGCCGCCAGTCGGCATAATTTGATCCGCTATAAACAACTGCAATCATTTTTCTTAGAGAGATAGTACTTCAGCCATTTGCAAAA
>CAZZVY010000393.1:0-2510 GCA_964657585.1 uncultured Mucilaginibacter sp. | reverse complement strand
AACCCTTCCTCAAACTTGTCCAGCGTGCTATGCACATCCGATGCTTCAAAATATATCTCAGTCGATCCGCACCATAACACTACTACCCGGTTTAAGTTATTCTTTTCTTTGAAGGTTTTAATATCTTCCATTAACTCTTCGGCCATTTGCAGGCGGGTACCGGTTTTAATATGCGTACCGTTAAGGTTTTTGGCGTAATTTCTATCAAAGGCCGCTTTCATGGGCACAATAGATTCCAGCTCCGCTTTTACCGAGAACAGCAGGCCGGGTTCCAGCACCTGCGCATTCATGGCAGATTCATAAACGTTATCGGTATATACATCCCATCCGCCAAAAACTATATCGCTTAGGCTTGCCAGGGGTACAAACTCCTTTACCTTGGGGTTGCGGTTGTCTGTACGTTTACCTAAACGTATGGTACCCATTTGTGTGTGTGAGCCAATAGGTTTTGAAAGGCCTTTGTTTACCGCCTCAACGCCGGCTATAAGTGTAGTAGCAACTGCCCCAAGCCCCGGTATTAAAATGCCTAATTTGCCTTCGGCAGGCTGGATGTTAATTTTCATTATGTTTATTTTCTTTATGTATATGTGCCTGTTCAAAGCCAGTTATTGGCCTTGTACCAGTGTAATGTTTCGTTTATCCCGGCCTTTAAATTATAATGCGGATAAAAATCCAAATCGCTTACGGCCTCATCAATGCTGCAAAACCAGTTGGTGGCGCAAAGCTCGCGCATTTTTTCGCGGGTTAGCACCGGGGTTTTACCACGCAAATAACCAACAAAGCCGGCAAAGGATGCAATAACTTTAACAAACCTTACAGGAAGATGAAGCTTGATGGCTTTAACGCTCAATATATCCTTTGTAATATCAGCCAGTTCATATCTATCGTAAAAATTACCGTCGCTTAAATTATAAGCCTGGTTATTGCCTTTAAACAGTGCGTTCACGCTGGCCTTTGCAAGATCTTTTACATAAATAAAGCTTAATTTTTGCGGCGCGGCGCCTATATAAAGTTCCAACCCTTTTGCAAACTGCTTTAAGGGGATTAAAAAATCCTTATCGCGCGGGCCGTATACGCCCGTAGGCCGCAGTATGGTATAATTTAAACCAGGTATTGCTTTTAAAGCCTCTTCGGCCATAAGTTTGCTTTTTCCATAGGCGGTAACCGGCTTAGGGATGGATTGTTCGGTTATTATGCCCGTCATAGTTTCCAGCGGCCCCAAGGCGGCCAGGCTGCTGATAAAAACAAACTTTTTACAGGCAGGCGCCATTGCCGCGGCATTGGCCAGGTTAACGGTATATTTTAAATTAACGGCATTGTACGCCTGCTGATTAGCAGCACGGGTTAAACCGGCGGCATGTATAACATACTGATACTGGTTGGTATTAAATTCCGTCAGCAAGGCGTTTGTATCTTTAAAATTGGTGTAGGTATATTTGATATCAAAATGTTTAAGGTGGCCCGTTTTGCTGGTTTTCCTTATAGCCACAAAAACATCCAGGTTGTTTTTTAGCGCTTCCTCAATAATATGATATCCTACAAACCCGCTTCCGCCGGTTATAAACACACGCTCCCTCATATCTGTTTCTGATAAAGCCTGTATTTTTTATAGGGATCGCCTTTTATGGCGATAATGGCTTCATTTATCATGGTGTTGTTTTCCAGCGTCCAGCCGGCCTCTGCCCATTTTAAGCCTTTAGCCGTATAATTTTTTATAATGGTGCCATATAAAACAGCCTCAATACCCATTTTACGATACCCATCAACCACACCCAGGGCGTATATGCGCAGGCTTTGTATCTTTTTTTTGCCAAACAGCAGTTTAAAAATGCCGGTAGGGAACAGGCGGCCTTTTTTTATGGTCTTAAATATTTCGTTATAATTAAGCAGCGCCAAACCAAAGGCTACAATCTTACCGTTTTGCTCAGCAACCAGTGCAAAATCCGGGTCGAGTATCAGTTTAAGGTCTTTGGCCAGGTAATCAAACTCCTCGTCGCTTAAAGGCACAAAACCGGTGTTCTGATCCCAGGCAGAATTATATACTTCCCTTAATTTTATGGTTTCCGCCTTAAAATTTTTCAGGTCTACCTTACGGATGATGATATTATTGCGCTTCAAACGCTCCTGTAAGGCATTTAACAACCTTACCGATTTATCATCGTAATTATTGCCATCCCAATGCCAGGCAATCAGATCAATGTCTTTATCAAAACCGGCATTAGCTATCAGGTCGGCGTAATAAGGGTAATTATAAGTATCCATTAATACAGGCGAACTGTCAAACCCTTTAATCAGTAAACCACAGGGCTCGTTGGTGGAAAAATTTACAGGCCCTAAGAGCCTGCCGGTAACGCCTTTATCTTTTAACCATTTAGTAACAGTATCAAAAAGCAAAAAGGCGGTCTCTTGATCGTTTGTACAATCAAAAAAACCAAAAAAACCGTCGTTAGCTTTATTGTACTGGTTATGAGTATTATTTAATATGGCGGCTATGCGGCCTACAAGCTGAT
>CAZZVY010000392.1:0-2581 GCA_964657585.1 uncultured Mucilaginibacter sp. | reverse complement strand
CGTTTTTATAATTTACTGAGCCAGATAGGGGAGAATACCATTGTTATCCTGTCCACCCATATTGTAGAGGATGTGCGTACCCTGTGCTCGCACTTTGCCATTATATGCCAGGGCGAACTGATGTTTAATGGCGAGCCCGATGCAGCATTGGTGGGCATTGAAGGGAAGATATACAGCAAAAGCATTGATAAGGCCGATATATTGGAATACAGGGACAAACACCAGATTATATCGACACAGCTAAAGGGCGGTCAGTTAAACATTCGCACCTATAGCGAAACCAACCCGGGCGATGGTTTTGCCGCTGTGCCGGTAGTGCTGGAAGATTTTTATTTTAGCAAAATTGCCGAAAAGGTTGATGTTGTTACCCTTTAATCCACCCTTAAAAACTATCACACATGTTTTGGCAGATATTCACTTTTGAGCTCAAGTACCGTTTAAAACGGCCGGCTACCTATATTTACTTTGGTTTGTTCTTTTTGCTGTCCGCCGCTGTTTATGGCGCCGGCTTAATAAACGGGTCCGAAAAGGTTTATTACAACTCGCCGGTGTTCAGCGCTGTAGTTTATACTTTTTTAAGCCTTTTTATGATGCTGATCTGTTCGGCTATTATGGGCGTACCCTTATACCGGGATATTGATTATAATACCAAAAACTACTACCTAACTTATCCTATAACGCAGGGCGGCTATTTTTGGGGGCGTTATTTTGGCTCCATAATCTTTGTATTCGTTATAAGCACTTCTGTAATTTTTGGTGCGTACGCAGGTACGTTTCTGGGGCCGGTATTTGATTGGGTTCCCGCCAAACGCATAGGGCCCAATCACTTAATATACTACCTGCAGCCGCTTTGCTGCATTGTACTGCCAAACTTGTTCCTCATGTCGTCCATATTCTTTGGCTTAGTGGCGTTAACCCGCAATGTTAAGGTAATATATACCACCAGCATATTATTGTTGATCGCCTACTTCCTTTCCGACTTTTTGCTGCGCGACATAGAGAACAAAAACCTGGTAAAGTTGCTGGACCCTTTTGCTATGAATACCCTTAGCCTGGAAATACGTTTTTATACCCCTGCCGAACAAAATACGCTGATGGTGCCCATTAAAGGCTTGTTTTTATATAACCGGCTGATATGGACGGCAGTAGGTTTCATTATATTAATGTTCACCTATTTCAGTTTCAGCTTTAAGCGCTTTTTTGCAGGCGATAATATGAAAAAGCAGGTGAGCGAAGCCGGCGTTGCGGTGCGTACCTACTTATCTGCCTTGCCTAAAGCTACGGTAAGTTTTGCCGGCGGGTACTATCGGCGTATCATGTTTAACATGGCTAAGATAGAATACCTGAACATCATCAGGGATGTTTATTTCAGGGTGATCCTATTGGGCGGCGTGGTTTTCCTGGTGCTTGATTACTGGATAGGCAACACCCTGTACAGCGTACCTAATTACCCGCTCACCATTAACCTGATGGAGTATAAAAATTATGATTACATCACCTTTATATTCATTATCATTGTTTTTTACACCGGCGAAACTATCCACCGCGATAACACCACCCGCTTTGCCATAATTAATGACGCCCTGCCCACGCCCGATTGGGTATTGTACGGCTCCAAATTAATGGGTTTAATAACGCTGGCCTTTACGTTGGCTACCATACCGTTAATATTAGGCGTACTGGTGCAACTGGCACACGGTTTTACAGATTTTAAGTTCGATGTTTATTTTATAGAGCTGTACGCCATTACCTTCCCGCAGTTCATACAGATGATTATGCTATCATTTGCCGTGCACATGATGGTTAATAACAAGTTTGCCGGCCACGCCGTGGCTATTGTAATATGGGTCATCATGTTCTCGCTGCGCAACTTCGGGCAAATGAATTATAACCTGTTCTTTTATTCTTATGCGCCATCATACATATGGTCGGATATGGATGGCATAGGGCACATGGCCAAAGGCGTTTTCTGGTTCAATTTTTACTGGATGCTGTTCGGCAGCTTGCTGCTGGTGCTTGCAGCCATGTTCTTTAACAGGGGGGTAGTTACATCCTTTAAGGAAAGGTGGCAAATATTCAAGCAAAGGTTTCGCGGGGCCCCGGTGCTGCTGGCTATACTTTTGCTGGCCGGCTTTTTAGCCGTAGGCGCCTATAATTATTATAACGTTAGCTACATCAACAATTATCTTACTAATAACGAAACCCAGGAACGCCAGGCCGATTATGAAAAAAGGCTGAAAAAATATGAAAACCTCGATCAGCCAAAAGTGGCCAGTTTAAAAATGTACGCGGATATTTTTCCGATGGAGCGGGTAGTTAAAGTAAAAGGATTGCTGGCAATGGTAAATAAAACCGGGGTGCCCATCAGCACGCTGCACCTGGATGGCACCGGCCTGGAAAGCTTCGACGTTAAGTATAATGGTAAGCGCATGGCAGTTAGTTATCCGCTTATATACAAAAGGGGCAAGTTCAACTGGTTCCGGCCCAGGCAGGATACGGCTAAATACCGTATCTATCAATTACCCGCTGTAATGAAGCCCGGCGATACTGCTATGGTGGAGATCAATTCGGTTGTAGCCTA
>CAZZVY010000391.1:0-2591 GCA_964657585.1 uncultured Mucilaginibacter sp. | reverse complement strand
GGCCCTCCTCGTTGGGGAGGGCCGGGGAGGGGTCAGCCAGCGCCCTTAACCTTGATAACCCCAATTCTACCTGCACGCCTCTCTTTGTGCCTAATAACTCGTGCCATTCGTCGCATACTACTACTTCCAGGCTTTGGAAAAGTTTAGGATATTCCTTTTGGGCCAGCATCAAATGCAGGCTTTCGGGGGTGGTGAGCAATACTTCGGGAAGTTTAGTTTTGAGGGCAGCCTTTTGGGCGGCGGAAGTATCGCCGGTGCGGGTCATGATCTGCCAGGGCAGGCCCAGTTCGTTACATACTTCCTGCATGGCCTTGCGGATATCGTTGGTTAAGGCCCGCAGCGGGGTGATCCAAAGCATCAGCAAGCCATTATTTTTGCGGGTGAGATAAGTGTCCGGGTACCGATTAATATAAGCAGCTAAAAACGGCAGAAACAGCGCAAAGGTTTTGCCGCTGCCGGTAGGGGCGTTCAATAACCCTGAATAGCCGGACAGGTAAGCGGCTTCCATCTCTTTCTGAAATGGAAACTGTTCCCAGTTCTTTTTAATATACCAGTTGCGGATTACCTGCTGGCCAATGCTATCCATACTGCAAGTAACAAATTTTGAATGAATTGGTTAGGGTTTGGCATTTTACTATGTTAAACTGTGAGAATGTATACTCACTATTAGTCACGAAAAATTCATCTTTATAAAAGCCATTTAAAATTCTAATAAGTCGCTTCGGGCTTTCTGCAGCTTTCGTCCAGAACATTAATTAACGTAAGTTCGGGATAACAAGACGGCAAATGCATACTGCCTCAACCCCTTATTAAAGCCAGTTCTTTAGCACTGCTGGTACTTTTCCCCTAAGTTGGTGCAACTTGCAGTAGCCTTAATAAGGGGTTGAAAAGGATACAAAGGTCATAACCCGAACTTACATTAATTACAACGACCTGGCACAAGGCTGGGACGATCCGCATGGGGGATCATTTCTTTTCCGGATACGATACCAGCTTGATCAGATTAGCGCCGCTTAAATATCTATTGGCAGCCTCTTTGGTGCTTTGTACGGTGATCTGGCTAAGGTTGGCCACATGGTTCAATATCTTGTCCGGGTTTTCCTGATACTCTGCTGATCTGACCAGCAGGCTTGCCCAGAAACTGTTTTCCCGCATCTGTACTTCTGTTGATCGTTTTTCTTCAGCCTGATATTTTTTAATATCCGTTTCCAGCGCACCGTTCTGTTTTATCTTTTCAATCTCATCCATAGTGGCATTTATCAGCTTATCAACATTAGCTGGGGCGCAGGTGAAATAAACGGTAATGCTGTAACGGCTCATCGGTATCTTTGAGTACCCGGCCCTTACACCCGGCGAGTAAACACCGCTTTCCTTTTCGCGCAGGCGCTCCAGCAGTTTAATGTTCAGCACTTCTTCTAGGGCATCTAACTGTACCTGGTTGCTTTCGGTATAATCAAAATCGCCGCTAAAAACCATTTGTACGGTACTTTTGTCGCCTATGCCTTTATAAACATTTTTAGTGAGCTGCCCGGCAGGGGCGTGTATGCCCAGGTTCTTATATATTTCGGCATGGCCGGCAGCAGGTAAACCACCCAGGTAAGTTTCCAGCAAAGGTTTTATTTTATCTATATCAAAACTGCCCACTATGGTGAAGGTATAACCACTCGCATCGGCAAAGCGCGCCTTGTAAAAATCAAAGGCTTTATCAAGGCTGGCGGTGTTCAGTTTTTCGAGCGTGAGCGGCATGCGGCGGTAATTGTGGTTGCCCAAAACGGCTGAAACGGTATCCTGGTAAACGCTTGCCGGGTCTAAACTGCGGTTAGGCAATAAGGCCTTTGTTTGGGTAATGTTGGACTGCCATATATCCTTATCCTTACGCGGCCGGGTGAAATAAAGGTATATCAATTGCATGGCAGTCTCCAGGTCTTTAGGCGAACTGCTGGCCGATATACCCTGCGTAGTTTCGCTGATGTAAGGAGATACGCTTACGTTTTTACCGCTCAGCATTTTATCCAGCTGTATCTCGGTCATATCGCCCAGCCCGCTGCTGCCAATAATGCCTGCGGCAATATTGGCCGATACATAATCAGCATCACTGGCCAAAGAAGTGCCGCCAAAGCTAAAAGCATTAATCAGTATCTCGTCGTTTTTAAAATCGGTAGGCTTTAATATTACCTTAACGCCATTGCCGAGGGTAAGGGTAGTGGTACCTATGGCCGCATCTTTTGTTTCGGCGGTTATCTTGCTGCCTGCGGGTATATTTTCAAGCAATGGTTTTTTACTTACGTTGTCAACATAGGCCGTAATGTCTTTACCGGTGGCGCTGATCCAGCTTAACAACGTATGCTCGTTAGGTAATTTAGCTTTTTCCTTATCCGGCGCTTCTACAATTACAACCCGGTTCTGATTGCTGATGAAATGGGCAGCCAGCAGGTTAATATCGGCAAGCTTAATGTTGCCAATATTGTTTTTATAAAAGTTGTACTCAAAACTGATACCCGGGATGGGCTCGTCCTCTAAAAAGTTACGCTGGTATTCCTGTACAAAACTGGCCGATCTGGTTTTATCCCGTTCTTTATAGGCATTTTCCA
>CAZZVY010000390.1:1082-2600 GCA_964657585.1 uncultured Mucilaginibacter sp. | reverse complement strand
GTTTAAGTTCTGTCAAATAATCTATGCTTTTTTTATGACTATAAAATTTGTTTTATAGCTACTGCATTAAAAAATAAGCACGCTATTTATAAAATTTTAGGTAATAAAAGAAGCATTATGATTTCTCCTGATATTTTCTTAACAGAACCCTAAAAACATGATCGTTCTCTATATCCTCTTTTTTGCCTATATGCATTTGGTACAAGGTCAACATGCCATGTATTTGTAGAAAAAGGATTTTATTGAAGCTTATATACTAAAACTTTAAAGCTTCCTGGCACTGCCGTCCTTGTTCCGTTCTCAAAATTAGCAACGCTAAAATATAACTTATGGGTAACGGCATCAATGGCCATGGTTTTAGCACGGTTTTGTGTTGTTAATGTTTGGGCCAAGGTGTAATGATCGGGAATATCTTGCTTATAAACCGTAGCTGTTCCGTCACCATTAGAAGCAACGAGTAATTTAGTCGAAGGATCGTAAACCACAGCATCAACCCCAGCACCAATAGGTAGCGTTTGCATTACTTTACCAGTAGGGATATCTATTACACTTAGGCCCTTGTTTTCGCGGCAAACTGTAAACAGTTTCTGGTTTACTTTGTCCATAGCTATCCCGGTTGGGCCACCGCAAGGGCTTAATGAATAGTTTTTGGTAACCTTAAAAGTTTTGGTATCGATAACGTTTAAACTGCTTTTATCCTCCAAGTTATTGTAAATTAAACCTTTTCCATCTGCAACGGCAAATTCCGGTGCGCCGCCCATATCTATTGCCGCAATTTGTTTCATAGCCGCTGGGTCAACCACACATGCACTACTGCTGTTGCCGTTAAACGTAAATATCTTCTTAGAAAACGGATCAAAAATTATAGCGTCAGCACCTTTATGGTCTAAAGGTATCCTACCAATAACAACCGAAGTTTTCAAGTCGAAAACCACAATTTCATCAGCTTTGCCATCACTTATAAAACCCTTGTTAAGTTTGTTATCTACTGCAATACCATGTACACCTTGCATGTTACTGATGGTAGCTTTTACAGTTTCTGTTTTTAGGTCGATTACATTCACTTCTGTGCCATGCGAAACATATAAAGTACGGTTAGGCTGATCGACGTACAGATAATCGTAACTGCCATTTCCGGGCAGGGCGATACTTTTATCAAGCACATAAGTGTTTTGAGCGGAGCCTTTAATTGCAAAAAGTGTGAATGATAGGAGTAATAAAATTTTGTTTATCATGGATTATTATTTAAAAAGTTGCGTTGAATTTAAGTGGGCTGCTTAAGTTTATTCTAATATCAAGGTGCTTCTTTTATGAGGTAAAAACCATCAGTCCTGTTATAAATATTTGGGCGAGATGATTTAATTAAACACTAATTTTTAGTTGATAAAAGAAGCATTGCGTTCTTCTTTTTAAATTAAAGTTAATCATGCTGTAAAACCTCAACCCTTAGTGCTGGTTGCCTTTTCCATCTGTAGTATAAGCACCTAAATCCTGGTTATACTTTGCATTACCTGACCC
>CAZZVY010000390.1:0-1072 GCA_964657585.1 uncultured Mucilaginibacter sp. | reverse complement strand
AGCAGGAGAGCCTGGTTCTAACCGGAAATCATCGGTATTCGGAAACCCGTTAGGCGCAGCGACTGTGCCATCAAACTTGTTAAAAAGAGGGTCAAGATCGCCCACCTTTTTTGAAATGAGGTCAGATGCTTGAGGTTTACCCAAACCGGAAGGCGTATAAAAGTTATCCCTGATATTGATTTTTAGCGCAGGATTCACCAAATCGGTATAAGTATCAACCGTAGCGTAAAAAAGGTTGTTTCCATAAGTGGTATTAACCAGATCGGCATCATTAAACAGTTCCAGGCCGTGGTAATTATTTACAAAAATGTTGTTGAAGATATGGCCAATTGCATTTACCCCAACAGAAACAGCACGGCCAGGTTCTGCCGAACCTCTTCTCCAGCCAACAGAAACAATTGTGTTGTTATAAACCTCAACATTTGTTTGAGGGTTAGGGACATTTTTATCTGTTTCTAATTTTACACCACTACCTGCCTGACTAAATATAACATTGTAAGCAACAACTCCTGTTACGCCTGTTTTTAAGTTAATGCCTTCACCATCGGTGCTACCTGAGGAACTAATGGTATTTCTTAATATTGTTACCGACGCACGGAATATTCCCATCAGGTCATCCTGCCCGTTTGTAAACCAGGAATCTTCGATATCCACCGGAATGGCTTTATTCACGTAAAGCGTCCGCCTGGCACTCCCAGATGCATCTGGGCCGCCTGTATTATCAACATGCGTCCATTTAATCGTGATTGCCTGGGCAGTATCACACTGAAAACCTCCCCAGGTACCAGGTTTATTGGTATTAGAGTTGAAAAAGATAGGCTGGTCTTTTGAACCTAACAATTGTAAAACGCCCTGAATATTAAATTGTGCATTGTTGCTGACTACTACTATCGCGCCAGGCTGGGAGGCTAAGGTATCGCCCTTTTTAACTGTAACATCACCAGTTACATTATAAGTTTGGCCAGATAATAAGGTGCCTTTAACAAAGCCACTGATATTGCCAGGCGATATTGGGTTTGATTTAGGTATGATAATATTATTAAACGTAGTAATTTCAGGTTTTTTGCAAGAG
>CAZZVY010000389.1:0-2601 GCA_964657585.1 uncultured Mucilaginibacter sp. | reverse complement strand
CAACGATTATCTTGGTTTTGCACGGTCGGTAAGTTTAAAGCAGGCTATCGGGGACGAGCTTGCTGCCCATAATAACAGTTTAAACGGGGCTGCAGGGTCGCGCCTGTTAGCGGGCAACACGCAGTATGCAGAAGAGCTTGAAAAAATTATAGCCTCTTACCACGGTTATGCCGCCGGCCTGATCTATAATTCAGGATACGATGCTAACATTGGGCTGTTTTCGTCCCTGCCTCAAAAGGGCGATACCATTATCACCGACGAATTGATACATGCCTCTATAATTGACGGCGCCCGTTTAAGCTACGCCAACCGTTATAAGTTTAAACATAACGATGTTGATAGTTTAGAAAACAAATTAAAGCTTGCTGCCGGGAATGTTTATATCGCTATAGAAAGCATTTACTCTATGGATGGCGATGCAGCGCCATTACTGGAAATAGCTATGCTGGCCCCCCAATATAATGCCCATTTAATAGTAGATGAGGCACATGCTGTCGGCGTTTATGGGAAAGGATTGGTAAACGGGCTTGGCTTGCAGGGACAGGTATTTGCACAGGTAGTAACCTTTGGCAAGGCTTTAGGTTGCCACGGGGCCGTTGTTTTAGGGAACGATCTGTTACGGCAATACCTTGTAAATTTTTCGCGCTCATTCATTTATACTACTGCAGCGCCGTTCCATCAGCTGGCGGCGGTAAAAATGGCTTATCAACTATTGCCTGTTGCACAGGCAGCGCAGCAACAGCTACAGCATAATATTAACTTTTTTAAGGAGCATATGAGCAGTAGTGCATTAAAACTCATACCATCCAACAGCGCCATACAAAGTTTATTAATTGGCAGTAATGCATCTGCAGAGCGACTATCGGCGCATTTAGAAACTATGGGTTTTGATGTGAGGGCAATACTTAGCCCAACCGTTGCCTCCGGTACCGAACGTTTGCGGATTTGCCTGCACTCCTTTAATACCGAAAACGAAATAGAAGGACTTGTACATGCTATCAATAATTTTGAAATATGAACAAACCAATGTTTATTACCGGGATAGGCACAGATGTAGGCAAAACTATAGTATCGGCCATTGTGGTGGAAAAACTTAAGGCTGATTACTGGAAGCCCGTGCAGTCTGGCGATCTGCATTATACTGATACAATGAAGGTGCGGGACCTGGTAAGCAATCAGCAATCGGTTTTTCATCCCGAAGCTTACCGGCTTACACAACCATTCTCGCCGCATAAAGCAGCCGATCTGGACGGGGTAGAGATACATATGAGGGAGATCAAACTACCTCAAACTAATAACCGTTTGATTGTTGAAGGCGCCGGCGGCCTGATGGTACCGCTTAATAAAGAACACCTGATGATTGATCTGATAACTCAACTGGATGCAGAGGTTATCTTAGTATCCCGCAATTACCTGGGCAGCATTAATCATACCCTGTTATCAATTGAGGCATTAATTAACAGGGGGATCGATATCAAAGCTATTGTGTTCAATGGCAAGCCCGACGAGTATTCCCAAAACATCATACAGGAGCAAACCTGGCATAAGATACCCTTTATATATATCAGTGAATTGCCGCAAATTGACAAACAAGCCGTACTTAACCAGGCCGGCAATCTATCTTTATCCTGGTGACTATCATGTAACAAAAAAGGCTGCCCGGTTATCAGGCAGCCTTTTGTATTGGATATATGATTACCTGCCTATCAGTTTGTTATATATCTGTTCATTGCCAGACATTGGCCATATGTATGATGCATCGGTAGGATTAATTTGTGGCACAGATGACTTAGGTGGAATTGATATATTTTGGCGCAGCAAATCTGGCCAGCGTAAGCCTTCACCCAAAAACTCTATGTTCCGTTCTTCCAAAATACTGGGTATAGTTGCTGTGGTAAAAACCGTGGTAGGGTCCGATCTTTGCCTTACTGCATTTAATAAAGCAATAGCCTGCAAATCTGCTGCGCTATTTTGTCGCACACGTGCTTCAGCCAAATTAAGGAGTACTTCTGGATAGCGCATAATTGGTGCCCAGTCTGTATATGGTGATGCTGTGGGAAACTTGCCAATGTATAATTTACTGCTTTTGGTAATTAATGAGGTGCGACGTGTATCTGTAGCTTTCCATCCCGCATCAGCTATAACCCCACTCGGATTTAAATAGAATTCTAATGCCCCTAATCCACCAAAATAGTCTGCAAGTGCATTTTGCGACCCTGGTGTTTCTGTTGAATTTACGAACGGCATTGATAAAATAGACTCGGTTGTAGTGTAGGTCTTAAAGGGCGTGATCGAATTTGCCTGAAGGGCAAAAGCTACCCCGCTTGTTGCAGTAAAGGGAGCGGTAGTACTAACTATTTTATTTGCTTCGGTAATAACGTTTGCATATTGGCCCATACTTAAATAAACCCGGGTCTTTAATGCGATAGCTGTATTTCGTTGCGCCCTTGTTACATTACTGGTAGCATCGGCATAGGTTAGCGGCAACGCAGTTTCAGCAGCATTAAGGTCTGAAATTATCTGGGCGTAAATTTGGCCAACGGTAGATGGGGCTAAATCATAATTTCCATAAGAATTGTTTCCAGTTAAACGAAGCGGCAC
>CAZZVY010000388.1:0-2616 GCA_964657585.1 uncultured Mucilaginibacter sp. | reverse complement strand
TAACCAAGGGTTTATTCAAATTGAGCCCATGATGTATGACCCTGATCTTT
This sequence comes from uncultured Mucilaginibacter sp., assembly GCA_964657585.1. GTDB lineage: Bacteria > Bacteroidota > Bacteroidia > Sphingobacteriales > Sphingobacteriaceae > Mucilaginibacter. Next base: position 2,566 of record CAZZVY010000388.1, on the reverse strand, counting down.
TCGGGCGGGATATTTAAGATATTGATCAGGTCAGTACGTGTAGATTCAGATATGGCGATCAAGGCCGCTGCCTTCTCGCTTAGCAGCTTTTTATGATACGGAAGCGGGTCATCCAACGCAAAATATTCGGGCAATACCTCAAATATCATATCATGTATGGTCAGTACAAAGGGCTTTTGTATCAGGTTCTGGAAATACGGGTTGAAATAAGTAGGGTGAAACACATCGAAATCGCCCTTTTTGATCAGCCGTTTACTGTAAACCTTGTTCCACTTATAAATGCGCGAGGGTTTGGCATCAAAAACCGGGCGCATAAAGGAGTTTTCAAACGGCAGTTTCTCCTGCCTTACATAATGGTTATTGCTGATGAGCGCCCCTAACTGATAGGTAAAATCAGGGTGCTGTTTAATCCCTTCCATCAAACCGGCAAAATAACGGGTAATGCCGCCAAATTTTTGCTCGCTGAAGTTTTGATGATCGTAAAGTATCCTGGTCATGCGGTCAACTTTGAAAAGTTTGCATATCTATCAGTTTACGGTAAAGGCCGTTGGCGGCTATCAGTTGCTGATGTGTGCCCTGCTCAACAATATTGCCATCCTCCAGCACTACAATAATATCAGCATTTTGTATAGTGCTTAAACGGTGGGCAATAATCAGCGAGGTACGGTTCTTCATCAGGTTGTTCAACGCATCCTGCACCAGTTTTTCGGATTCAGTGTCCAGCGCCGAGGTTGCTTCATCCAGCAGCATGATAGGTGGGTTGCTCAACACTGCGCGGGCTATACAAATGCGCTGCCGCTGCCCGCCTGATAGTTTGGTGCCCCTGTCGCCAATATTGGTATCATAACCATGTTCGGTATCCAGGATAAAGTTATGAGCATTGGCAATCTTAGCGGCGGCCTCCACCTCGGCCATGATGGCGCCGGGCTTGCCAAAAGCTATGTTGTTGAAAATACTATCATTAAATAAAATAGATTCCTGGTTTACCGTACCCATTAATGAGCGTAAAGAGTTGGTTGTTAAAGCTTGTATATTCTTTCCATCCACCAAAATTTCGCCTGCTTGTGGTTCAATAAATCGGGGTATCAAATCCATCAAAGTTGATTTACCGCCGCCGGATGGGCCAACCAGCGCCACTGTTTTTCCTTTAGGGATGGTGAAATTAATACCTTTCAGCACCGGGCGGTTAGGATAGGAAAAAACTACATTTTTAAAATCAATTCCTTTTTCAAAATCGGTGATGATTACGGCATCAGGCGCATCAACAATAGCAGGCTTTTCATCTATCAGTTCCAGCACCCGTTCACCGGCGGCAATACCCGAGTGTATAGAGGTAAATGAATCGGATATAGCCTTTGCAGGACGCATTAACTGCGAAAAAATAGCCAGATAAGCTATAAAGTTGCCCGGGTCTAACGCCCCCTCTTTATTGTTAAAAATAAGATAGCCCCCGTAAAGCATTATAAAGGCTATCATGGTAACAGACAAGGCCTCGGACGTAGGCGAAGCTAATTGCTGCCGTTTGGCCATGCTGCGGGTAATTTTTGAATAGCGGATGTTCTCCTGGTTAAACCTGTCCTTTATAAAACCGGTTGCATTAAATGCTTTAATGATCTTGATGCCGGTAAGCGCTTCGTCCAGGTAGCTTATCATGGTACCATAGGTTTCCTGGGCCGATATGGCCTGTGCCTTTAAACGCTTAACAATACGCGATATAGCAAAGCCCGATACCGGTATAACCAGTAAGGAGAACAGTGTAAGTTTAAACGAAATGCTGAACAGCGCTATCAGCATGGCAATAATAGTAAGCGGTTCTTTAAATATGACCTGCAAAGTCCCCGTTACCGAAAATTGCACCACCTGCACATCTGATGCTACTTTGGATATAATGTCGCCCTTGCGCTCGTTACTAAAAAAACCCAGGTGTAAGTTCATTACGTTATCAAAAACTGTCCGGCGTAAATTAAGCAGCGTATGCACGCGTAAATTCTCCATGGTGCGGGCAGAAAGGTATCTGAACACATTACTTAAAAACACCGCTATAATAAGCACAACACAAACAAACTTAAGTGCGCCCCAACGGCTGTAATGTGTTTTATAATAAATAAGGTAATATTTAAACCAGCCGGTAAGGCTCAGCATATCCGGGTGCTGCTGTAGTGTTTGCGCAGTAGTATGGGTATCCTTTACAATACCAGCATCAAATAACACATTTAAAAGGGGTCCCAGCATGGTAAGCACCAGGGTATTAAAAAGTACATAAAATATAGTAAATATGATATAAGGAATGGCAAATTTCTCGATAGGTTTTGCAAAGGAGAGCAGCCTGAAGTATGTCTTCATTAATGTTTTATAAAAGTGCAAATCTAACAGTAATAATCTATTATTATTGCGTAAGGCTGGTAATCTGATTGCAAGATATTCGAACCTGTACCGGCGACCTTAAAGTAACGTGAGTTCGGGATAACAAAGCGGCAAATGCCTACTACCTCAACCCCTTGTTAAAGCCAGTACTTTGGCAATGCTGGTACTTTTCCCCTAAATTTAGGGGAACACTAAGTTGGTG
>CAZZVY010000387.1:0-2636 GCA_964657585.1 uncultured Mucilaginibacter sp. | reverse complement strand
GGTAGCCTTTTTTTAGCTTGTATTTGTAATAGCGGTCAAATATCTGGTGATCTGTATAGCAGGCTATTTGCTGCTCGCGGTCAACAAAACCCTCGCGGATGGAGATGGCCATTGGCGTAAACTTCACCGTTTTATCAAGGTCATCCAGTATGGCGTACAGCCGCTCTACCTGCCGGGCCGAATCTGTAAGGATATAGTTGGTGATGCCTTCGGCTTCGTTATTTTTAAAATTATGGATCAGCAGGGTAAAATCCTTGTTAAAGGATGGCTGCGGGCGAATGTCGAAATTGATGGTTGCACCGGCGGCATAAAAAAACTGCTTGCCAAATTCCACAATGCCAAAATCCGCCAGTTGGTCAGCAATCAGCTTATCATCGGTAAAATTAAATTTAGGGTCTATCCAGTCGGGGTTTTGCTGCTTTTCGTCGGTACTTAAGGCCTTCCATAAATTGGCGGCTTTTTTATAACCTTCGCGGATAATATCAAAGGTGAACTGCACATCCTTTATCCATAGCCGGGTGCCTGGGTCAATAAACTCTAACAGGGAAATATTATTCTCCGTTAAGAACCTGGATTGTACATTGGGTACTATGGTAATGGTTTTTACCTGCTCTGCAGAGAGCTGGCTTTCAATCTCGAAGGTCCGGATAGATTCCACCAGGTCGCCAAAAAATTCCACCCGGTAAGGCAGATCATGCGAAAAAGAAAAAATATCCACTATGCCGCCGCGTACCGAAAACTGGCCCGGTTCGTACACAAAATCAACCCGGTCAAAATCATACTCGGCCAAAAACTCGGTAATAAAATCAATCCCCAGTTTATTGTTGATCGCAATTTCCAGCGTGTTCTTTTCCAGCGCGGCGCGGTCTATCACCTTTTCGGCCAGCGCCTCGGGGTAGGTAACTATCAGTTTTCCAAACTCACCGGCGTGCGTAAGTTCGTTCAACACTTCGGCGCGGGCCAGCACATTGCTGCTATCGGGCTGCGTAAACTCAAAAGGCTTGCGGTAGGAGGATGGAAAAAGCAAAATTTCCTTGCCGGTCAGGCTTTCCAGGTCGGCCTGGAAAAAGCCGGCCTCTTCACGGTCGGGCAGTACAAATACCATAGGGAGGTGCTGTAAAAAATACAACGCCATAGCCACGGTCGCATCGCTTGATCCAACTAAACCACGCAAGGCAACCCGGGCATTATTACCGGCATTCAGCGCGGCGGCTAACTGCTTTACCCGTTCATCAGCCTTGTACTGCTCTAAAATATCACGGATATTCAAAATTGGTGCAAATATAAGGTTTGACGGTGGATTTGGGAAGACGTTTTTTGTGATCGTGCCGGGGTTTTTGAACAGCCTTTACCTTGCGGGCATAATAATATCTGTTCTGGGCAGCGGTGTTACTCTTCTGCAATATACTTCTGATCTATCTGTTTATTGGCTTTTGCGCCAAGCTTTTTAATCTTATCGGCGGTGGCGGTAAGGTTGCCGCGACCACCCGCCAATTTACTGATAGCCTTATCATAACTGTCCTGGCTGTTCTTCAGGTTTTTGCCTATCCCTTCCATATCACCAACAAAGCCGACAAATTTATCATACATCTCGCCGCTTAAGCGGGCAATTTCCAGCACGTTGCGGTTTTGCCGCTCCTGTTTCCACATGCTTGATATGGTGCGCAGGGTAGCCAGCAGGGTTGAGGGACTAACAATTACCACCCGTTTATCCCAGGCATCGCTGAATAGTTCGGCATCCAGCTGCACCGCAAAGCTGAAAGACGATTCTATCGGCACAAACAGCAGCACAAAATCGGGCGAATTGATCTGGTGCAGGTCATGATAGTTCTTTAAAGATAGGCCATGCACATGGCCGCGTATCGATTCTACATGCGCCTTTGAATAAAGTTTGCGCTCATCTTCCGTCTCAGCGTTAACCAGGCGGTCATAAGCTGTTAATGATACTTTAGCATCAATTACCAGGTGTTTATCATCAGGCAGGTCAATCACCACGTCGGGCTGAAAGCGGCTGCCATCGGGCATTTGTACGCTTACCTGCATACGGTATTCCCGGTCCTTTACCAAACCCGACCGTTCCAGCACTTTTTCCAGGATAACCTCGCCCCAGTTGCCTTGCTTTTTGTTGTCGCCCTTTAAGGCCCTGGTCAAATTTTGTGCCTCATCGCTGATCTGTTTATTCAGCTCCATCAACTGGGTTATCACACCTTTCAGCGTGTTCCGCTCCGCGGCTTCCATATTATAAACCTTGTCTACCTTTTCCTCAAAAACTTTCAGGTTCTCTTTTAAGGGATTAAGTATATAATCCATGTTAACCTTGTTGGTATCAGTAAATTCGCGGCTTTTTTCTTTCAATATCTTTTCAGCAACGTTCTCAAACTCCAGTTTAAATTTTAGCTGCATTTGCTGCAGGTACTGTTCCTGCTCGGCCAGGCGTTCGCGCTGGGCCTTAAAAGCCTCTTCGGCTTTGGTAATGCGGCTGCATTCGGTTTGCAGCTCCTGGTTCAGTTCGCGCAGCATGGCCTCATAGCGCAGGCGTTCGTCGTGCAGGGTTTTATCGCTCTTGTCCCTTTCAGCGCTTAGCCCGTCTGCACGCTCTTCTGCGCGGGCCAAACTTATCTTTAGATCGTCGTTTT
>CAZZVY010000386.1:0-2693 GCA_964657585.1 uncultured Mucilaginibacter sp. | reverse complement strand
TTAAAGTATCAACCACTACCAGTAATTTTATGATAGGGGTTACCGCTGCGGCCAGCGCGGTAGTTTACCTGCAGCGCGGGTATATAGATCCGGGTTTATCAATGCCAGTGGTTTTAGGTGTGTTGTTGGGCGCTTTAAGCGGTTCTAAAATACTGGTGCACACAAAATCTTCAGGCTGGCTGCGGTGGATATTTACTATCATAGTTTCTGTATTAGCCGTGCAGATGATATACAACGGCATAACCGGGAAAATATAATTATGGCGGCTCAAAATTTCAGGGATAAAAAAATACAGTTAATTATTGGCTGGGTGTTGCGTTTAGGTGTAATTATATCAATGCTGATTGTGTTTACCGGCGGCGTATTATACTTATATCGCCATGGTCACAGCATTGCAAACTATACTGTGTTTAGAGGTGTGCCCGATTTTGTAAATCCCTCAGGAATAGTTGAGGGAATTATACATTTGCGGGGAAGGGCTATCATTCAGGCGGGTATTCTACTGCTGATTGCTACCCCTGTATTAAGAATAGTATGTTCGGCCATCGGGTTTATAATTGAAAAAGACCGTATGTATACCTTTGTTTCGCTGCTGGTTTTACTGATCATTATTATCAGTATGTTAAGCGGGCATGCCGGCTGATCAATTTACTTTTAACCGTTCCATATCATCGTTATTGCCTGTAGTATGCCGGCGCGATGCCTTGACCGTACTCTTGCCAAAAGCATAGGAAAAACTAAGGCGGAATACCCTTGTCTCGGGCTTGTCCAAACCGGTTAAATTAAGGTTAGCATAATTACTGCTATACCTGTCGCGTTTGGTATTAAAAATATCATCAACCGTTAAACCTATAGCCGCCCTCTTGTTCATCACTTGCTTACGTATGCCTCCGTTTACATAGTATGATTCCCGGTAACTATAAATGGTATAGTAGGTAGGCACTTCATAAAGGCCAAATAAACTGATGGCAATATCATAGGGCAACTGAAATTGCTGTGTTAATTTTAAAATGGCATCAAATGAGCCTTTGTTTAAATACCCGGCGTAATCCTCAAAATGCTGATAGCTGATATCTGCATCAAAGTTAACATTCCACCAATTGGCGGCATCAATACTGGTGTTAATATCGGTACCATAAAAATTAACCTGTTTTAAATTGGCTTTACCGGTGGTGTAAATCCCGGTAGCATCATTTTGCGAAAAGTAGGTAAAGCCAAAAGCATCCTTTGTAAACGATGTATATACCGATACAATAAATTTGTTTTGATAATTATGCTTCAACTCTATTCTGTCGGTATATGATGGGCGCAGGTAAGGGTTGCCTGCGTTAACATTATATCTGTCCTGGTAGGCTATAATAGGGTTAAGGTCCTGGTAAGTTGGGCGGTCAATTCGACGGTTATAGGTTAATGATAAGTGCTGACGAGTATTGAAATTCCAGTTAAGTAATGCATTAGGGAATAAATTGGTGTAACTCCTGTCCTCGGTTGCGTCTGATTCGGTATGCTCAGCCCTTAAACCTAATGCGTAGTTAAATTTTTCGGTAGCCGTATGCGAGTAGTTAGCATAAGCGCTGGTAACGTTTTCTGTATAGGTAAACTGGCTGCTCAGCATTGCGTTAGGTGTGGCAATACCGTTTACAACATTATCAAAGTATTGGCTGTTAACGCTTTTTGCAAATATTGTTTTTATGCCTGCCTCAAATTTTGATGATTTTGATATCGGGTTAACATAATCAACCTTACCTGATAAGTTAGTAATACGTGTTGGAGCAAGGTTATTAAAAAATTGGGGCTGACCGTAAGTTGTGTTTAGGGCGTTCAACAAAATGCTGCTTAAATTTTCATAAGTGCCGCGGTTATATATATTATAATCCGCATCGGCAGCCAGGGTTTGGTTGCTGTGACCCAGTTTACCGTTATAATTAAGATTATAATTTATACTATTAAAGCGCCGGTTTAAAGTGGAAGTGGTAGTAAGTGTTGAATCGAACACACCCAGGTTTGAAATGCCTGTCCGGGTATTCTTATCAATAAAGTAATTATAAAAATAACCGGTAATTAAAACGCCCAATGTGTGGGCATCGTCAATATTATAATCAGTTCCAAAATTATAGTTATCCCGGTAAATGCGCTGTGTGTTATAGTAATCTACATTGTAGTTTGTATTGGCGCCCACGTAACGATTTGTAATAAGGTTGTGGTCGGTTTTATTCTCGCCAAAACTATAACTGCCAAAAAAGTTTAATGCTTTAGTATGGTAGTTTAAGTTAATTTCTGATTTTAGCTTGCCGAAGTCGCCATACTCCAGTCCCTCATTTACACTTCCGTTGAACCCATAATTTTTACCTTTTTTTAATATGATGTTAATTAACCCGCCGCTGCCGGCTGCATCATATTTGGCTGATGGGTTGGGTATCAGTTCTATTTGCCCAATATCGCTGCTTTGCATATTTTGCAATTGGGCAACCATATCCTGCGACCCTAAATTAACCACTCGCCCGTTAATGGCTATCCCCGCCTTTTGGCCGCCTTTGAACAAGATATCACCACCAGGGTTTACCCTTACACCAGGTGCCGTACCTAAAATATCAAGTGCGTTTACGCCAACGGTAACGCTTTTTTCAACATTTAAAATTGTTTTATCGGGATGTAATTCTATAAAATCCCTTTTGTTGGTAATTACCACTTCT
>CAZZVY010000385.1:0-2729 GCA_964657585.1 uncultured Mucilaginibacter sp. | reverse complement strand
TAACTGTTTTTGTGAAAATAAAAGGCATTTTGCGTACTTAAAATCAAATAACATGAGAAAGATAAATGTAGCCCTTGCATTGTTAATAATGTCGGTAACAACACTTGCGCAAAGTGTAGACCTGCGCCGTAAAATTGAAGTAAACGGTACAGCTGAAAAGGAGGTAACCCCGGATATCATCAATGTGTCCATTTCATTAAAGGAGTATATGGATGGCAGAAATAAAGTTGCGATAGACCAGTTAGAGAACCAGTTGGAAAAAGCGGTGAACGAAGCAGGTATATCCAAAGCCGATTTCACTATTAAAAATGTATCATCCTATTATATTACGCAGAAAAAGAAAGATCCCGGCTTTTTAGCCAGTAAACAATATAATATCAGGTTCCATGATTTGAACCGGTTTGACCAGATTATGAGTAAGCTGGATGCCAAAGCTGTACAATCTACCAGTATTGACAGCTATGATTACTCAAAAATTGAAGAAGTAAAAATAGAGCTAAAGCTGAAGGCGCTGTTAGCCGCAAAAGATAAAGCCGCTTACCTGCTTAATGGCATTGGCGAAAAGCTTGGCGTTGCAATTGCTATTACTGAAAATGAAGACAACAGCTTTCCATCGCCCAGGCCGGTAATGTATATGGCCAGGGCAGAGATGAAAGAAGCAGCCGTACCAGAATCGGATATTGATATTAAGCCGATAAAGTTAACTTACCAGGTGCATGCGGTGTTTGAAATAGGGAGCAAATAACGGTAAGTAAACCCCGTTCCATTACCTAATAATGCTTGTTAATACTTATACCGGTTACCCCAGAGCTTTTTCATCTTCTCGCGTATCTCATTCTCTTTAGAGTTGTTTCCCGGCTGGAATATCTGGGTGCCTTTTATGGCCTCGGGTAAAAAATCAAGGTCGGTAAAATTGCCTTCGTAGCTATGCGCGTATTTGTAATCTTTTCCATACCCGATGTTTTTCATGAACTTTGTTGGGGCATTGCGCAGGTGAAGCGGCACAGGCAGGTCGCCATGCTGCCGTACCAGGGATATGGCCATACCTATGGCCGTAGTTGCTGAATTACTTTTGGGCGACGTAGCTAAATATATAGCTGTTTGCGACAGAATCAGTTGCGATTCGGGCATACCGATCACGTTCACTGCATTAAAACAGCTTTGCGCCAGCAGCAGGGCATTTGGGTTTGCGTTGCCAATATCTTCTGATGCCAGTATCAACATCCGCCGGGCAATAAACAATGGGTCCTCGCCGCCAACTATCATACGGGCCAGCCAGTAAACAGCGCCGTTAGGGTCGCTTCCCCGCATAGATTTTATAAAGGCTGAAATTATATCGTAATGCTGCTCGCCGGTTTTATCATAAAGCGCCATGTTTTGCTGCACATGTTCCAGAACCATTTTATTGGTGACAGTAATGGTTTTGGCATCGAAGGCATTAACCAGCAATTCAAAAATATTCAGCAGTTTGCGGGCATCCCCGCCCGATAGCCGCAGCAACGCTTCATGCTCTTTAATAATAATCTTTTTTTGTTTGATCACGCTGTCCTCACGCATAGCTTTATCCAGCAGGTTAAGCAGGTCGGTTTCGTCAAGCGGTTGCAGTATGTATACCTGGCAGCGTGAAAGCAAGGCCGAGATCACCTCAAACGAAGGGTTTTCGGTAGTGGCGCCTATCAGTGTTACAATGCCGCGCTCAACAGCGCCCAACAGCGAGTCCTGCTGCGATTTGGAGAAGCGGTGTATCTCATCAATAAAAAGGATGGGAAGTGTTTGGCCCTGCTCTTTTAATACCGCAGCTTTTTCTATTACTTCCCGTACATCCTTAACCCCCGAATTGATAGCGCTTAATGAAAAGAACGGCCGGTAAAGTGACTGTGAAATAATATAGGCCAGCGTAGTTTTTCCGACACCTGGCGGCCCCCAGAATATCATAGAGGGCAAGGCGCCACACTCTATGGCCTTGCGTAACACGGCGCCCGGGCCAACCAGATGTTGCTGCCCCGAATAATTGTCCAGCGTTTTAGGCCGCATCCGCTCGGCTAAAGGAGGCAGGTTGTTCATGACTGTAAAATTGAGGAAATGAAATGCTAAATCCTAATTCAGTTAGCAATGCGGCCTCATAAAAATATCAGATGGATAATACTATAAATTACATCTCAGCTTATTCAAGCCATTTCTTCACTATAATGCTCAGCCACATCATCCAGCAGTTCATTAACTTCCTCAAAAGTATGTGCCGATACCAGTTTCATGCGGAAATCCTTAAAATGGTCAACACCTTTAAAATAATTACTGTAATGGCGGCGCATTTCAAAAATGCCGGTTTTGGGCCCTTTCCACTCAACAGATTTTTGCAGGTGCGTGCGGCAAACTTCCACACGCTCGGCTATGGTTGGCGGCGGCAATACTTCGCCGGTTTTAAAATAATGTTTGATCTCTCGGAATATCCAGGGGTAACCGATTGCCGCCCGGCCAATCATCATGCCATCAACCTCATATTCCATCCGCCACTGCGCAGCCTTTTGCGGACTATCAATATCGCCGTTCCCAAAGACAGGGATGGTTATACGCGGGTTTTTGCGTATCTCGCGGATAAGCCGCCAGTCGGCTACGCCCTTATACATTTGCGCGCGGGTGCGGCCGTGTATAGTTAGGGCTTTTATACCTACATCCTGCAGCCGTTCAGCCACTTCATAAACGTTTTTGGTATTATCATCCCAGCCGAG
>CAZZVY010000384.1:0-2746 GCA_964657585.1 uncultured Mucilaginibacter sp. | reverse complement strand
ATTGCAGGAATACCAGGCTGAGTTAATTCTCCTATATCCCGTAATAATTCCTCGCCGGATAGCTCATTAACATCAAATACATATAATAGTATAGCAGTCTGGCTTATCTTTTCCATGGTTTTTTGTACGCCTATCTGCTCAATGGCATCGGTCGCTTCGCGGATACCAGCCGTATCTATCAGGCGGAAGTTGACACCGTTAATGTTAAGCAGCTCTTCAATTGTATCACGGGTGGTGCCCGGGATATGGCTCACTATGGCCCTGTCTTCATTTAGCAAGGCATTTAACAGGGTTGATTTACCGGCATTGGGCCGGCCTGCTATTACGGTGTTTACGCCCTGCTTAATGGCATTCCCCAAATCGAACGATTGTATCAGCTTATTTATTACCTTTTGAATATCAATAACCAGTTGGTTTAATTGTGTACGATTGGCAAACTCCACATCTTCTTCACTAAAATCCAGTTCCAGTTCTATCAGCGAGGCGAAGGTGACCAGTTGTTCACGCAGCGCCTGCAACTGGCTGCTAAAACCGCCGCGCAGTTGCTGCATGGCTGCCTGTTGGGCTGCTTTGGAGTTGGAGGTTATCAGGTCGGCAACTGCTTCAGCTTGTGATAGGTCAAGCGCACCATTAAGGAAGGCACGCATTGTAAATTCGCCGGCTTTGGCGGCACGTGCGCCATGCCTGAGCAGCAGTTTTATGATAGATTCAATAATATAAGCCGATCCATGACAGGATATTTCTACTACATCCTCGCGGGTGTATGACCGTGGCGCTATAAACAATGATATAAGTACCTCGTCAAGTACTACGCCCTCATCAATTACCTGGCCAAAGTGTATAGTGTGCGATGCCTGTTTGCTTAGGTCCTTACCCTTAAATATTTGCTTTGCAATAGCAATAGCGCTCGGACCAGATAACCGGATAACGCCGATAGCGCCAAGCCCGTTCGGGGTAGCAAGGGCAACAATGGTATCGTCTTCCTGATCTGGCATTGGGTTATGGTCAATTAATGATTGCCTTATTGCCCTGCAAAGGTGGGGATAAATGGGCAATGTTCCTATTATGCTGCCGGTACGATTTGTAGTATTACACACTGCAGCTTACAGGCAAACGGAGCAGTTGTTCCGTCCCACCCTCGTTAAATATAGAATGTGGACAAGCTGGTACAGCTGCAAAATGACCTTAATTACTATGATGCTGCTGTAGCAATATTATTAAAACCGGGTTTATATATGTTGTTATATTTAAGTTTTACATGCGGCAAAAAAACAGGATATTTAACCTGATAAGTATGGAAGTTGCACCGCTTTATTATTGCCCGGCAGGGTGCAGCCAATGTTTGATAACCGACTTATCTTTAATATAATGCGATCAACTGAAACCAGCTATGTACCCTTTTTCATTAAGTTATTGATCCGGTTATTTACGCTGATCTCTGTTGTAATCCTATGTTCCTCATGGGGGTTTTTCGCACATCGCCGCATTAACCGGCTGGCGGTTTTTACCTTACCTACTGGCATGGCAGGCTTTTATAAGGCCAACATCAGTTTCATTGCAGAACATTCTGTCGACCCGGATAAACGCCGTTATGTTGATTCGCTGGAAGCGCCCCGCCATTTTTTAGATGCCGACCATTATGGTAAAGCCCCTTTCAGCCGTATCCCACAAAACTGGTACGATGCAGTAAAAAAGTTTTCGGCAGATACGCTTAACAAGTATGGCACGCTGCCCTGGACAATTCAAAATAATTATTACTGGCTGGTAAAGGCCTTTAAGGCGCATGATACAACGGCAATATTAAAGGCATCGTGCAATTTAGGCCATTATATTGCCGATGCGCATGTGCCGCTGCATCTCACCATCAATTATGATGGGCAGTTAACCAATCAAACCGGGCTGCATTCGTTTTGGGAAAGCCGCCTGCCCGAATTATTTAGCGCTAAATACAACCTGTATGCTGGCAGGGCCAGGTACATTAACAACCCGCTTACCCAGGCTTTTGCCATATGCCACGCTTCGTATAAAAGTGTTGATACTGTTATATTGCTGCAGCGTAAACTTAATGCCATTTTTAATCCTGATAAAAAGTTAGCAATTGAAAAGCGCAATGGCCGCAACATACAAACCTATTCGGTTGCTTACAGCGCTGCTTACCACAAAATGCTAAAGGGTATGGTACGGCGCAGGATGCGTGCCGCCATACTGGAAACAGGGAGTTTCTGGTATTCGGCCTGGGTTGATGCCGGGCAGCCAGATTTGGGCAAGCTTATAGCCGTACCATTAACGGCTGAACAAAAACGGTTAATAGCTAACGAAGAAACTTTGTATAAAGCTGGAAAATAATTAGTTTTAGCTAACTAATCATATGGTACGCAATCAACCCACTCACAAAAAAAAAGCTATTGAATGGCGCAGCCACGAGCCCAACCGGTTAGAAACCTTCAGCGATGCTGTTTTTGCCTTTGCGCTAACGCTCATTATAGTTTCTATAGAGGTGCCAAAATCATTTGATGAACTTTATGAAACTATGAAAGGGGGCATCAGTTTTGCGGCTTGCTTTGCTATCCTTTTTCAGATATGGAACGGCCAAAATACCTTTTTCAGGCGTTTCGGGCTTAATGACAGCGTTACTATCGCCTTAAACGGCATGCTGCTTTTTGTAGTGCTGATATACGTTTACCCTATGAAGTTTTTGGCCACCCTAATGTTTACCAGCAATACCTATGTGCATAACGGCCAGGTG
>CAZZVY010000383.1:0-2750 GCA_964657585.1 uncultured Mucilaginibacter sp. | reverse complement strand
GCAAAAAACTTGCTTATGGCGAATTGGCTGTCAAAGCTGCCACCCTGCCTGTACCTGCCGATGTGCCTTTAAAAGATCCCAAGGATTTTAAAATCATCGGCACCCGCATACACAATATAGATAACCATAAAATTATTACCGGCCAGCCCCTATACGGGATGGATACTCGCCGGCCGGGAATGCTGTTTGCCCTGGTTTCAAGGCCGCCGGCCTTTGGTAAAACCTTTAAATCGTTTGATGATACCGAGACCCGCAAAGTTGCCGGCGTAAAGAACGTAGTGGCGGCGCATGGCGTGGTTGCCGTTCTGGCTACCTCAACCTGGGCTGCAAAAAAAGGGCGCGATGTATTGAAGGTAGTTTGGGATGACAGCAGCCCGCTTGAAAATACCACCGACCATGAAACCGCGTTTGCAGGTTTGGTAGTAACCAAAACCGACAACCCGGCGCGTAACGATGGCAACGTGGATACTGCCTTTGCATCAGGCGGCAAGGTGCTTGAGGCTACCTATTCGGTACCCAACCTGTCTCATGCGCCAATGGAGCCCATCAACTTTTTTGCCGATGTAAAGGATGGCAAGGCCGATTTATACGGCCCTACGCAGGTGCCTGCCCAAATGCGCAGTGAGGTAGCCCGGGCCTTAAATATCCCTCCTGAAAATGTTAGCATAGCCATGCCGCGCCAGGGCGGCGGTTTTGGCCGTAAGCTGCGTCCGGATAACGGTGTGGAAGCTGCTTTAATTTCTGCCGCGGCTAAAGCGCCGGTACAATTGATGTGGACACGCGAAGACGATATCCAGGGCGATTATTTCCGCCCGGCCAGCATGACCAAGTACCGGGCAGTGATAAGTGCAGATAATCAGTTAATTGCCTGGCATGCCAACTCCGCAGTGCTGGCATCAGGCAGCGCCTTGATGCGGGGCGGTTTCCCGGCTGCAGCTATCACAAATTTCAGGTTGGATGCGCATAACCTGAAATCGAATGTCCCAACCGGGCCATGGCGCGGACCAACCGCTAACGCCGCCGCATTTGGCGACGAAAGCTTTTTGGATGAGATTGCCCTTGAAATGAAGAAAGACCCGGTTGCCCTGCGGCTGGAATTACTGGACAAGGCTAAAAACCAGCCTGTAGGACAAGTGGGTTATGACCCGGCCAAACTAAAGAGCGTTATCGATCTGGTTAGCCAGATGAGCAGCTGGGGCAAATCGCCTAAGAATATATACCAGGGCTTTGCAGCATATTATTCATTCAATACTTATGTGGCCCAAGTAGCCGAAGTTACCCTGGTGAATAACGCATTACGGGTAAGTAGGGTTTATTGTGCTGTTAATTGCGGTCGTGTAGTTAACCTGAGCGGCGCCGAGAACCAGGTAGAAGGCGCTATAGTTGACGGATTAAGCCATGCCTTATTCAGCAAGATCACGCTGGAAAAGGGCGCAGTGGAGCAAAAGAACTTTAACACCTACAAATTCCTGCACATGAAGGATGCTCCGCTGGAAGTTATAGTTAAATTTGTACCAACTGAAGAACCGCCGACCGGCTTAGGCGAGCCCGGACTGCCCCCGATAGCCCCGGCGGTGGCCAACGCTATTTTTGCTGCAACCGGCAAACGCTACCGCAATTTACCATTTGACCTGGCAAATAAGAAGACGGTTTAATAAATAGTAAATCTCGGCTAACATATCAGATCATTGTTCTGAACTGCAATCAGCAGTTTGTCTTTTTTTTAAGGATTTAAAAAGTGTTAACATGATATAAAGCCTTATTAACTGCAAGGAGGTGTCCTGTCCTAACCTTGTTGAAAACAGCTGGGACAACCGCTTAGCTATGTTGCTCTTGGGTTTAACTTAAAGGTTTACCTTTAAGCGTACAGGGTATAGGTTATAACATCTTAAAATAAATATACGCAAATACATCAGCGGGCGATACAGGAATATTCTTGCGTTGTTAACTGCGTTTATTATATTGCCGCTATATAATATAAATGATCAAATCTATCACATCAGCCTTGCTTATTTTATATGCAGGGGTTGCATTTGCGCAAAATAGCGCTTCGGCTATTAATGGTTACTATCCTGTTTTACGTAAAGCCTTTACAGAGGTTAATGCCTATAAAACTACTGCATTTGTAGAGCAGCGCTGGCGTGTGCCTGGTAATACAGGATTTACCGAGAGCATTTATGAGATAGAAAAAACACTGCAGCAAGCAGGGTATAAAAAAGAAGTTAGTGGCGAAGCCGACGGGCCCTTAACCTATCGTATTGAAGCACGGAGTATGACCGGCCCGACATGGGAGCCGGTAAATGCAACGGTTACCATTGCAGGCGAACAGCAGCCGCTCCTTACGTTTGCTACTAACCGTAATATGCTGGCCATGTATTCTGGAAGCACCCCTGCAGGCGGCGTTACCGGCGATGTTATATTGGCAGACAGAACAAACATGGGCACCCTTACTGCTGCTGATGTTAAAGGGAAAATAGTTTTCAGCGATGGGCCGTTAAGCATGGCTTACAACCTCGCAGTTAAATATGGAGCGCTTGGCGCTTTGGGTTACAGCATGCCTGCTTACACGCAGCCGCAAAAAAATTTAAATTCCATTCAGTTCGGGCGGATTGCTAACCAGGATACTTTAAGCAATATATTTGGCATACTCATGTCATACTCGGCTAAAGAACGGCTAAGAGCGGCCCTGCGAAAAGGCCCTGTACGGTTGCAGGTACAAACTTCGGCAAAAATGTACAGGGCTAAAGAAT
>CAZZVY010000382.1:0-2753 GCA_964657585.1 uncultured Mucilaginibacter sp. | reverse complement strand
CAGGTAGCTATAATTTTGCCGCATTACGTAGCGCCATACCGCATGGTCTGTTGGCGTGTAACGTTCATAATGCTGATCTACGATATATTGCTTTAAATGGCCGGGTAAAGCAGCAACCTGCGGGTTATTAAAATCATTAAAATGGCTCATTTGGGAGTGGTCTATCTTAAAAGATAACACCAAATTAAAGGTTTGGTTAACAGCAATCCAAATTTCAGCATATTATTTGCTTAGCGCACTTTTAAACGTATAGTATTTGTTTACGATTATACTGATGCCGCTTTATCAACGCTATTGGCAGCTACTACCGGCAAACCTGCTTCCAGCCGTTTAGGGCGAAGCACGTAATAAATGCCCAACAGCGCAACTATAATGGAAATGAGGTAAAAGCCAAAGCTCAGGTAAACTGCCATATCCTCGGTAAGATTAAACTGCCGGGCCAGGGTTAAAAACAAAGCATCGCGTATACCGCCCCCTCCCAGACTGAAAGGTATCACCGCCGCTAAAGATGAGAACAGGAACGATAGCAAATAAGGAGCGAATTTACCGCTGAAACCCTGCGCCATCAACAAACATATAATGGTAAGCAGCTGCATACTTTGTACGCCTATGGCCTTTAAATGCGCCGGGAAAAAGTTATGCGTATAATCCTTAAAAAACCTACGGGCTACGATGTAGTATATTATCGAGCCAACCGATACAATACTTAGCGGTATAGCCAGATGGTAGGGGAAACTTGGTATCAGGATGATAAGTCCTACCACAATGGCGCCAATGGCCCAAAAACCGCTTAACCTGTCAAATAAGATAGCCCAGAATACTTTTTTTGTAGGCAGTTGATAGTTTTTATGCAGCAGGTATATCTTATAACCATCGCCGCCGATGCCCCCCGGCAATAGTACGTTATAGCATAAGCCTAAAAAGTAAAGGCGCAGGTTGAAACGCCAGTCGAGCCGCAGGTTAATGGATTTGAAGAAACTGAGCAACCGCCACGAAGAAAACAGCATGGACCCGATGTAACTCAATATAGCCGCGGCCAGCCACACCCGGTTAGCATGCGTAAGCCGGTAGCTGATTTTGGCAAACGGGACTTTACTGAACACATAATAAAGCAGGCCGCCTGTTACCACTACAATTAATATAACCTTAATTACATTCCAAAGCCTGCCTTTCCAGGTCTTATGCTCTGTACCTTCGTCAACAATTTCTTCTATTTCAGACATTGGCGGTAAAGATAGTAATTGGATTAGAGATTAGTATTTGAGGATTAAACATTAGAATTTATAACCGTTAACCATGATTGAATAGTTGAATTGTAAAATTGTTGCAGTACTAACACCTTCTGATTCCGGTTGCGGTTAAGCCATCTCAGCACGGGTCCTAAATTTGCGCCAGCAATAAAACTTTAAAATGTTATTTCGAGCAGTAGTAAGAATCTTGTAATATGCAATCCGCTTGATGCTTGTCGAATTTATGAAGCTTCATCATTCAGCATATAAAAAACTTCCATACCATTTGCCCGATGCCTTGATGATGCGCTGCTGCGTTTTAAAGTTGATGTACACCAGGCCAAAGCGTGGGCGGTAACCTTCGGCCCATTCAAAGTTATCAGTTAAGGTCCAAACAAAGTAGCCTTTAACGTTTATGCCATCAGTTTTAGCCTTTAA
Source organism: uncultured Mucilaginibacter sp. (assembly GCA_964657585.1). Lineage (GTDB taxonomy): Bacteria > Bacteroidota > Bacteroidia > Sphingobacteriales > Sphingobacteriaceae > Mucilaginibacter. The sequence goes on along the minus strand of CAZZVY010000382.1, from coordinate 1,086 downwards.
TACCTCAGCTATATGGTCTTGCAGGTATCCGGTGCGCTGCGCATCGTTAACGGTATTATTTGTTAAGACATCCTCAAATGCGGCCCCGTTCTCAGTAATGTATATGGGTTTGGTTGGATTATAGGCTGAAAACTTTTTCAGTACCTGATATATTGCCGGAGGGTACACTTCCCAGCCCATCAGGGTTAAGGGCACGTTGCGTTTATCGGCTTTTACCAGGCTGGCGTATATGTACGGTGTAAAGAGCGAAAATTTTACAATCTCGCGCGTATAGTTCTGTATGCCTATAAAGTCAAAATCAAATACCATGTTTGCTTCATCGCCGGGCTGTAGGTACTTATTTATTCCCTTTAATACAGGTACATCCTTATCGGGATAACCTAAGCCTAATACCGGCTCAATAAATAAACGGTTAAGCAATGCATCGGCGCGACTTGCGGCATTAACATCGCGTGGTTTTTGTGAGTAAGGTTCAATGTGTGAACAGGAAAAGGTTGTCCCGATAACCGCACCCGGTAAAATTTCCCGTACCTTTTTGGCCCCGGCTACCATGCTTAGTACCACATGGTGGATTGCCGGTAAAAAGTTTTTTAACCCTGTGCGCCCCGGCGCGTGCACCCCTAAAAAATAACCGGCACCGGTAAAAACCGCCGGCTCGTTCATTATCATCCAATGTTTTACCCGGTTGCCAAAACTCCTGGCGCATATGGCAGCAAAATTTGTGAAATACTCAACTATGCTGCGGTTAGTCCAGCCGCCCCTAAGTTCCAGTGCCTGTGGCAGGTCCCAGTGGTAAATGGTTAGCCAGGGCTCAATGTCCTGCAGCAGGCAATAGTCAATCACTTTATTATAATGGTCTATCCCGGCCTGGTTAACGGCACCGTCGCCTTCAGGCAATATCCTCGTCCAGGCTATGGAAAACCGAAAATTCGGAATATGCATTTCCTTTATAAGGTCAATGTCTTCGCGGTACCTATTATAAAAATCGCAGGCTGTTTCGGCATTTTCGCCATTTAATACTTTACCTTTTCGGCGCGTAAATTCGTCCCAGATAGAACGGCCTTTGCCCTCCGTCTGGAATGCGCC
>CAZZVY010000381.1:0-2789 GCA_964657585.1 uncultured Mucilaginibacter sp. | reverse complement strand
CAAACATATTTACGGTCAGTTTGCCGAGCATCTTGGCCGCGGCATTTATGATGGCTTCTGGGTGGATAAAAATATGCCTGTGAAAAAGCAAGATAGGATACGCCTGGATATTGTAGAGGCGCTTAAAAAGATAAAGATACCAAACCTGCGCTGGCCGGGCGGCTGCTTTGCCGACGAATACCATTGGCGGGATGGTATTGGCTTACGTAACAATCGCCCCAAAATGGTGAATACTAATTGGGGCGGCGTAGTAGAAGATAACAGCTTTGGCACGCATGAGTTTTTAGAACTATGTAAACTGTTGGGCTGCGAGCCTTATATTACCGGCAATGTAGGCAGCGGCACGGTGCAGGAAATGTCAAACTGGATAGAATATCTGAACTTTGACGGTGAAAGCCCGTTAACTAAACTGCGTGCACAAAACGGCCACCCGGCACCATATAACGTTAGCTTTTGGGGCGTTGGCAACGAGAGCTGGGGCTGCGGTGGTTTAATGACGCCAGAATATTACAGTAATGAATTTAGAAGGTATGCGGCATTTGCCAAAGATTATCATGGCGCTAAATTGAAAAAAATAGCAACTGGCCCCAGTGATGCCGATTATAACTGGACGGAATCATTAATGAAAAACGTGGGCGACCGCATGTGGGGCATTGCACTGCACCATTATACACTGCCAACCGGCGATTGGAAAGATAAAGGATCGGCGACGAAGTTTACTGAAGCCGATTACTTTAAAACGATGCAGAACACGCTCAAAATGGAAGAGCTGTTAACCAAACATTCGGCCATTATGGACAAATATGACCCGGCTAAAAAAGTAGCTTTAGTTGTTGATGAATGGGGGATATGGACAAATGTAGAGCCTGGCACAAACCCGGGCTTCTTATTTCAGCAAAACAGTTTACGTGATGCGCTGATAGCCGGCACTAACCTTAACATGTTCAACAACCATTGCGAAAGGGTGAAAATGGCTTGCCTTGCGCAAACAGTAAATGTACTGCAATCGCTGATATTGACTAAAAAGGAACAAATCATATTAACGCCAACCTATCATGTTTTTGACCTTTATAAGGTACACCAGGATGCAAGACTACTGCCTATTAAATTAGATGTCCCAGATTATACCATGAACGGTCAAAGTATACCAGCTGTAAATGCTTCGGCTTCTCAGGATGCGGCGGGTAAAATCCATGTTTCTTTTGTAAATATTGATGCTACAAAAAATATCGAAGTAAAAACATCATTAGGTAGTATTAACTGGAACACTATCAGCGGACAAATACTAAATTCCCCCAACCTAACCGACATTAACACTTTTGACAATCCGGTTAAAATTAAAATAGCTCCTTTTACCAGTGCAAAAAAGGATGGCAATAATTTATCTGTGATACTTCCGGCACACAGCATAGTAGTGCTGGAGTTGATGTAAGTTTCGGCAAATCCATTCTATAACTATTAAGGGCTTACTTGTCAATGTTTATATAACACCAATAGTAAGTTTTGTTTCAATGATAGTACAATGATGCCGTCTGTTATATTAGCTGAATGCCTCTTTTTGTTAAATATACTACATATGTATCCCCTATATCAAACTATATATTTATTCCATAATAAAATGCAAGCTGTTTTTAACATATGTTAATTTAAATTTCAATTAATTACTTTATTCTTGCTTTTTATTCAAATTATTTAATAAATATTTATCTATATTTAAACAAAATTGCTGTTAGATTGTAATTCTATAATAATTGCAGCATAATGGATATTTATTTAATTATATAAGTTCCTACATATAGTGCTATATATATCTGTTTAGCCGGATATGCTTTTCAGATAATAATCGTGCAGAAAGTCACGATGATTTCATGTAATTACCAATAGCATAATTATACAATTGCCGCTATCCAATAGCTAAAGCAAGTTAATATTATCCGTTCCTTTTGATACATGCCCCTATGAGTAAAACTAAAAAACAGCCACACAAGGAAACACCAGAAACTTTCCATAATGTTAAGGTAAAGCAACCAAAAGATTGGCAAGCAGGTATGACAGCTACATTATCTGCCGTTAAGGATGTACTGGAAGCTAAAGATGCCTTACAGGGAAACAACGCTATACTGCAAACAGCATCACAAATGCGTCTGGATCATTTTAGCTGTGCCTGGCCCGATCCTATTGATAGCAATTATCCAATTAGAGATTATTTTGAAACCAAAACCAAAAATTTGGTTCGGGAAACAATAAATAAAAAACTTACTGCAAATTTTTTTGCAGCTAATTCAATAAACGATATTGCCGAACTGAGTGATTCGGAAATTGAAAATAAAGGGATTATAGCGCAGCCTTTATACTTAGCTAAAGGTGACATTTATTACAAACCCATAAGCTGGGAAAATGCCGTTACAAAAATAGCCGATAATCTAAAATCGCTTAATACACCTAACGAAGCCGCATTCTGCGCATCTGAGCGAACCAGCAATGAGGCATCTTTTATATACCAGCTTTTTGCACGCGAGTATGGTACTGATAAATTGCCTGTTTGTTTATATGCAAATAATATTTTTGACAGTGATGTATCAACAGGCGCTATCAATAATGTTACATTAAATGATTTTTATGGATGCGATATAATTGTACTTATCGGTGAACCTTCGGGCAATGAACATAAGCAACTCTTAGCTACTCTTGAGGAAGCAAGAGAAAACGGAGCTAAGATAATTGTTATAAACCCATTGTCAGGGGCTGGCATTGCTGCTTATAAAAACCTCCAAGTGTCACCAACACAA
>CAZZVY010000380.1:0-2802 GCA_964657585.1 uncultured Mucilaginibacter sp. | reverse complement strand
AACATCTGGGTAATGAATGCAGATGGCAGCGGGAAGCATCCGGTCACTAAGGAAAGTTTCCGGTTATTAAATAATGCCTCCTGGTCGCCTGACGGGCAGTATCTGGTGGCACGCAAACATTTTACCGGGACACGCTCTTTGGGTGCAGGCGAAATGTGGCTCTATAATAAAAACGGCGGCGATGGCATACAGTTAACCTCACGTAAAAATGACCAGCAGGATGCCGGTGAACCTGTTATTTCGCCGGATAATAAATATGTATACTGGAGCGAGGATGTTACCCCAGGCCCTAACTTTGAATATAATAAAGACCCTAACAAGGGCATTTATGCCATTAAGCGGCTCGACCGTGTTACCGGCAAAATCGAAACCATAACGGGCGGTGCAGGCGGGGCCTGCCGTCCGCAGCTATCACCCAATGGTAAATTGCTGGCCTTTGTGAAACGGGTGAGGTTAAAATCGGTACTGTACCTGCATAACCTGCAAACCGGCGAAGAATGGCCGGTATATGATGATCTCTCGCACGATCAGCAGGAAACATGGGCCATATTTGGGGTGTACCCCAACTTCAACTGGACACCCGACAGCAAGAACCTTATTTTTTACGCCAAAGGAAAATTATGGAACCTGGCTGTAGACGGGCTGAACGCTGAACAGATCCCTTTTGAGGTTACCTCAACTCAAACCGTTACCGATGCCCTGCATTTTCAGCAAAAGGTTTTTCAGGAGGAATTTACGGCCAAAATGATCCGCCAGGCCACAACTTCGCCTGATGGTAAAACAATTGCTTTTAATGCTGCTGGCTATATTTACACCAAAGCCCTTCCTGCCGGCGTACCTCAGCGCATTACCACCACCAACGATTTTGAATTTGAGCCCGAATTTAGTCCGGATGGCAAAACGCTGATCTATGTTGATTGGAGCGATGAGTTAAAGGGATCTATAAATATGATAGACCTAACCACTCATTTAGTCACCCGCCTGACTACCGAAAAGGGTTTTTACTATTCGCCAAAATTTTCTAACAAAGGCGATAAGATAATTTACCGCAAAGGCGAGGGTAATGATCAGTTAGGATATTCTTTCGGCACAAATCCGGGTATATTTATCATGCCGCTTACTACAGGCGGCATGGCCATTGTAGGCAATGCGGCGCCTGTTATGGCAGGCACGCCACAATTGATTATTGATAACGGCATCCACCCGCAGTTCAGCGCCGATGACAGCCATATTTATTATCAAAGCAGCGAAGGCGATAAAAAGGCCTTCAAAATAATGGACGCCAGCGGGGCTAACCAGCATACGTTATATACTTCGCAATATGCCACGCAGTTTGCACCCAGTCCCGATGGTAAGTGGATGGCTTTTACCGAATTGTTTAACTGCTATATTACGCCAATGGTAAGTACCGGCAGCGCACAGAACGTGTCGGCTGCCAATAAGGCCTTGCCGTTAAATAAACTTACCCGCGATGCCGGCACCTGCCTGCACTGGAGCAAGGACAGCCAGCGGATGATGTGGACACTGGGCTCCAAATATTTTGCCCGTGATGTGCGCAATGCCTTTCCGTTTGCTGATGGCGGCACAGATAAAACACCGCCTATAGATACCGCCGGGACTGATATTAACCTAAAGCTGACGACAGATGTGCCCGATGGAAAAATAGCCTTCACAAATGCCCGCATAATTACCATGCGCGGCGACGAAGTTTTGGAGAAAGGCACCATTATAATCGACCGTAATAAGATATTCGCTATAGGGAAAGACATACCTGTGCCTGCCGATGCCAAAGTTTATGACATTACCGGTAAAACCGTTATGCCAGGCATAGTGGATGTGCATGCACACCTGCATACCAGTCCTGACGGCGTTTCGCCGCAGCAGGACTGGAATTATTATGCCAACCTATCCTACGGGGTAACCACCGCGCATGATCCCAGCAGCAATACCGAAATGGTGTTCAGCCAGTCAGAAATGCTGAAGGCCGGGCGTATGGTAGGGCCGCGGGTGTATTCGACCGGAACTATATTATATGGCGCCGACGGCGATTTTAAAGCGGTGATAAATAGTCTGGACGATGCCCGTTCAAACCTGCGGAGGTTAAAAGATGTTGGGGCGTTCTCGGTAAAGAGTTATAACCAGCCCCGGCGCGAACAGCGCCAGCAAATTATAGAGGCCGCCCGCGAATTGCAGATGGAAGTGGTGCCTGAAGGCGGTTCGACGTTTTTTACCAATATGAGTATGATAATGGACGGGCATACCGGTATTGAGCATAATATCCCAGTCTGGCCGGTCTATAAGGACGTGATAAACCTTTGGAACAACAGTAAAAGCGGTTACACCCCTACCCTTATTGTAAGCTACGGTACCCAGTTTGGTGAGAACTACTGGTACGACCGTACCAACGTATGGAAAGATGAACACCTGCTTAACTTTACTCCCTCCACCATTATCGATGCCCGCTCGCGCCGCCGCACAACATCAGAATATGGCGATTATGGCCATATCGAAATTTCAAAATATGTTAAGCAGATAGCGGATGGCGGCACTAAGGTAAACTTAGGCGCACACGGACAATTGCAAGGCCTGGGCGCGCATTGGGAGCTATGGATGCTGGCGCAGGGCGGCATGACGCCCTTACAGGCTATCCGCTGCGCTACGATAAACGGGGCATCTTATTTAGGGATGGACAAAGAGATCGGCTCGCTGGAGGTTGGCAAACTGGCCGACCTGGTAGTTATGAACGAGAACCCGCTGGATGATATCCGCAACAGCGATAAAATAAAATATGTAATGATAAAC
>CAZZVY010000379.1:0-2828 GCA_964657585.1 uncultured Mucilaginibacter sp. | reverse complement strand
CAAGGCGAAGTTAAAGCATATTATATTGAGATGACCGATATTATCCGCGAGTACCTGGAGAAACGCTACACTATAAAAACCCAGGAAAAAACTTCTGATGAGATTTTGGAAAGTATGAAATATCTTGATATCACGCAGGAAAACAGCGGCCTGCTGCGCCAGATATTGATACTTGCCGACTTAGTGAAATTTGCCAAAGAAAAACCACTGCCGCTTGAGAATGAACAAAGCCTGGATAACGCAATGGTTTTTGTAAACAACACCAGGCAAGTACTTGATACACCTAAACCGGCTGATGAAGGAGGAAGTAATGAGCCTGCTTAAAGGAATAGAATTTGCCCACCCTTTCTTTTTCTGGCTGCTGCTGATAATACCGGCTACGGTAGCCTGGTATATATGGCGAGAGAAAATGCTGTATGGCAATATAGGCGTATCTGCAGTTAAAGGTTTCGCTTTACCGGCTAAAACCTGGCTGCCCCGTTTCAGGCATACTGGCATTGTGCTCCGGTGTTTAGCGCTGATAGCGCTGATCATAGCGCTGGCCAGGCCGCAGTCATCTTTAAGCTGGCAAAACAGCACCACCGAGGGTATAGACATTATTATCGCATCTGATATATCAGGCAGTATGCTGGCCGAGGATTTTAAACCTAACCGCCTGGAGGCCGGCAAGCAAATAGCTATCGATTTTATTAAAGCACGGCCCGATGACCGGATAGGACTGGTAATTTTTAGCGGCGAGGCGTTTACGCAATGCCCGCTTACTATTGACCACGACGTACTTATAAATTTATATACCGATATTAAGAACGGCATGATAGATGACGGCACCGCCATAGGCATGGGGTTGGCAACGGCTGTTAACCGCTTAAAGGAAAGCACCTCCAAAAGTAAGGTGATTATCTTATTAACAGATGGTTCCAATAACATGGGGTCTATCCCCCCGCTTACCGCTGCCGAAATTGCCAAGCAATTTGGCATAAGGGTTTACACCGTGGGTATAGGTACGCATGGCGTTGCCCCCTACCCTTTTCAAACGCCAAACGGCATTGTTTATCAAAACATCCCTGTTGATGTGGACGAAGGTACGCTTACCCAAATTGCTAACGTTACAGGCGGCAAATACTTTAGGGCAACCAATAACGCAACCCTTAAAAACATTTACGAGCGTATTGATAAACTTGAAAAAGCTAAGATAGATGTAACCCAGTATCATAAAAAAACCGAATTATACCTGCCATTGGCCTTATTGGCCTTAATGCTGCTTTTACTGGAGTTCATTTTAAAGAATACTGTGTTTAGGGGGGCATTAACTTAATAATATGTTACGTTTTGCACATACAGATATTTTGTGGGGATTGGTTGCCATACCAGTATTCATATTTATGTTCCTGGAAATAAACCGTTGGAAAAGCAAGGCCCTTAAACGGCTTGGTGACAAGCACGTGGTAAAGCAAATGATGCCTGATGTTTCTTTCTCGCGGCCCTGGCTTAAATTTATCATCTTTATTTTAGCTTATAGTTTGTGTATCATTGGCGCGGCCGACCCGCAGATAGGTTCAAAAGTGGAGGAAGTGAAACGCAAGGGCGCCGACTTGATGATACTGCTGGATGTATCAAACAGTATGCTGGCGCAGGACCTTGCCCCCAGCCGCCTTGAAAATGCTAAACGCGCCATAGCGCAGTTATTGGATAATATGCACGATGACCGCATAGGCCTTATTGTTTTTGCAGGGCAGGCCTATGTGCAGTTACCCATCACTACCGATTATTCTGCTGCTAAACTGTTTTTGAATACTATTAATACCGATATGGTACCCACCCAGGGCACGGCCATTGGCGCGGCTATAGACCTGGCAATGAAATCATTTGATTTTAAGGATGGCACCGGCAAGGCCATGATAATTATTACCGATGGTGAAAACCACGAGGATGATGCGGTAGCTGCCGCCAAAAACGCAGCCGATAGAGACGTATCTGTACATGTTATAGGTGTAGGCTCGCTTGAAGGCGCAAAAATACCTTATTATATGAACGGTAAAATGACCGGTTACCGGCTTGACGAAGATGGCAAAACCGAAGTGATAAGCAAAATGAGCGAAAGCATGTGTAAGGAAATAGCCGCAGCAGGCGGCGGCGCTTATGTACGGGCCACTAATGCCAACAGCGGTTTAAATATCATTATGGACCAGATAGGCAAGATACAACGCAAAACGGTAGACAGTAAAAATTTTAAAGATTATGAAGACCGTTTTCAGTTCTTTTTGGGTATAGCCTTTGTTCTGCTGGTTATAGAATTTTTTATATCAAACCGCAAAAGTCAGCGTTTGAGTAATTTGAAATTATTTGAAGTTAAGAACAAATGAAAAGGCTTACAATAATTCTATTGTTTTTAATGCAGTTTAGCCTGGTTTTCGCACAGCAGGCTAAAACTTATATACATGAGGGTAATAAACTTTACGAGCAAAAAAAATATACCGAAGCAGAGGCCGCTTATCGTAAATCGTTAGAAAAAAAGGCGCAAAATCTGGAGGGCAGCTTTAACATGGGCGATGCCTTGTACAAGCAAAAAAAGTTTGACCAGTCTGCCAACCAGTTTGGCCAGTTAGGTGGTGCCGCAAAAAATAAAAACGTGGCAGCAGCGGCTTACCATAACATGGGTAATTCTTTGCTGGAAGATAAAAAACTGGAAGAAAGCGTGGAGGCCTACAAAAAATCGCTGCTTAACAACCCTAATGACGAACAAACCCGCTATAACCTCGCTTATGCCCAGGAAAAGCTGAAAAAACAGCAGCAGCAAAATAAAAACGATAAAAACAAGAATAATAAAG
>CAZZVY010000378.1:0-2841 GCA_964657585.1 uncultured Mucilaginibacter sp. | reverse complement strand
TGGCCCTGGTTATCCTTTAAACGCTTTTCGGTGTGCTGCCACAGCAGTTTCAGGTTGGCATCATATAGTGTGGTATTTATAGTGCCGCCCATATCTGTAAAAACAGCTATCTCATTTGGTGCGCCCTTGGTCAGTTTGGCAATGGCCAGCCTGAAATTATTATATACATGCGGCAGCGGCTGGGTAGGCCATTCAACCTTGCGGATGATCTCGCCGGTTTGCCCGTTGGCAACTACCAGCCATTCCTTGTTGTCAATAAAACGCCAGTGTATGGCTTCGGCTTTGCCATCGTGGTCTAAATCCCATAATACGCCAGGCGCTTCAAACTCCGAGCGCAGCCGGGCATTTTCAGCCGGTGCCTTGTAACTCCACAGTTCTTTGCCTGAATTATCAAACATAGTAGCCGAAAAATCAGGCGAGAGCACCATAAAGTCGGTTTTCTTATCGCCGTCCACATCGCCAAATTTGGGCAGGCCCGCAAGTACGGGCGATTTATATTCTTTCAGTAAAACTACATCGGGGTTAAGCTGGTAAGGCAGTATGTCTTCTTCTTTAACGTTAGGGTTTTTACTTAGCACCACTACATCAACAAGTGGGCCGGGGTTAATGCGGGTGATCTTAACTACCGTACGCCCCGCTTTAAGGTCAAACGCTGAACCGCGTTTCCAGGTAAGCGCCGTGTCGCCAAAGCGTTCCGGCGTTACCATATCGGCTACTACCACTTTAAAGCCGGTACCCCTGCTGCCCGAACTGCGCACATAAATATAGTACTTACCGGCTTCCGGCACATTTACCCAGGTGATAAGGTTGGTTAAGGAATTAAGAACTACCGCGGTATTATTAAAATACCAGTTATCACCCCGGGCATCTGCAATGATATCACCCTTGGGCAAACGGTCGAAAAACGACGATGCCGGTACTACTACCATGCCCGGCGGCGGAACTTTTTGCGCATATATTTCCGTGTTTAGTAACAGAAATGTAAAAGCGCACCAACCGGAAAAAAATTTAAGTAAGGTTTTCTTCATAATTAATAGGCATAGCCGGTTAAGCCATCAGGATAATTGGAATTATAAAAATGATTTATTATTTGAATTAAGGCATCCTGTACTGTGATGATTGGCCGTGAAGTAACGGTATTGTTATGCTAAACAATTAATGTTTTATGTACTGAAGCCCCAAAACGCATTGCATAACAATTGTAGTACTTCATCCAAATAGCTGACAAAAACCGCTTTTGGTTTTTGCTTACATTTAAGCCAAGTAATCCCAGGCCCATCATATACTTGCAATGTATGTAATTCCGTAAATTCAAATTATCATCAAAAATTAGGAGGTTAGGAAGCGATACGCAAACCAAAGAGGCAGCCGCCTAATGCTGATATAAAAGAAATGCAAATAATAATATAAGTTGTGTTAAACCCTTTATCCTGCCTGGTCATACAAAATGGTGTATTAGGAAGATTAATTAAAATTGGAAATTGATAAATATATAAAATCCAGAACCTAATTAAAATGAAGAAATCGCCACTGCTGTAAACAGTCAGATTTAATTCTGATCTATAATTGTTTTCAATTAAATTTATTTACTTAACTTGCCGACTTTTAAAACAATAATACAATACAATGAACGAAGGAACAGTAAAATTTTTCAATGTAACAAAAGGTTTCGGCTTTATTACACCTAATGGTGGCGGTCAGGACGTATTTGTTCATTCATCAGGCCTTATCGACGAAGTACGTGAAAACGACAAAGTACATTACGAAGTTGAAAACGGAAGAAAAGGCGTAAACGCAGTTAATGTAAAAGTTATTTAAGTATAATAATACCATCAAAATCGTTTCAAGCGCCCCGGTTACAAAACCGGGGCGCTTTTTTTTAGAATTGTTATTACATAATTGGCGTCACACTTAAAAGAGTTATTTATAATTTTACTTAAACATAGCTGCTTGTTTTTTGTTGATGTAGTATAAAAAGCTATTAAAAGTAAAAAGGATATGAAAGATCAAACTAAACTTATTGCAGCGCTTTTAATAGGTGCTGCTGCTGGTGCAGCCATTGGGTTGTTATTTACAGATACGGGTGCTGAATTAAGAGAGGATATAGCCGATTATGTTGGCGACCTTGTTGATAAATCAAAAGACAAGGCATTAAGGTCAGCCAATGATTTGCGCGAATATGGCAGCAATGTGCTTGATAAGGCCAAATCAAAGGTTAATGACGTAAGAGGCAATATTTCTGACTATAAAGATCAGGTAGCAGGTTCTGTAAAGTCTGCGGTTAATGATTATGCAGACCAGGCACAAGAGTATGGCGCAAATGTTGCCAATGCTGCCAAATCATCAGTAAAAAGTACAGCTAATGATCTTAACGGATCTGTACAGGGAATGTAATAAACATTAATAAATGTTTATTTTAAAAAGACTTACAAGTTTAACTTGTAAGTCTTTTTTTATTTACCAATGCCTACCTACCATTGTTCATAAAACATATCGGGCATACCGATAGGGGCGCCAGGCGGCATCTCCAGCGCAGGCTCCGGCTGAAATTTATCCGGTGATTGCTCGAATTCTTCAATCTCCGACAAGCCAAAGTACAATGCCCCTTTCTGTTTAGCTTCAGCGCCTGCTAACTTTCCGGTCATCCACTCTTTTAATTCATGTACTTTCAACAAGGCTTCGCCGCGTACGTTCTCACCGGAGCGGGTATCTGCAGCCAGGATAAGCAGGTGTTTTAGCATCAGGTTATTCACTAATATCTGCAGTTCGCCTTTATAACCGGGTACTACCGGTGCTTTCCAGGTTTGGTCAAGCATTTTGTCCAGCACAGCTAATAAGCCC
>CAZZVY010000377.1:0-2854 GCA_964657585.1 uncultured Mucilaginibacter sp. | reverse complement strand
ATTCATCTGCATAGCGCCATAAAAGCGGTAACTGCCATCCTCATTCTCTACATACCAGCTGAACAACCGGAATTTGTTATCCGGTGAGTTTAGTATACTTATCGTTTTAACCGAATCGAATTTATACAGGAACGAATTATTAATGCGTAAAGCGCTCACCAGGGTTTTAATGAACGCGTAATTGGCGCTTTTCCGGTCCAGGTCAATGGTTTCATTAACTATCCTGTTTCCCAGCTTTTTAAGGCTGTCTTCATACATTTTTAATTGTTTAACACGAGCGCTTTCGTCCGAATGTTGTGCAAAAGCCGCCTGGACAAGGGTTATCAGTAAACAAAAGGCAAACAATTTTTTCATTACACCAATTAACGCAAATTTTCTATAACAATTGCACTTGCGCCGCCGCCGCCATTACAAATTCCGGCAACGCCATATTTGCCTTTATTTTGCTGCAATACATTTATTAAAGTAACAATAATCCGTGCACCCGATGCGCCAAGCGGGTGCCCTAATGACACTGCACCGCCGTTAACGTTCACCCTGGCCGGGTCAATATCTAAAAGTTGGTTATTAGCAATTGCTACTACCGAAAATGCCTCGTTTATCTCAAAATAATCAATTTCACTGATACTTAAACCAGCATTATGCAAGGCCAGCGGTATAGCTTTTGACGGGGCAGTGGTAAACCATTCCGGTGCTTGCTGGGCATCGGCATAGGCCATTATTTTGGCCAGCGGTTTAAGGCCTAATTCATCTGCTTTTTCACGGCTCATTAATACCAGTGCGGCTGCGCCGTCATTAAGGGTAGAGGCATTGGCCGCTGTAACCGTACCATCTTTTTTAAATACCGGTTTCAGTGTTGGTATTTTATCAAATTTAACAGCAGCGGGTTCTTCATCAATAGCAAACAATGTTATATCTCCTTTTTTATCTTTTAGTTCAACAGGGGTTATTTCATTGTAAAATTTACCGTCTGCAATGGCTTGTTGTGAACGTTTGTAGGATTCAATAGCAAAGGTATCCTGTTCTTCGCGACTGATATGGCATTCTGCCGAACACAGTTCGGCTGCCGAGCCCATATGATAATCGTTATAAACGTCCCATAAGCCATCTTTTATAAGTCCATCAACAATCTGTCCATGACCTAAGCGGTAACCAGTACGTGCTTTATCTAAATAATAAGGCACATTGCTCATACTTTCCATTCCACCAGCTACTACAATATCTTGGTTGCCCAGGGCAATACTTTGTGCGGCCAGCATTACCGCCTTCATGCCTGATGCGCATACTTTGTTAATTGTTGTGGCTGGAACGTCCGGCAACCCGGCAAACTTTGCGGCTTGTGTGGCCGGGGCCTGGCCCAGGTTGGCCGGCATTACATTACCAAAATATACTTCCTGCACCTGTTCGGGTTTTATTCCGGCTTTTTGAACTACACTTTTAATAACCACTGCGCCTAATTGCGTTGCACTGAGCGACGCCAAAGCCCCGCCAAAACTGCCGATGGGAGTGCGGGTAGCTGCAACAATAACTACATCTTTCATATATTATAAATGTTGCGCAATTTAGCTTTTTTGCAGGAAGGTATCGGTATAATAAAGGATAACAACATGCTGATATTGCTGGATATATTGCACTCATTAAATAATTAGTTTAATTTGCAGCAACTAATTGTAACTATGAAAAAGATCATTATTCCTTTTTTGATCCTGTTTGCTTTGCGAACTAATGCACAAACGTCCGGCAAGGAAGTATATGCATTTTGTTATTTTAACAATAACGGGCAGGATGGCCTGCATTTAGCTTATAGCCTGGATGGTTTAAAATGGACATCCTTAAAAGGGGACAGCTCTTTTTTGCGACCGGTGATCTCTAACGATAAACTGATGCGTGACCCCTGCATTATACGAGGGGCAGACGGCATTTTCCATATGGTATGGACGGATAGCTGGACAGATAAAGGAATAGGTTATGCCAGCTCGAAAGACCTGATCCATTGGTCGGAGCAGGAGCGTTTGCCGGTAATGGAACACGAGGTGGGCGCGCGTAACTCGTGGGCGCCTGAGATAACTTATGATGCCGCCTCAAAAACTTACATGATCTATTGGGCAACAACCATTAAGGGGCGTTTTCTTAATCCCGACAGTCTTTCAGAAAGCGGCTACAATCACCGTATATATTATACTACCACAAAAGACTTTAAAACCTATGCGCCGACTAAACTGCTTTTCGATCCCGGCTTTAACTGCATAGATGCTACCATTGTACCGGATGGCAAGCGTTTTATCATGTTTTTTAAGGATGAACGGCTGCACCCTGTTGAAAAGAATATAAAAATAGCCTATGCTGATAAACTGACCGGACCTTATAAAGTATCTGATGGCCATATCACCGGTAATTATTGGGCCGAAGGCCCAACCACCTTGCACATAGGTGATAAATGGATCGTATTCTTTGATAAATACCGCGACCACAGATATGGCGCTATCACCTCAACCGACCTGAAGAACTGGACAGAAATTTCAGACCAGGTATCTGTCCCTAAAGGTATAAGGCATGGCACAGTGTTTAAGATAACATCTGAAGAGTTATCGGCATTACAGAAATGATACACATCATTGCGAACGATAGCAAGTTAACCTAATATGTTACCTACAAATTGGTGCCGTGTTGTCCCGGCATTGGGTGGCTGTTTTTTGAAATGACATTTAGTGTTATATGGGTTGATAAATAAATGTTGATTTTACATTTATCCCGATTTTTCTTTTCTTTATGGCATAAACCATTCGTAAAAATGAAGAATTCTATACAGGTCTGCATTATCGTTGCATTATTAAGTGCTTACGCCCATTCAGGT
>CAZZVY010000376.1:0-2888 GCA_964657585.1 uncultured Mucilaginibacter sp. | reverse complement strand
GATAGAAGTTTTCCTTCGGTACCCGGTCCGACAACTGAAAACTCATGAACAGCTTCTCCGTGTAATCCTTTCTGCCTTGCATGCCTTTAAATTACTCATTTCGCCAGCCAAATAAAAGAAAAAACTGATGTTTATCGGAGTTGTGCAACAGCCACAAACGAATTTTGGGATAACAGCAAAAAGATGGAACAGGTTTAATTTTAACTATTAATAAGCCCTAACTTTAACGATATTGCCAGAACTAATTGTATGTTATATGCAAGGAGAATACCCCATTCCTACAGAACTTAAATACTGAGAATAGGTTCTTATGCTGGCAGAAGCCTGTTAAAACGGGTTTATTTATTAAATCCGACCAATTGGTGCAGTTTTGCAGGATCATAAACTCTTCCCTCTTTAATTACAGCCGTTACTTTCCGGATATCTCTTATGTTAAGTAAGGGATCACCTTCTACAATAATTAAATCGGCCTGTTTTCCCACTTCTATACTTCCCTTGCTACGAGCTAAACCCATTACCCCGGCCGGGACTATTGTTGCTGTCTGTATAGCCTCAATTGGCGTAAGTCCTGCCTCGACATACAGTTCCAGTTCACGGGCCAGGCTATATCCGGGAAAGCCCATATCTGTCCCGGCAACGATTATAACACCTTCATCGTGTAGCCGCTTAACAATCTGTTTCATGCTTTCCATGATGGGCGTTACCGCGGCTACCTGTGACGGTTCAACACCGGTATTTTTGTATAAAGTTTGTAAAGGCAAGGGCAAGGTGTAAAACCCCGGTTCCATCGTTGTAATGTTATCTTTTACAGAACGAAAACTCAATTCGTATACGCCTAAAGTTGGATCGATCACGACATGATGTTGCCTGATAAATTCTATTGCAGCAATACTTACTGAATCCTGAAAATCAACAGACCGGTCTTTGTTTCGCTTCATTCTCGCGTAAACATACTGTGCATGGTTAACCATATTCATACCCGAATCAACGCCCTGCTGGAGCGTCATTCCATTAGGGATATGGCCAGTAACCGTAAGACCAAGGCGGTGAGCTTCTCCACAAATGGCTTTAACAATTGCTGGTTTAACAGAACTATAAATCTTGATCTGTACAAACCCGTTTTCTTTATAACGGGCTACTGCTTTTATGGCTTCGTCTTTGGTGTCTGCCTGAACAATACCCAGCGCATATGGCCCTTTACCGTCGATTATCCCTGCTTTTAATATCTTGGGCCCGATTCCCTCACCATAATCAATTGCGTTTTGTATTGCGTTGATATAACCAAACTCATTACCACAATCGCGAACGGTGGTTACTCCGGCAGCAAGGTAAGCAGGACCCCATTCCGCCTGTTCAAAATGTGCGTGCATATCCCACAATCCCGGTAATATGGTCTGGCCCTTTGCATTAATGATTTGTGCATTTACAGGAATATCTACTTCACCTTCCTTTCCAACCTTCTTTATCAAACCATCGGTGATTAATACGACAGAGTTAGGTATTGCTATCTTGTTCACCACGTCGATAACTGTTCCGCCCCTTATCGCAATAGACTTTGCCGGAATGCCTGATAGGGAAGCTGATTCTGCAAAAATCCGCATACTGTAGGTAGCTGCCTTAGCAATAAGGTCCGGCAATAAAGCCTCGTATGGCTCGCGCATCATTTCCAGCTTATCACCTTCGGCATCGTTGGTGATCAGGCCTATTAATAAGCCGTCACTCGTTGTCCATAAAAGCTCATTCCCCCATATGAGTCCACTGATCGTAAACCTGTTTAGTACAAGCTGCTTATTATTGACTGTTAAAATATCGTTCCCCTGTTTTTTAATGTTGATAGAACCAAACGGTAACGTATTGATACTTTTCGGCTCATGATGCACTTTCCAGTACTGAAGAAGTACCTGCTGCACGGTCCCTGGGGAATACCCTGCAATTGGGAAAGTATAAGGCAGCAAGTTTTTATCAAATACAGAATCATCAACCCTTACATGCGCCCTGGTACCCTGAATGCTTATACTATCGTTTATGTTCGACATCCTGGAAGTCTGGCCCTTTGTGATTAGCCCTAATGGTTCGTAACCTGATGTTATTTTTAAGGCAGCTTTTAAAGAAACGGGGGAGCCCCGGTCAATGAATTTGAAATCAATAGCATAAGTTAAAGCACCGCCACTTTTGCTAACATAGTAGGTTTCCTTACCAATTTGTTGTTGAAACTTATGTAGCAGAAAAGTTCCGCTTTCAGTAATGAAGTTCTGGCACCATGCAGCTCCAGCAAAAGATAGTAACAAAATGGTGAGCAGGAGCTTTTTCATAAAACTACAATTTCAAATGATAGTGGTCGGTAATAGTTAGACAACGAGGCGAACATTTGCAGATCACGGGCTTGAAGATAAATACTTTAATCGAATCCTGGAAACTTCATTAAGATAGTTATAGAGCGCATAAGCCAACTGTTAATTATTGCCAGTAAGCGCGTATAACGTTCTTCATGGGATTAGTATTTGTCCGTAATATAAAATAAAAGTCCCCAAACACTTGCTGCCGGGGACTAACCTCATTTAAAAACCGTACATACCGCCCGAAACGGAAATTTGCTCGCCAGTAATCCAGGCGGCATCATCGGAAGCCAGGAATACGGCGGCTTTGGCAATATCTGCGGGCTGACCTCTGCGGCCCAGCGGTGTGTTGGCAATAAACATTTTTTCATAGTCGCTGCCCGCGGTGACACCTGCCGCAGTTGCACCTTCTGTTTCCGTAGCTCCCGGTAAAATAGAGTTGATGCGCACGTTCTTGGCGCCCAGTTCTTTAGACAAGGCGATGGTGAAGGCATCCAGGGCCGCTTTGGTTGCGGAATACAAGGAGGCGCCAGGCAACGGCATTTTGCTGGC
>CAZZVY010000375.1:0-2906 GCA_964657585.1 uncultured Mucilaginibacter sp. | reverse complement strand
AATAGTGGACGATAATATCCTTTTAAAAGCAAAGGAACCACCAGCACCTGAAAAAATTAATATGGCTATCCCGCCGGTCACTATTTCAGGCAAAGTAGTTGACGAAGAGGGAAACCCAGTTGCCGGAGTGACTGTATCAATTCAGAATACATTTAAAATTGCTATAACTAATAATGAAGGTGCTTATAAAATTTTAGTTGAAATAGGCCAAAACTTAATTTTCAGCCATATTGGTTATATCACTCGAATATATAATGTTAATAAACAGCAATCAGTTGATATTACTTTATCCCAACAAGTGACCAACTTACAGGAGGTTGTGATTAATAAAGGGTATTATACAGAACAAGAGAAGCTCACAACTGGCGATGTCACTACAGTTAAAGGTTCCGATATATTAAAAACACCAACCACCAATCCGATCTTAGCTTTAGAAGGTAGGGTAGCCGGTCTATCAATACAAACAAATTCGGGATTACCAGGGGCCACACAACAAGTTTTGATACGCGGCAGGGGAAGCCTTTTTAATGGGACAACGCCACTTTATATAATTAATGGTGTGCCTTATAGTTCCCAGAGCTTATCTGTATATGGAATAGCTCCCGGAAATTCCGCCTCACCGGGTGGTTTAAATCCCCTGGCGGATTTGAACACTGCAGATATTGAGGAAATTACCGTTTTGAAAGATGCTGATGCGACTGCTATTTATGGATCAAGGGGAGCCAACGGCGTTATTCTGATCACTACAAAAAAAGGTATGCAAGGCAAAATGCAAACAAGCTTTGATCTTTCATCATCATATACCGGGTATTCCAATTTTGTAAAAATGCTCAATACACCTCAATATCTTGCTATGCGTATGGAGGCATTTAAAAATGATGGAATTACTCCTTCAACTACAGATTATGATGTTAATGGCATATGGGACAAAAACCGCTATACCGATTGGCAGAAAGAAATTTTAGGTAGTACCTCGCATATTACAAATTTTCAAGGTAGTATTAGCGGGGGGGATGCAGATACCAAGTTTATAATTAACGGTGGATATCGGGATCAGTCAACGCTATTTAATAAGTACAACAGTAATCTCGGTGATAAACAGGGCTCGTTTAGGGCAAGTATCGATCATACTTCTCCGAATAAAAAGCTTGGTATCAATATTAATGTCGGTTATGTATACGACAACAATGTTCTCCCTTTATTAGATCCTACCGGTTCTGCGATTTCATTAGCGCCAAACGCTCCAAGGCTTTTTAATGACGATGGTACTGTTAATTGGGAAAACAATACGTTTAGCAACCCTATAGCAAGTTTATTACAAACCAACAAATCAACAACAAAAAATTTATTAGGCAATATGTTGGTTAGTTACAATATTGTTAAAGGACTCAACATCAAAGCCAGCATTGGTTATAACAATACCGGGATGGATGAACTAATATTGCAGCCCGGTACTTCATTTAGCCCTACACAACTTTCTGCCACATTTAACCCTGCCCAAAGGAAAGCCAGTTTTGGTACTGGTAATAATACCTCATGGATAGCGGAACCTAAGTTAAGTTACGACCATAACTTTGGCAAAAGCAAACTGTCCTTGCTTTTGGGCACTACATTTCAACAAACTACGAATTCCGGGTCAGGATTTACTGCCACAGGTTATACAAATGATATACAGTTACAAAATTATGCAGCTGCTCCAACCAAAACCTTTCTTACTCCTAATTATACGGATTATCATTATACCGCCGTATTTACCCGTATAAATTATAATTGGAGCGATAAGTATATTGTTAACGTTACAGCAAGACGCGACGGAAGCAGCAACTTTGGCCCTGATCATCAATTTGGAAATTTTGGTGCTATTGGTGCTGCATGGGTGTTTACGCAAGAACCTTCGTTAAAAGATTTATCCTGGTTAAGTTTAGGCAAATTACGGGCTAGTTATGGAATTACCGGTAATGATCAGATTACCAGTTACAGTTATTTAAGTACCTACACTACTTCCCCATACACTTATGGGGGCATTCCAGGTCTTACTCCTACTTTACTGGCTAATCCGGATATTCAATGGGAGACTAATAAAAAATTTGAAGTCGGGCTTGACTTGGGATTCCTAAAGGAACGGTTCAACGTTAGTCTGAATTATTATCGAAATCGTTCGGGAAATCAGTTGACCTCTTACATTTTACCAGACATCACCGGATATACCACCATCGTAGCGAACTTACCGGCACTTATCCAAAATCAAGGTTTCGAGGCAGTATTGAATACCACCAACATAAAAAGTCGGGATTTTACATGGCGTACATCTTTCAATATCAGTTTTAATAACAATAAACTATTGTCTTTTCCTGGCTTAGCACAAAGCCCTTATGCTTCGATATTTACACTCGGTAAATCCTTATCAACCCTTAAACTTTATCATTATACCGGCGTTGATCCCCTTACCGGCGTGTATACCTATCAGGATGTTAACAAGGACGGTGTTCTGAATACTGCTGATTATGTGGGAGACAAGGAAATTGGAATAAAATATTTTGGAGGCTTCAATAACAGTTTTAGTTATAAAGGTTTTCAACTTGATGTGTTTTTTCAATTTGCTAAACAAACTGGCCGTTCATATCTGTATAGCTTTGGTGCGGCCGGAAACGCGAGTAACAAGCCTGCATCGATTTTGGACAGGTGGCAAAAACCGGGCGATAATACTTCCATAGAAGAATTTACAACAGGATCTGGTTCGGCTGCATCTACTGCTTTCAATAACTACGGTTTTGGAGATAACTCTATTGTTGATGCTTCTTATATCAGACTGAAAAATGCGAGTTTGAATTATACATTGCCTTTAAAATGGCGGCAAGGTATGCATCTTAACAACACGCAAATATACGTCACCGCTGACAACTTAC
>CAZZVY010000374.1:0-2909 GCA_964657585.1 uncultured Mucilaginibacter sp. | reverse complement strand
ACAGAAAATCCAAACGGCCAGTTTAAGTTTAATACCCTGTTCCAGTCAACGGCTATCGGTATCGGGGCCGGCCTGCGGTTTGATCTTAACTTCTTCGTATTCAGGCTGGATGCTGCTTTTAAATTTAAAGATCCGCAGTTTAACGGGGCAGATCAGTGGGTGCTTTTGCGCCATGGTGATGAATTATTCAGGCCGGGCGGCTTTAAGCAGGCTTATATGCTGGCCAACAGCACCGGCATAAGCAATGGTATTATCCATGGCGATACTTATAACTTTATGCAGTTGAATTTTGGTATAGGTTTGCCGTTTTAGTATCGTCCTTTGCCAGGGCGCCAATGCTACGTATCATTGCTCTTGTACTTTGTTATGGCTAATGCCTTCTAAAGAAAGGGCAGGGGTTTCTCTGTCAAATTCGTTTCCCTTTCAATCACATCGGCAATGCTGGTTTCAGTGAGTATTTTAAGGGAGGCATCGCGCACCTGTATAAATACATCGCGGATACCGCAGGTAGTCTCCTGGTGACACTCATCACAGCGATGATAAAAATTTAAACTGGCGCATGGCACCATGGCTATAGGGCCATCCGTAACGCGGAGTATGTTTACCAGGTATATATCCTTCGGGTCTTTATTTAAGCTATAACCACCGCCAGCCCCTTTTTTGCTATATAAAAAGCCGGCCTTACGCAGATCAAGTAATATTTGCTCTAAAAATTTTTTAGGTATTTTTTCCTTTTCAGCTATCCAGGATATCTGCAGCGGAGGCTTATCACTATACTTGCCTAACAATACTAATGCTTTAATGGCATATTTGGTTTTTTTAGAAAGCATTTGCGTGGTTTAAAAAATAAATATAAAACAAAAAGGGTGATATTGACTTATGGGTTATCAAAACCATTCAACAACAATTAATTATAATTTATTGACATGAGCAGCAAGGCCCGGCAAAATAAATTCCAGTTTTTCCCTTTGTTGCTTAGCCTGCTCATCACTTTCAGCATTGCAGCAGTAAGTTCTTATTTTACCATCAGTGAAATACCGGGTTGGTATGCTACGCTTAGGAAGCCCTCGTTTAACCCGCCTGATTATCTGTTCGGCCCGGTATGGACAATACTGTATACTATGATAGCAACAGCCGCTTACCTGGTATGGAAACAACGCGATAGTTCGCCAACCTACAGAACTACCCGGGTGATTTACTTTTTACAATTGCTTTTTAATTTTTCATGGTCAATCATATTTTTCGGTTTACATCAGGTACTGATTGCGCTGATAATAATTGCTTTGCTATGGCTAAGTATAATTGCGGTAATGTATTTTTTTAACCGCTTCAATAAATTTGCCTGCTGGCTGTTACTGCCCTATTTATTATGGGTAAGCTTTGCAGCATCGCTTAATTTAGCCATATATATGCTTAACCGTTGAAATGTTTAATTTAGTAGTTATGAAAAAATTGACGACGTATAAGCGTATGGTTTTAACACTTGTGCTGTTGGCCACCGCAGTTTATAGCCGGGCCGATACTATAGCCATAAACCATTTTGTTGTTAAGGATAACCCTTTTGGCCAAAACCAACTGGCGGTAGTAGCTACCGATAGCCTAAACACAACGCAGGAAGATGTAAATGGCTTATTTACTTTTACAGTTAATGGTTTTGAGCAGCAGCTTACTTTTAACAAGGGGGTAGCCTTTTATAATCCAAAGTTAGAAAAATCGATCTTCCTTTATTTGCGCCATGCTAACGATAGTGGTACCCATGCAATGCTGTATTATATTTATAAGCATGATGATAAATTAAGCCCATTTCATATCAGTTGGGGCTGGCTGCTGGCCATCCCGCTGGGCCTTATCCTGCTGGGGTATTTGTTTAAACGATTTATTATTATAGCCGCGGTAATATTTATAATCTTTCTGTACTTTAACCATCATAATGGTTTAAGCGTCCCAACGTTTTTTGAAAGTATTATTGACGGGTTAAAGAATATGGTTTAATGATAACGATATTTTAACCATATATGATCGTGGGTCAGTACCCTCTGTCAGTTGGGCAGCTTTAGGCATGTCAGTTGTAAATATCCCCAATAATGCTAAGCAAATGACATCAGCTAATAAGGGTCAACATCAGCCTGTACAATGCTGCCTTTGCTGAGCTTGGTGGTGTTAAACTGCAATATCACCTGGCGGATGGTGGCCTTTACTTTGGGCAGCGAGATGTTATCCTTTTCAAATTTCAGCAGGATGGATTTAATGAAGTAATTGCGGATACGGCCAACAAGCGGGTATTCCGGGCCGATGACCCGGTCATCAAAATGCTTGCGCAGTTCTTTACCTAAATATTCGGCCTGGTGGTATAGTATTTCAGCATCTTTGTGTTTAATATCCAGTTGTATCAGGCGGTAAAAGGGCGGATATTTAAAACTTTTGCGCTCAGGCATTTCGGTGTTATACAGGTCTATGTAGTCATGCTCTATCACCTGTTTTATCACCCGGTGATGCGGGTCGTAGGTTTGTATCACTACTTTGCCCTGCTTGTCCCGTCGGCCTGCCCTGCCGCTCACCTGCGACAGCAGTTGAAAGGCACGCTCATTGGCCCGGAAGTCGGGGTATTTCAGTAAACTATCCGCGCTGATGATACCTATAACTGTCACATCGGCAAAATCCAGCCCTTTGGCTACCATCTGGGTGCCGGCCAAAATATCTATCCGTTTTTCATCCAGATCATTAAGGATGTTCTGAAAGGCGTTTTTGGAGCGGGTGGTATCCAGGTCCATGCGGGCTATGCGGGCATGGGGCAACAGCAACTTCAGTTCATCCTCAATCTTTTCGGTACCAAAACCTTTATACTCCAACTGTGTCGATCCGCAGGCCGGGCATACCAAAGGCGCATCTTCCTTATAGCCGCAATAATG
>CAZZVY010000373.1:0-2911 GCA_964657585.1 uncultured Mucilaginibacter sp. | reverse complement strand
CCGAGACCGGTTATCAAACCCAATGGAGCCATTATTTTTTAGGCATGAATTATCCATTGCGCTTTGTGGGTTTCGGTTTGGTGCTGGTTGCCGCCTGCTATATCCTTAAACGGCAAAAATGGATGCAATACTTTTGGGAACTTACCTACGTGGTAGGGTTGCTGTATTTATTTTTGTCGCTATGGATGCTGAGTATATTTGGCAACTACGGTGAACTGGATGCCTGGTGGCAGGTTAAGCAGATCAGCCTGTTTTATTGGGGCATCATATCGGCAGCAGCAGCCGGCGCCTTTATGCTATACGGGTTAAAAAGCAATGATGTAATTGCCCGCGAGTTTGGCATTACCTTTCTGATTATATTTCTTTATACCAAATACTTTGAATACTTCTGGAATAATACAAATATGGCAGTGTTCTTTTCTATACTGGCGGCCTCATTTTGGCTGATAGGGCGAAAGGCGGAAAAGATATGGAACTTAAAGGAATAGCCTTGCTTAATCTATTTTAATTGATTGTTTTTTGTTGACCACCCTCTTTTTGATGATGCGGATTTAAGTGAAGATACACCTGTTTTACTACATGATAAACGGCAAAACTAAAAAAAAGTATAGCTATCCCCGTATTGATGGCACGGGTACTTAATTCAAATTTACTTTGAATATACCGTGCAAACCTGCTATATAGAAACAGGCAAAGGAATGCCCCGCCTGCAGATCCTAAACTGAATATCAATAACGCAAAATTCCCGCTGATGATCCATTGATGTGTAATAAGATAGGTGCCAGCAACCATCCAGAAGGGTATTTGCATTGGGTTTACAAAGCCCAAAATAACGCCATACCTGATGCTATCGCGGTTAGTATATTTTGTTTGCGGCAGTTTTTTTCGGTTAAGCCAGGTAATAGCCCCCAATGTGCCGAACAAGACTACCATTACCCAATCTATAATGGTATCCAGATGTACCTGTGCCGATAGCCATTTGGCGGCATGCATAACAGCAAATGTAAAAATGAACTCGGCGCTGGAAAAAGCGATAATAAAATACAGGGCTTGTTTAAGGCCCCTGTTAATGCTGATTTGCACCAACGTTAAATTGATATTACCGGGCGGTATATAGCCGATAAAATTCACTATAAGCCCAAGGAAAAAGGTCAGGAATATCATAGGCCTAAAATAGTCAGCTTATTTAATTGATATATTATATTATGGTTACTGAATTGCCTTTATTTGTTACCAGATATATGTCCCAGCAAAAAATCATATCACTATTACCTGCTGCAACTGAAATTGTTTGTGCTTTAGGGTTGCAGCAAAATTTGGTTGGCCGGTCACATGAGTGTGATTACCCACCAGAAGTTAAACAACTGCCCGTTTGTACTGAAACAATTTTTAAAGATGGTTTAAGCAGCAGCCAAATAGGTGATAAGGTGAAGGACAAATTGGCTTGTGTCTCATCGGTATATACTGTTAAGCAGGAAGTAATCAAGCAGTTTTCGCCTGACGTAGTGATCACTCAGGCCCAATGTGAAGCTTGTGCCGTATCATTACCTGAAGTTGAACAGGCGTTTGATGATTTGCTTAATAAAAAGGCACATATCATTTCCCTGCAGCCTGAGAATTTAGCCGGTATATTTAATGATATTGCTAACATAGCTAACCAATTAGGCGTATCAAAAGCAGGCGAAGAGCTATTGGAACTGCTGAACGAACGGGTAGATATTATTAAGCACAAGCTGAAATTCTCTGAAAATAAGCCAACCGTTGCCTGTATAGAATGGCTGCAACCGCTGATGATAGCGGGTAACTGGGTGCCTGAACTGGTGGAGATTGCCGGCGGCACACCTGTCTTAGCCGAAAAAGGCAAACACTCACCTTATATTAACTGGGAAAACATCCAAACCGCCGACCCTGATATTATAATACTGATGCCATGCGGTTTCAGCATTCGCCGCACGCTAAAAGAGATTAACTTCTTATTTGAGCTGCCAGTTTTTAATGAACTGAAGGCTGTAAAAAATAACCGCCTGTACATCACCAATGGTAACCAGTATTTCAACCGCCCCGGCCCGCGTATTGTTGATGCGATAGAAATACTGGCCGAGATCATTAACCCTAAACAGTTTATTTATGGTTATGAAGGGGAAGGTTGGATGAAGTTTATGGCCTCCCCCTAAATCTCTCTCCAAAGGCGAGGGACTTGATGCTAAAGTATCCCCTACCGGGGGAGATTTAGAGGGTGCTGACTATATTTGCATTATGCTCATCTCCGAATCCACTCTCCGCCAGTTTACCCAAAATATATTCCTGGCCATTGGCTGCAGTAAAACGCATGCGCAATTAGCGGCAGATGTATTGCTGAAGGCAGATATGCGGGGGATAGATTCGCATGGGGTGGCCCGTCTGTCGGGTTACGTGCGGTTATGGGATAAGGGCCGTATTAACCCTATCCCCACTATCCGTATCGTACATGAAACGCCCACCACGGCAACCGTAGATGGCGATGCCGGCCTGGGTTTAGTGGTTGCGCCTTTTGCTATGCAGGTGGCTATAAAAAAAGCAGCTCAATATGGTTCAGGGTGGGTATCGGTGCGTAATTCCAATCACTTCGGGATAGCAGGCTATCACGCGCTCATGGCGGTTGAGCAAGATATGATAGGTTTTGCCATGACCAATGCCAGTCCGCTCGTAGCGCCAACCTTCAGTAATGAACGGATGCTGGGTACTAACCCCATGTGCTACGCTTTCCCTGCGGGGAAATACCCGCCGCTGGTAGTGGATATGGCTACATCGGCCGCCGCTAACGGTAAACTGGAAATAGCGCAGCGCAGCGGCAAACAAGTTCCGGAAGGCTGGATACAGGATGCCGTAGGCGCTTATACTACCGACCCGCATGCGTTGAAAACAGGTGGTT
>CAZZVY010000372.1:0-2932 GCA_964657585.1 uncultured Mucilaginibacter sp. | reverse complement strand
CTGAGTAAATAAATTTGGTAGGCCCGGTACTACGCAGGTCGTTTTGGCTAATATCGTTCAGCAGGTCTTCAATGCAACCAAAGCTTCGGGGAGTAGGTTTACCTGCTTCAAACTGCATAATTTCGGTTTTTTCCTTTAATTTTTTATCAGTAAGCCAGGTGCCGTCCATATCTGCATCGGCTTTTGTCAATGATCCCAATACTACCCAAACATCACGTTTTATCTGGGTAAAGATGGTATCAATATGCATGTAATCACGCTTATGCGGGATTTTTACAATGGTAACCTTATTCACTACCCTGTTTTCAAACAATAGTTTTATAGCCTCGTTAGCGCCGCTTAATGATGTGCGCTCGCTGCAGCCTATAATTACATGGTTGCTGCTAACCACCATCACATCGCCGCCTTCCAGGGTAGTTTTGCCTTCGTTATCTTCGCCCGGCCTTAAAAAGTGCTGTACTGTTTCAGGTATCTCTAAAATATTATCTCGGTATGCGGCAAACAGCGGATGGTTAAAAAATATATACCTCACCAGCAAGGTCTCCCTGCTGCGTGCTTTTTTAGCCGGTTTATTAATTAAAATATGGTTATTGATCACTATGCCTATATCCCGCGAAAATATGAGGTTTGGGATAGGGGCAAACAGCATTTCATCATCAGTTACGGCGCCGGATATAAATATTTTTGCCAGTTCGGCAGGGGCAATTGCTACAAGTTTTTGTTGGAGCCGGTAATTACAGCCCTCAATGGCGCAAACTGAAGCCACCAGGTTTTTACGTATGGCTTCATCCGCAAGTATATCGGCCAGTAAGCTTTGCAGCTCAATAACCCTGGCCGAACTATGAAAACGGGAGTTATCAGGCTTGTAAAAAACACGGTCGCTGCTGCGGGCATCAATATCGGCCAGGCAGCCCTTTATCTTACCCGGGTCAAGAAAGTACATCAGCAGCTTAACGTAGTAATCATACTCGTTTTTGCGCATGGTGTGCAGGTGTACTATATCCTCAAATAGCCAGTCCTGCGCTTTGCTGGGCACTACCTTGCCTAAACCACTATCAGGGCTATGTATCAGTAAGGCACGCAGCCTGCCAATTTCAGAAGTTACGTTAAGTTTGAAATTTTTATCAGAAAGCATAAACGGCAAAGATGATGCAAAGCTACCGCATTTGCTGAGATAATGCACAGGTAAATTAACTGCAGGGTTTAAGGATGAACATATAGCTTGGCTAATTTTTATTATTTTTACACATGCCAAAAATATCAGCCAAAGGGCAGCATATGCCCGCATCGCCTATACGTAAATTAACGCCCTTTGCCGATAAAGCTAAACTGGAAGGCAAAAAAGTATTTCATTTAAACATCGGTCAGCCTGATATTGAGACGCCTGAAGGTATGCTGAACGCTATAAAGAACATTGATTTTAAGGTGTGGGCCTATACCTCGTCCGAGGGTACATTATCTTATCGTAAAAAGCTGGTGAATTACTATAATAAGTTAGGCTATAACATTACGCCTGACAATGTCCTGGTAACTGTGGGCGGTTCTGAAGCAATAACTATTGCCATGATGGCCTGCCTTGACCCTGGCGACGAAGTGATAATTCCCGAACCTTTTTATGCAAATTATAACGGCTTTGCTTGTGAGAGCGATATTGTGGTAAAACCCATTTTATCTTATATCGAGAATGGTTTTGCGCTGCCCCCTGTAAGCGAATTTGAAAAGCTGATTACCGATAAAACCAGGGCCATTATTATATGCAACCCCAACAACCCTACAGGTTATTTATACAGCGCAGATGAATTGAATGCCCTTAAAGAACTGGCATTGAAATATGACCTGTACCTGTTTAGTGATGAGGCTTACCGGGAATTTTGCTATGACGGGCGTACATTCATATCGCCAATGCATTTGAATGGTATTGATGACAATGTAATTGTTATGGATACTGTGAGCAAGCGTTACAGCGCCTGCGGCGCGCGCTTAGGCTGCCTTATCACCAAAAATAAAGCGGTTATAGCCGCCGGGTTAAAATTTGCACAGGCACGCTTAAGCCCTGGTATGGTTGAGCAAATTGCCGGCGAGGCTGCCGTTGATACGCCGGATAGTTATTTTGAAGCCGTAAATAAAGAATACACCCATCGCCGTGATATACTGGTGAACGCGCTGAACAAAATGGACGGCGTTTATTGCCCTAACCCCGGGGGGGCTTTTTATGTTGTGGCCAAACTGCCGATAGACAATGCCGATAAATTTTGCCAATGGATGCTGGAAAGCTTTACACATAACAACCAAACCGTAATGATGGCGCCGGCCACAGGTTTTTATAGTACCAAAGGGGCAGGACTTAACGAGGTACGCATGGCTTATGTGCTAAATAGCGATGACCTGCAAAACGCAATGACCTGCCTTGAAGCAGCCCTGAAAGTTTATGCCAAAATGCTTAATGCAGAAAGCATACAGCCAAACGCTGTTTTGAATTAAAAAGAGCCAATTATCTTTCGGCGTTGCGGTAAAAACTGTATTTTTGCAAGCTTTAGCTTTATTCTTTCAGCTTTTAGCTTCAGTAATGGGGCCGACCGGAATTGACAGGATGGAGATAAGTAAGTAAGCATACTGCGCGTTGGGTGAATTAGCGCATAAATCTGAACACTCAAAATCACAAATGGCGAAAATAACTACGCCTTAGCTGCCTAATTTAGAATTAGCATAGCTTTTGTCCCGCCGGTTTTGCGTTTCAATGGACCGGCAACCGGGGCACCGAAAATTGAAACTGGCCTGTTGATGGTGTTATAAACAGGCAAGAACAAACACCTAAGGGTTACGGTACAGGCAAGCAACTGGCCTTCTGTGACCCCGACAATTAAACAGAAGCTAAGTATGTAGAAAGCTTACCTTATACCATGTTTGGACGAGGGTTCGAATCCCTCCGGCT
>CAZZVY010000371.1:0-2943 GCA_964657585.1 uncultured Mucilaginibacter sp. | reverse complement strand
CATCCTGAACTTTAATATCGGGAAGTACGATACTTCTGTAGCACGTGGTTTATCGCGAATAACTAACCTTGAAAATGCCAAACGCAAAGGCCATGTAATCAAATGGCGGGTAATGGAAAACCTGGACAAGTTTTTACCTGAATTTGAGGCTAACTTTCAGCGGCGCGGGGGCAGGGTGATCTGGGCCAATGATGCCGAAGAAGCCCAGCGGGAAATACTGAACATCATACAGCGTACGGGCGCTAAAGCGGTAGTTAAAGGTAAATCAATGGTAACGGAGGAAATCCAGGTGAATGAATTGCTGGAAGCAAACGGGATAGAAAGCCTGGAAACTGACCTGGGCGAATATATTGTGCAGTTGCTTGGCCAAAAGCCTTATCATATAGTTACACCGGCCATGCACCTAAGCAAAGAGGACGTTGCCCGGCTATTTAATGAAAAATTTAGCACCCCCATTGATGCCACCCCTGAACAAATGGCCGGTAAAGCCCGTGAGCTGCTGCGCGAAAAATATTTAAAAGCTGACGTTGGCATATCAGGCGTTAACTTTTTGCTGGCCGATACTGGCAGCGTTGCCTTAAGCGAGAATGAAGGCAATACCCGTTTATGCACTACTTTCCCCAGGGTACATATTGCCATTGCAGGCATTGAGAAGGTGATACCATCCATAACAGACCTCGACCTTTACTGGCCTATGCTGGCCACTCATGGCACGGGGCAAAACCTTACCGTATACAACACCATACTAAGCGGGCCGCGCCAGCCTAACGAAACCGACGGCCCTGAGGAAATGTATGTAATACTGCTTGATAACGGGCGCACTAACCTGCTGGCTCAAAAAGAACAGCGCGAAGGCTTATACTGCATCCGCTGCGGGGCTTGTTTAAATGCCTGCCCCATTTATAAAAATGTTGGCGGCCATACTTATAATACGCCTTACAGCGGGCCTATAGGTTCGGTTATAACGCCGCATTTGCGCGGCATGGAGGAGTTTAAGCACCTCAGCAATGCATCAAGCCTGTGCGGTAAATGCACCGAAGTTTGCCCGGTGAAAATAGAGATACACAAAATGCTGCTGCTTAACAGGCGCGATGCCGTTAAGCATAACCTGGTAACCGGTAAGGAAAGATGGGGCTGGTCGGTTTGGAAAAAGGCAATGTTAAGCCGCAGCAATATGGATTTTGTTGGCGGCGGCTGGAAAAACAGGATCATACGGTTGCTGTTCAAAAAAACCTGGGGGCAATACCGCGAAATGCCTAAAGTAGCCGGCAAATCATTTGCTGAACACTGGAAAGAAACGCACCCAGATAATGATTGACAGCAGCAAGAAGTAACTGTAACTATTAAGCTGCGCCCGTGGTTATTGCGGGGTTACTTTTTAAAGATGAAAAATGCGGGCAATGGCAATCTTTTTTAAATAAACCGCAGGAGTTTAACAACAGGGCCGCCAGGCAAACAATAATTAAGTATTTAATTTTTTGAATTAGCTGTTGCATATAGTATTACTAAGGTACCAAAAACTGCCATACCTGCTCCAACGCTGTCGGCAAAAAGATCGGCCCAGTCGCCATCCCTCCAGGTAAACACATACTTTTGCAAAAGTTCTATTGTGCCGCCGTATAACACAGCAGCGGCAAATATTTTGATACCCGTAGCTAAGGTAAAAAAACTGGCGTCATATTTTTTTATTAATCCGGCCGAACATAATACAGCGAACACAAAAAACAAACCGCAATGTACCAGCTTATCAAAGCCCGGAAAAAAGTGGTGCGATTTTTCTGCCTCGCCAAATGATGCCGTGCATAATATAAATATAACTAAGGCCCACCATAACGCTGGCCGCTGATGTTTAAATGTTTGTTTCATTGATCAGGCGCCCACAATGGCCTGATAGGCGTCCGCCGTTAACAAACCATCCAGATCGGCAGGGTTTTGCAAGCTTACTTTTACCATCCAGCCATCGCCATATGGGTCGCTGTTTACCAGTTCGGGCTGGCTGTCCAGCAGTTTATTTATTTCCAGCACGGTAGCTGTCACCGGCATAAACAGGTCAGATACGGTCTTTACCGCCTCAACTGTTCCAAAAATGCCTTCAGCGCTAACTTCCTGGCCCACTGTATTGATATCTACATAAACAATATCGCCCAGCTCGCGCTGCGCAAATTCGGTTATGCCAATATAGGCGCTGGCACCGTCAAGCCGTACCCATTCATGGTCTTTAGTATATTTTAAATCGCCCGGAAAAGTCATAGCAGTTGTGTTTGTTTGTCCAAAAATAATAAAAGTTACCGAATAATGGCCGAACGTTGCAAGTCTGTAATTGTTTTTAGATTAGCATTTCAATCCCGGTCACAGGTGTAAAGATTTGCTGCCTACACCAACTGCTGCGCATAAGCCCGCTGCACAATATTTTTCAATTAAACATACTACGTGCAACTTTTCAAATTCACAGGGCTTAAAAAAACCGTATAATTGCATATCTATGGCAACACCAATTGTAACCGGATTAATGGCCTACGGTATGTCGGGCCGGATATTTCAGGCGCCATTTTTAAGTACGCACCCGGGTTTTAAATTAAAGGCAGTAGTTGAGCGCAGTAAGAAAGTAATGGCCGGGCACTATCCCGGTATTATTAGCTATAACACTATCGACGAACTCTTGGATGATAATAAGGTTGAATTAGTTGTAGTTAACACGCCCAACCACACCCATTTTGATCTGGCCCAGAAAGCCCTGCGCGCCGGTAAGCATGTGCTGATAGAGAAGCCCGCGGCACGTACGGTGGCCGAAGTTACCGCTTTGTATGATATTGGGCGGGAAATGGGCCTTAAAGTGATGGTTTACCAGAACCGCCGCTGGGACAGCGATTTTTTAGCTGTAAAACAAGTGCTGGAAAGCGGGCGCTTAGGCAAACCGCTGGAGGTAAGCTTCCGGTTTGACAG
>CAZZVY010000370.1:0-3001 GCA_964657585.1 uncultured Mucilaginibacter sp. | reverse complement strand
CGTAAAGCGGCACCGGCAGCAACTGAAACCAAATGAGCCTTATGGAAATGGAAAGAAATTTAAGGAAAACCCGTACCGGCCTGGTAGTAAGCAACAAGATGGAAAAATCCATAGTTGTAGCCGTTGAACGTAAGGTAAAACACCCGATCTATGGTAAGTTCGTAAAAAAGACTACCAAGTTTATGGCACATGACGAAAACAATACCTGTGGTATTGGCGATACCGTATTAATTATGGAAACCCGCCCGCTGAGCAAAAGCAAAAACTGGAGGTTGGTTCAAATTTTAGAGAGAGCTAAATAAAATGGTACAACAGGAATCAAGATTAAACGTAGCCGACAATAGCGGCGCTAAGGAAGTTTTAGTGATCCGCGTTTTAGGTGGTACCGGTAAAAGGTATGCCTCAATAGGCGATAAAATAGTGGTAACCGTTAAAAGTGCACTGCCCTCGGGTAACATCAAAAAAGGAACTGTATCAAAAGCAGTTGTTGTAAGGACCAAAAAGGAAATACGCCGTAAGGACGGTTCATATATCCGTTTTGATGATAACGCGGCGGTTTTGTTAAACAACCAGGACGAGCCGAGAGGCACACGTATTTTTGGCCCGGTAGCCAGGGAACTGCGTGAAAAGCAATTCATGAAAATTGTATCATTAGCACCGGAGGTTTTATAATATGGAAAAGAAGATAAACAAACCTGCCAAATTGAAGATCAAAAAGGGTGATCTGGTAAAGGTAATTGCCGGCGACTCAAAAGGCGCAGAGGGTAAAATAACTGAAGTAATTATAGCTAAGAACCGGGCTATTGTTGAAGGCGCCAACATGGTATCAAAACATACCAAACCCAATGCTGCCAACCCTAACGGAGGCATTGTTAAACAGGAGGCCGCCATACATATCTCAAACCTGGCTTTGGTAGATCCAAAAACAGGTGCAGCAACACGTGTTGGCCGTAAACGGAATGATGCGGGTAAATTGGTAAGGGTAGCAAAAAAATCAGGGGAGGAAATTAAGTAATGACTTACGTACCAAGATTAAAAAGCAAATATTCGGAGGAAATCCGTACCGCGCTGAAAGATAAATTTCAGTATAAAAGCGTAATGCAGGTTCCGAAGCTGGAAAAAATTGCCATCAACCAGGGTGTTGGCGCTGCTACAACTGATAAAAAACTGATTGATGTAAGTATTAACGAGCTGAGCACTATTACCGGTCAGCAAGCCGTTTCTTCAAGGTCAAAGAAGGATATATCAAATTTTAAGCTGCGTAAAAACATGCCGGTTGGCGTACGTGTTACGCTGCGTGATAACAACATGTATGAGTTTTTAGACCGTCTGATCTCTGTTGCCCTGCCGCGTATACGTGATTTTAAAGGCATAAATGATAAAGGTTTTGATGGCCGCGGCAATTATACATTGGGCATTACCGAGCAAATTATTTTCCCCGAGATCAATATCGATAAGATCAACAAAATAATGGGTATGGATATTACCTTTGTAACCTCGGCAAAAAATGATGTTGAAGCATTGGAATTGCTTAAACAATTTGGTTTACCGTTTAAAAATCAAAATAACAATGGCTAAAGAAGGCGTAAAAGCACGTGAAGTTAAACGCGCTAAGTTAGTTGCTAAATATGCTGAAAAAAGAGCAGCTTTAAAAGCAGCCGGTGATTATGAAGGGCTGGATAAACTGCCTAAGGCAGCATCTCCGGTAAAATTGCACAACCGTTGTAAACTGACTGGTCGCCCCCGTGGTTACATGCGTCAGTTCGGTATCTCAAGGGTAACCTTCCGCGAGATGGCGCTGGCCGGCAAGATACCGGGAATAAAAAAGGCAAGCTGGTAGTTTGGAGAATAGTGAATGAATAGCAGTTAGTGTTAAACTCACCATTCACAACTTACCACTCACTAATATTAACCGATAGCAGGTCTACGGAAACCACTATCATAAAACAATAAAATGAATACAGATCCAATCGCAGATTATCTTACACGAGTAAGGAATGCTATTAAAGCCAACCACAGGGTTGTTGAAATTCCTGCATCAAATCTGAAAAAGGAAATCACTAAAGTGCTTTTCGATAAAGGTTACATTGCTAATTTTAAGTTTGAGGAAGATGGCCCGCAGGGAACCATAAAGGTTGCTTTGAAGTATCACCCCATAACTAAAATCTCGGCTATTCGCAACATATCGCGCATCAGTAAACCAGGTTTGAGGAAATACGCAGGTACGGGCAATATGCCCCGTGTATTAAACGGTTTAGGTATCGCTATCCTTTCCACATCACATGGCGTTATGACTGACAAAGAAGCACGTCAGCAAAACGTAGGCGGCGAAGTTTTGTGCTATGTTTATTAATAGTTTAAGGAGGAATTAAGCAATGTCAAGAGTAGGAAAAGCACCTATAGCATTACCGGCAGGCGTTACTGTTACCGTATCAGGCGATAACCTGGTCACTGTAAAAGGCCCTAAAGGTGAATTGCAGCAGGCAATTGATAAAGATATCACTATTGCCCAGGAGAACGGAAATGTGCTGGTTCAGCGCCCGTCCGAACAAAAACGTCATAAAGCGTTGCACGGTTTATACCGCGCACTGTTAAATAACATGGTAACCGGCGTAACCGCTGGATATAAACTTGAGCAGGAGTTAGTAGGTGTTGGCTACCGTGCTACTAATACCGGTAATACTTTGGATTTAGTGCTGGGTTATTCTCACCACTATGTATTTGAGTTACCAAAAGAAATTAAAGTTTCAACAACTGCCGAGAAGGGTAAAAACCCAACTATAATTCTTGAATCGATAGATAAGCAGCTTATTGGGCAGGTAGCAGCTAAAATACGTTCGCTGCGTGCACCTGAACCTTATAAAGGTAAAGGTATTAAGTTTGTAGGCGAAGTGTTAAGGAGAAAAGCAGGTAAATCAGCATCTAAAAAATAATCGTCATGGCAGCTAAATTATCAAGAAGAGACAGAATTAAGATGGGGATCAGGAAGCGCCTTTCAGGT
>CAZZVY010000369.1:0-3005 GCA_964657585.1 uncultured Mucilaginibacter sp. | reverse complement strand
CAATCCATCGCTGCGCCTAAGGCACCCCAGGCTATGCCATAGCGGGCCTGGTTTAAACAACCCAGCGGGCCTTTTAACCCGGATGCGCCGGGCAGCAGGTTTTGTTTAGGTCCTTTTACGTTATCAAATACAAGTTCACCGGTGGCCGAGGCCCTTAATGACCATTTGCTATGCGTTTCCGGCGTAGTAAAACCAGGCATACCTCGCTCAACTATAACGCCCTTAATTTTACCGCTTCCATCTTTAGCCCACACTATCGCAATATCGGCGAACGGTGCGTTTGATATCCACATTTTCGAGCCGTTTAAATTATAATGACCGCCTGCATCATCAATATGTGTAACCATGTCACCAGGGTTTGACCCATGGTCGGGCTCGGTTAAACCAAAACAGCCCATTATTTCACCTGATGCTAATTTAGGAAGGTATTTGCGCTTTTGTTCTTCCGAACCGTAGGCATAAATAGGGTACATCACCAGCGAGCCCTGTACAGATGCAGTGGAGCGTATACCCGAGTCGCCGCGCTCAATTTCCTGCATAATAATGCCATAAGCCATATAATCCAGGCCGGCCCCGCCATATTCAGTCGGGATAGTAGGCCCGAATGCGCCTATGTTAGCTAAGCCTTTAATGAGGTGTTTGGGGAATACTCCCCGCTGCGCATGATCTTCTATAATAGGTGATATTTCTTTTTTTACCCAGTCCCTTACCATACTGCGGATAAGTTTATGCTCTTCAGTAAGCAGCTCATCCAGTAAATAATAATCAGGCGGTTCAAAAAGATCAGTTCTGGGCATAGCGGAAAAATAGATTGGCAAATTTAATAAAAGCGATCTGCATCACCTTCATCTGCTCAGATCAAATTATCGGGCCTGATGGGCAGTTCACGCATGCGCTTGCCGGTAGCATGATAAATTGCGTTAGCTATGGCTGCGGCAATGCCTGTTATTCCAATTTCGCCTATCCCCCGTGCACCGATAGGGGAAATAACCGGGTCGGGTACATCGATAAACTGTATGTCAAACTCCGGCATATCGGCATGTACCGGGACCAGGTACTGGGTCAGGTCGCGGGTAACAGCCCGGCCTCGGTTAGGGTCGTATTCAGTGCCTTCCATTAAAGCCATGCCAATGCCGAAGATCATGCCGCCCATGATCTGGTTTTTAGCAGTTTTGAGGTTCATTACCTTACCTATATCCATTATGCCGACTATTTTATCAACGTGTACGGTACCCAGCAATTCATCAACCCGTACTTTAACAAAGTGTGCCCCAAAGGAGTGGAACGAATAATCTTTTCTGTCTGTTTTTTCATCGGCCTGTACAGCGGCGTTATTTTTGCTTTCGTCCTGTGTTTCCTTTTCTGTTTCGCTTTTGGCCGCAGGGTTGCTCTCGGTTTGCTGGCGTGTGGAAACATTGGTCATGGCGCTTGCTTCCAACTGCAGGATGTTATGACGGTTTAATATTTGCCGGTAGCCTTCGCCCTTAGCCATGTTATCTTTTAATTGTATGCTGCCGTTTGCAGCCACTATATTTTCCTTTGCCTGACCATACAAGGGCGAAGCGCTGTCTGCAATGGCCAATGCAATCACTTTGTCCAGCGCACCCAGAGCCGCCGCACGGATTGCCGGGCCAACGCTGGCCGTAACTTGCGAGCCGCCGGAATTAGCCCCTTTCGGATAATCGCTGTCGCCCAATTTTACCTGTACCTTATCAATAGGCAAACCAAGGGCATCAGCCGCCACCTGCGTCATAATAGTGTAGGTGCCGGTGCCAATGTCCTGGGTAGCACAAAATATTTCAGCATGACCATCGGCAAATAAAACAGCTTTGGCTGATGATGCGCTGCGGTTGGCAGGATAAGTAGCTGTAGCCATGCCATAACCAATAAGGTAATTGCCCTCACGTGTAACGCCAGGCTTTGGGTTACGCTGCGCCCAGCCTATAGCCGCGGCACCTCGTGTGTAGCAATCCTTTAAGTTTTTGGATGAAAAAGCTTTATTTTTCTGTTCTTCCTTTTCGGCATAATTATTAAGCCTCAGCTGCACCGGGTCAATGTTTAGTTTGTAAGCCAGTTCGTCCATGGCTACCTCCAGTGCAAAAGTGCCCGGTGCCTCGCCGGGGGCACGCATAGGGCATGGAGTTACTTTGTTTAAACGTACCAGGCTGTGGCTTACATCAACATTAGGGCTGCTGTATATCATACTGGTGGCTACACCGGCGGTTTCAGTAAATTCGTCAACAAATGATGTTTCAGCAATAGTAGCATGTTTAATGGCTGCCAGTTTGCCCCCAGCATCTGTACCTAAGCCTATTTTTTGTATGGTTTGTGACCGCCTGCCATTAGAAGCATACATCTGATGGCGGTTAACAACCAGTTTTACCGGGCGCTTTACCAGGTTTGCCGCCATAGCTGCCAATACGGTATTAGGCCAGGAGAACCCCTTTGACCCAAAGCCGCCGCCTATAAACAGGGATACTACCCGTACCTTTTCGGGCGGGACGCCCAGCATCGAACTCATTAAGGTTTTTGTGCCTGTAACAGATTGTGTGGCATCGTATATCATTACCTTATCGCCCTGCCACTCGGCAATGGTGGCATGAGGTTCCATGGCATGGTGGTGGTACACTGGTGTGCCATAGGTTTCGTATATTGTAACCGCCGCGCTTTGCATAGCTGTTTCAACATCGCCGCGTTTGGTCTGGGTTTCGCTGCCGCCTAAGCCCGATGCCGGTTTAAAAGCTTTATCAACATTGCTTTTCAGATCAAAAACAGCCGCTTCTTTTTCGTAATCAACCTTGAGTAAAGTTGATGCGTATTCGGCCTGCTCAAATGTTTCTGCTATTACTACAGCTATATATTGCCCATCGTAAAATATGCGGTTACTTTGTAATGGAAGCAGATCCTTTTCACCAAACTTACCTCCGCCCGGGTCGCTTCCGGCTGGGAAATGCAGGCTCATGGCATTCTCATAGGTCATCACCTTAATCACTCCAGGCGCACGT
>CAZZVY010000368.1:0-3015 GCA_964657585.1 uncultured Mucilaginibacter sp. | reverse complement strand
CATGTAATAGCCTACGGTCATCGCCTTTGTTTTATCCGTCCTTGTGATGGGTTTCTCATTCAACCCAAGCGGCTCGGTTAATGCCAGGGCGCCTAAACCGGCAGTAAGGCCATAAGCCATCCCTCTGAACCATAAGTTCTTTCTTTTACCGTTACCAATAAAGCTATAGTATATCGCGTTGCTTACCAGGTCGCCGGCAAGGGTAGCGGCAAATAACCGGTTTCCGCGCAGCGGCGTGCCGCCGGCTGTTTCAATTACCTTATTCAAGGCTTCTTCGCCAACAAGGTCGATATGCGGCGCCTCGTTATCTATACGTTTTACACCCTCATGTAAAAGGTTAAGCGCTACAGCGCCTGCCAGGCCGCCAACTAAATTTTTAAGAAATTTCATACCAGCTGTTTCTTCTATTTATAAGAAGATTGAGCTGTATTTGTTTTCGGCAAGTTCAATCTGCAACAGCTAACCGCCCCGGTCAATAGCTTATTGTTTCCACCTGAAACTTTTGATCATCACATCCATATCCTTCTTAACAAAATCAAGTACAGGTTGTATAGAATCAAGCCGCGGCTCCAGGTTAAAGTACAAAGCCGCACGGATGTAATTTTTAGTGCTGTCGGTCAAATAAAACTGGGCAGAAGAGGCTACATTGTTGCCGTCGATAGTATAATAAATTCCATAAATGCGGTAATAAGGATTACGGATAACGGCTTGGTCAATAGCGGTTGCCTTTACCGTATGCTTGGCCGCCAGCTTATAGGAGTCTTCCACCAGCATATCAAACATAGCCTTTGATTTAATATGATCATAACTTAAATGCAGGGTGCCGTTAAATTCAGGGAACTGCATATTGAGCCAGCAGGGTTTGGCGCCTCGCTTGGTATCGGGTTCAATTTTAGCGTACTTTGGATAGTTAAAGATAAACGGACAACCGTCATTATATTCCTGGTATTCTTTTTTGGGAAATACAATACGGAAATAACCGCGAGGTTTTGGTGAATAATCCGGATGGCTGCAGGCCGCTAATAAAAAAAGTATGCTTATTAAACAAATAGTCTTCATTTACTGAAC
Organism: uncultured Mucilaginibacter sp.; assembly: GCA_964657585.1. Taxonomy (GTDB): domain Bacteria; phylum Bacteroidota; class Bacteroidia; order Sphingobacteriales; family Sphingobacteriaceae; genus Mucilaginibacter. The sequence continues at coordinate 1,947 of CAZZVY010000368.1, read as the reverse complement.
TCATTTGAACGCCATAGCTCCCATGACTTTTCTGCCTGTAATATTAGCATTTCAAATCCGTTTTTGGTAAATGCACCGCGCTCAAAGCCTTTTTTCAAAAACAGGGTTTGCTCGGGGTTATAGATCAGGTCATACAACAAATGGTTTTCCGAAATATATTCATACGGGATGGGCGGGCATTCCTCAATGTTGGGTGCCATACCCAGGGGGGTAGTGTTAATTATCAGGGTATGTTCTTCTATTATCTGGCGGTTTAAATTCTTAAACAGAAGGTGCCGCTCGCCGGGTTTGCGGGTAACCAACTGGTAGGGTATTTCCATTTTAGCCAGTACAAATTTAACTGCCCGCGCCGCGCCGCCATTGCCCAGCAATAAGGCTTTTTTATGCGTTTGATGTTTTAACAGGGGCCTAAGCGAATTTTCAAAACCGTAAACATCGGTATTAAAGCCTTCCAGTTTAAATTCATGGTCCTGTATGCCTACCTCGCCTGAGAACGCTGCAAGCACCGGGCTTTCGGCCGAGATGCGGATGCAGTTTACCGCACCGGCCTGTTTTGCCTCGGCGCTGACCCAATCCATATACCTTATTATGCCAATTTTATGCGGAACGGTTACATTTAAACCGCAAAGCTTGGGGTGTGCCCATAAAAAATCCGGAAAATTATCCAGGTTCTTAAGTTCAAAGAGATCATATTCATGGTCTGTCAGCTTTTCCTTTTCAAATTTGTCCGTAAAATATTTTTTTGAAAACGAATGCGAAAGCGGATACCCCAAAAGCCCGTAATGTTTCATATTTGCAGCGCTGTGCACAAATTAACAGTTTAAAAGGCAAAAAGGGTTTTATAAATACAAATTAATAATTAAGGCATTAATAAATAACCACCTTGTTGCAATAGCTAACAGAAGCATGTTACTGGTTTAAAAAATGATCAAAAGTATCGCTTCTCAGCCCCAAGCGTATTGTTTCCAGCGGGATCATATCGGCAGGGGCAATATTGCCTAAGTTTACGTTGGCGCCTAATAATTTGATGAACCACACTTGTTGCGGTTTTTGCGGGGCTTCCCATATAATTTTTTCTTCCGATATCTGCGTCAATATCTCATCTACCAAACCTTGCCGCACCTCTCCCGAATCACGATAAATACCCACGTTGCCGCTTTCCCGGGCTTCGGCTATCACCTTCCAGGCTCCAGCCCCCAGTTCGGCCTTCATCAGCTGTATCCATTTATAGGGGGCAAATATTTTTTGAACATCTTTTGAGCCAACCTCGGATATTACGGTTACCTGCTCTTTCAGTTTACTGATATACCCGCATTTTACATCATGCGGGATATTGATGGACCCGTCGGATACCTCGGCATAATGCAAGTGATATTTATCCAGCAGGCGGCGATAATCATCAAACTGGTTACGTACAACAAACGCCTCAAACAAAGTACCGCCAAAGTAAACCGGTATACCCGCCTCGCGGTAAAGGGACAGCTTATCATCAAGTTTAGGGGTTACGTATGAGGTAGCCCAGCCTAACTTTACAATATCAGTAATATCGCCTGCCGTTTCTATCAGGTCTTCCACACCGCGCAGGCTCAAGCCTTTATCCATTATCATGGTCAGGCCGTTATCACGTGGTTTTAATGTGCGGGCGGGGATATTGTTAAGCAAGTAGTTCATTTTGTTATAGCCTATAACCCAAAGTTTAGCTGTGTAAAGGTAGAATTTTAATACGAGTTAGGATAAGCCTTGCGTATTTAGCAAAAAATAATCCAACACCGCTGAACAAATCAAACCATAATGCGCCAGAGAGCTTTTGAACAATACTTTAAACGTTAAACCATAAGTAACCCCCGGGTTTAAATATTTTTAAAATAATTTGCTTTATTCATTTTCAAGTGTTATAATTGCTTAACGCTTAATTCTTTGTCACAATGAATAAACTTTACCACTCCC
>CAZZVY010000367.1:0-3025 GCA_964657585.1 uncultured Mucilaginibacter sp. | reverse complement strand
TACTGCAGGAAATTGACAGACAGGCACTTAAAAATAAACGGGTGATAGATTGCCTGCTGCAGATTTACATTGCCGATGAAGAAACCAAATACGGCTTAAGTTTTGATGAGGCAATAGAGTTATTGCGGTCTGCCGAGTTTGCTGAACTAAAGAATGTCCGCATACGAGGGCTGATGGGCATTGCCACCAACACCGCTAATCAAAAACAGATAAAAGAGGAGTTTTACGAATTAAGCACCTTTTTTGATGGCATTAAAGAAAGCTTTTTCAAAAATAACGATGCTTTTAATGAACTGTCCATGGGTATGTCTGCCGATTATAAAATTGCAATGGAACAAGGAAGCACTATGGTACGCTTAGGAAGTACGGTATTTGGGGACAGGGTTGTACCAGATTGGAAAAATAATTAACCAGCGATATGCAAAAGCGCGCTTGAATGAATCAATGATTAATGACCAATAATATCACCTTAAGAACAGCCAAAAAAGAAGATTGTCCGCGTATGATGGAATTGATCTGTGAACTGGCTTTATTTGAGCGTGCACCGGATGAAGTTACTGTTACCCTGCTCGAATTTGAGGAAGCCGGCTTTGGCAGCAAGCCTGTTTGGAAAGCTTTTGTGGCTGAGGCTGATGGCCTGATTGTAGGTATGGCGCTGTATTATATCCGTTATTCTACCTGGAAAGGCCAGCGTTTGTACCTGGAAGACCTTGTAGTTACCGAAAGCTGGCGCGGCAAAGGGGCAGGCAAACTGTTGTTTAACCGCATGGTGCAGGAGGCACATGAATTAGGCTTTAACGGGATGACCTGGCAGGTGCTGGACTGGAACGAACCTGCCATTAAATTTTATAATTCATACGGAGCAGGTATTGAGGCCGGCTGGCTCAATGCATCGTTAAGCAAGAACCAGTTGGCTACTTATAAAAGTTCATTTTAACAAATTATCAGGTACATTTAATGCGAAACGTCTTCTTTTTGTTCATAGGTTTATTAGCAGCGCTGGCCGGCTGCAATTGGGACAAGCCCCACAAGCAGGTACCGGCTATAACTAAAGATACACTGGTTTATACCTACAAAGGCTTTAAACAAACTGATAAAAATTGCATAAACAAGCCTGATAGCGCTTGTGCCATATTTAGCTGCAGCTACCCTATATTTAATAATGCCCCGCAGCTAAATGCTTTGATATTGAAATTATTAGGTAATAAACTTTATACTATAACCAACCCGGATACTGTTTTAAAACGTAACGCCGATGACTTTTTTCGACATTATATTGAAGATACTGCTGCGGTGGCGAACCATTTTTATTACAAATCGACAGATACTATTCTTGTTGCACGGCAGGATTCCGGCCTGTTAACTTTACAAGCAGCATCATACATTTATACCGGTGGTGCACACGGTATGGAAAACACCAGCTTTATTAACTGGGATAGCAAAGGCAACCGCAGTTTTACACTTAAAGACCTGCTGATTGATGGTTACCAGCAGCGATTAAATAATATTGCTGAAAAGATATTTCGTGCGGATGAAAAGCTTGCGCCCGGCGCCTCATTGCACAACAATTATTTTTTTAAGGATGACAAGTTTAGTTTAAATAACAATTTCTTGATAACGCCTAAGGGTTTGCGCTTTTTATATAACCCGTATGAAATAAAACCTTATGCTGCTGGTCGGACTGAATTATTGATAAATTACGATGAGCTTAAACCACTGATAAGGCTGAACACAATTTTATCACAATACTATAAATAATGCTGGTTTACAAATTTGGCGGGGCATCAGTTAAGGATGCAGGGGGGGTAAAAAACCTGGCACATATTATTCATCAAAGTGCCCATAAGCAGTTACTTGTTGTAGTATCAGCCATGGGTAAAACTACTAACGCGCTGGAACAGCTGACCAAAGCCTATGTTGATGCCTCTTCGGACATGCACCACCTGTTTGACAATATTAAACAATACCATTATGATATAGCTACGCGGCTTTTAGGAAAGGACGATCCGGTACATATGGAACTGAACAATACCTTTGTGGAGATAGACTGGATGCTGGAGGATGAACCGCATAATGACTTTGATTTCATTTATGATCAGATCGTCTCTATCGGCGAAATGGCGGCTACCCGCATTGTATGCGCCTATCTTAATCATTTTGGGGTTAGTAGTAGTTGGCTGGATGTGCGGGGTTACATCCACACTGACAATACTTACCGCGAGGGAAAAGTAGATATGGCTAAAAGCTGTACCAGCATTCAGCAGGATATTCCGGCAGTGCTGCAAAAGGGCGTAGTGGTTACGCAGGGTTTTTTAGGCGGCACTTCTGAAAACTTTACCACCACCTTAGGGCGCGAAGGCTCAGATTACACCGCAGCCATATTTGCAGCTTGTTTAAATGCGGAATCCGTAACCACCTGGAAAGATGTTCCCGGCATTTTAAATGCTGACCCTAAGCTATTTAAAGACACGGTAAAGTTTGATGAGCTAACCTATAATGAAGCCATTGAAATGACCTACTATGGGGCCACCGTGATACACCCTAAAACAATTAAGCCTTTGCAAAACGCAGGCATCCCCTTATTTGTAAAGCCGTTTAATGACGCTAAAGCTACCGGAACAGTTATTAAAGAGACGGCCAAAAGTCAGTTTCCCAAACCTATCACCATTGTTAAATCCGGGCAAACCTTACTGTCCGTTTCCGCAAAGGATTACTCCTTTATAACCGAAGACAACCTTAGCCATATTTTCCGCTTGTTTTCAAAAAATCAGGTGCATATTAACCTGATGCAAACTTCGGCGTTAAGTTTTAGTTTTTGCTTCAACATTTATCATGAGCATTTTGAACAATTGCTGACCGATCTTAAACAGGATTTCAAGGTAAAATACAACAGCAACCTTACTTTGATTACCTTGAGGCACTATCGCCAGAATGACCTGCTCGAACTAACCACCGGCAAGACCGTTCTGTTAGAGCAGATCAGCAGGAATACGGCCCAGATATTAATACGATGACCCGTTATTGA
>CAZZVY010000366.1:0-3034 GCA_964657585.1 uncultured Mucilaginibacter sp. | reverse complement strand
TAATTTGTGAGGCTGCATTGCGCAAGTCTTCCCATTCCGGCAGCTGGTGTACAGACTTATCCCGCTTGGCGCGTATCCACCACAAGGTTTCATCGTGCCAGTCTACACGTTTCTCATCTTCGTTAAAAATATCTGCCAGTTCGGCGTGGTCTTTTCCTTCTTGAATCATTTTATATTACCTTATTGGTCATCAGGTCATTATACATGCCTTATACCATTAATTAGCTAATCTCTAGTCACTTACCCCATTCAATATCTCGGCAATGTGCATTACCTTTACTTTACTGCCCTGGCGTTTAAGTATGCCTTCCATGTGCATCAGGCAGCTCATATCAACACCGGTAATATATTCGGCGCCATGATCTAAATGGTCTGCTACCCTGTCCTTACCCATTTTTGATGACACGGCTTCCTCAACTACACAAAAGGTACCGCCGAAACCGCAACATTCGTCAATACGGTTTAAAGGTATAACTTCAATACCTTCCACCATATTAAGCAGGCTCCCGGGTTTGGAATAGCTGGGCGCTACCAGTTCGCTCATGCTGGAGATATGCAGTCCCCGCTGCCCATGGCAGCTTTGGTGCATACCAACCTTATGCGGGAATTTAGCCGGCAGGCTTTCCACCTTCAAAACATCAGTTAAGAACGAGGTTAACTCGTAAACTTTATGGCGAATGCTTTCTGCCTTAGCCTCCTGCTTGTCATCATGCAAATGATCGCGCACATGCAACACACAACTGCCCGATGGGGCAACGATATAGTCAAAATCGGCAAAGTTTTTTATGAAGAGTTCATTACAGCCGTGCGTCAAATGCTCAAAGCCCGAATTGGCCATAGGCTGCCCGCAGCAGGTTTGATTTTTGGGATAAAATACTTCAATCCCAAGTTTTTCCAGCAACTGCAGGGTAGCGATAGCTGCACCTGGGTAAAACTGATCTACATAACAGGGGATAAACAACCCTACACGCATAGACAAATAAATTAATAAGATGCTAAATTAGTTGTTAAAACAGATTGGTTCAATCTTCAGTGCCAAATTTATATCATCAAAGCCAATAAACTATCTTGTACTGTCATAGGCGGCAATTGGTTTGGTAACGCCCGTCTGGTATTGTATGTGCAGCCGTAAATATAAAGCGCTTTTGGACAATTGTCCGGAACGGCATGCTAATTTTAATAAAATGTTCGGATCAAATTACATAACGACCAACAGCCGACTATATTTTTAACGGAAAATATATTAATGCAGATTCAGATGATCCTCAAACATTCCTGCTCGACAACCTGTTAACTAATAAGTTAATCAATTAACTTATACCAAATATGGAGCCGGAAGATAACTTGTCAACAAATGATCAGCCTGTTGAAAGAAGCGGAACAACGCGCCGCCAATTCCTTACTACGCTTGGCGCTGCCGGGGCCGGCCTGAGTGTGATGCCTTTATTGGCCAAAGCTGAAAAAGCAGCACCTATTAATGAAACCGGCGCAATTGACTATATAAACGTAACGCTTAATATCAACGGTAAAACACAAAACTTACGCCTCGACACAAGGGTAACCCTGCTCGACGCGCTCCGTGAAAAACTAAACCTTACCGGCACAAAAAAGGGCTGCGACCACGGGCAATGCGGCGCCTGCACGGTGCTTGTTGACGGCAGGCGTATCAACTCTTGTATGCACCTGGCCGTTATGTGCGAAGGCCAGCAGGTTACTACTATTGAGGGCCTGGCCAAAGGCGATGACCTGCACCCTATGCAACAGGCCTTTATTAAACACGATGCCTTTCAATGCGGCTACTGCACATCCGGGCAGATATGCTCTGCCGTGGGGTTATTAAAGGAAGGACATGCTAAAACCGATGCAGATATCCGCGAGCTGATGAGCGGCAATATTTGCCGTTGCGGGGCCTATCAACATATCCTGGAGGCAATAAAAGAAGTACAAACCGCTTAATTCTACACCATGCAACCATTTCAATATACAAGGGCACAGCATTCCGAAGCAGCAATTAAGGCAGGCGCCGGTTCGGGTACCAAATTTATAGCCGGCGGTACCAACCTGATAGATCTGATGAAGCTGAATGTAGAAACGCCCAAACAGGTGATAGATATTAACCGATTGGGAATGGACCAGATCACAATCTTAGCCAACGGTAATATCAGGATAGGCACCCTGGTTAAGAACAGCGACTTGGCCTATCATCCCGATATCATAAAAAGATACCCGGTATTATCCGAAGCATTGTTATCAGGGGCATCTGCACAACTGCGTAATATGGCCAGCACCGGCGGTAATATTTTGCAGCGCACACGCTGTCCGTATTTTTATGATATAGCATTTCCCTGTAATAAGCGTGTACCTGGTTCAGGCTGTTCGGCTATAAATGGCTATAACCGCAATAATGCCGTGCTGGGCGTAAGTGATTACTGTATAGCCACCCATCCGTCTGATATGTGTGTGGCTATGGCAGCATTAGGGGCCATAATCCACACACAGGGCGTAACAGCCAGCCGTACCATCCCATTTGTTGATTTCCACCTGCTGCCGGGCAAAACACCAAACCTCGAAAATGTGTTGAAACCCGGTGAACTGATCACTGCGGTGGAAATACCAAACCTGCCTTATGCTGTCCGCTCACACTACTTAAAGGTGCGCGACAGGGCTTCGTATGAGTTTGCCTTAACTTCGGCAGCAGTGATACTTAACATAAGTAACGGGCAAGTTCATAACGCCCATATAGCACTTGGGGGTGTAGGCACTAAGCCATGGCGGGCTTTTAAAGCCGAAACAGCGCTAAGCGGCAAGCCTGCAAATGCTGAGAGCTACCAAATGGCTTCGGCATTGGCTTTACAGGGCGCTGTGCCTTTTAAATACAATGCCTTTAAGATTGAACTGGCTAAACGTACATTGGTACGTGCCTTAACCACAGCAGCAGAAAAAAGCGTATGAGCGAGTTAACAGGAAAACCCATTGACCGTGTAGACGGCCGTTTAAAAGTAACCGGCACAGCTACGTACACTGCAGAATTTAA
>CAZZVY010000365.1:0-3041 GCA_964657585.1 uncultured Mucilaginibacter sp. | reverse complement strand
CATGCCCCGGCCGCCGCCCCCCGCTGTGGCCTTTAATATAACCGGATAGCCTATTTTTTTTGCTATCTCAATACCCTGCTTTACGCTTTCAAGTAAACCTTCAGAGCCTGGAATGGTGGGTACGCCCGCCTTTCTCATGGTTGCCTTGGCTGATGCCTTATCGCCCATGGCGTTGATCTGATCGGCAGTGGCGCCTATAAATTTGATATTGTATTCGGCACATATCGCCGAAAATTTAGCGTTTTCTGATAAGAAACCGTAACCGGGGTGTATCCCGTCGGCATTGGTCAGCTCGGCGGCCGATATGATGTTAGGGATATTGAGATAAGAGTCGCGGCTGGCCGGCGGACCGATACAAACGGCTTCATCAGCAAAACGCACGTGTAAGCTATCGCGGTCTGCAGTGGAATATACAGCTACCGTTTTTATTCCCATCTCTTTACAGGTACGGATAATGCGCAAGGCTATTTCGCCACGGTTAGCTATTAGTATCTTTTTAAACATATTCTTTGGTTAAAATCGTTAAACTGGGTTATTTGTTGATTTGGGTATAAACAATTCACTTAATCAACCTTTTTAACCTTATTTAACTATCAAACAGGTTCTACTAAAAATAAGGGCTGGTCATATTCAACCGGGCTGGCATTATCAACAAGTACCTTAACAATACGGCCTGATACTTCTGATTCTATTTCGTTAAACAGCTTCATGGCTTCGATAATGCAAAGTACGCCGCCTTCGCTTATTTCATCACCTACATTAACAAAAAAGGGCTTATCGGGGCTGGCCGAGCGGTAAAAAGTACCTATCATAGGCGATTTTACCGTAACATATTTTGAGGCATCGTTTGATGACGGTGGCCCGGCCGGTGTGGTGGCCTGTTCAGGAGCGGTTGATGCAGCTGAAGCAGGTGCCTGCTGTGCCGGTGCAATGGCGGGCACATGGGCCGTTACATAGGTAGGGGCTTGGTTGGTTTTAATGGTGATCTTAAAGTTCTCCTGCTCAATGGCAACTTCGCTTACGCCCGATTTAGAAACAAAACGTATAAGGTCCTGTATTTGCTTAATATCCATAGTTTAAATGCAATGGTTTTAGGAAACAGTTTATTAATATGCAAATGTGCGTATTTGCAAATATGCAGATTGTTAGTGTAATTAATATCTTAATATCTGTAAAATTGCACAAACGCAAATATGCAGATGTAATTGATTATATCAGGGTTAACAGTGCTTTGTGAATAATGTTCGCCGTAATATCTATTGATCGCATTGCCAATAACGCGCATCGGCATATCAGTACGCCCACTTTAAATAAATGGAACCCCAGGTAAACCCGCCGCCAAAAGCAGCTAAAATTATATTGTCGCCCTTTTTAAATTTGTCTTCCCATTCCCATAAGCAAAGAGGAATAGTTCCGTTAGTGGTATTGCCGTAACGCTCAATATTGATAACTACCTTATCGGCAGTTAGCCCCGTCCGGTTGGCAGTAGCATCAATTATGCGCTTGTTGGCCTGATGCGGTACCAGCCAAGCAATATCATTAGCGGTTAATTTGTTTTTATCCATTACCTCAGCGGCAACCTCGGCCATGTTGGTAACGGCAAACTTAAATACGGCCTGGCCTTCCTGATAGGCAAAGTGTTCCTTGGCATCAACAGTTGCATGGCTGGCGGGTTTTAAGGAGCCTCCGGCTTTCTGATGGAGATAAGCTACTCCCTGGCCATCGCTTTTTAATACGGAATCAATAATGCCGTTACCTTCATAGTTAGGCTCCAGCAGCACTGCGCCGCAGCCGTCGCCAAAAATAATGCACGTAGCCCGGTCTTCATAGTTTACTATGGACGACATTTTATCGCCGCCTACCACCAGTACTTTGCTATGCCTGCCGCTCTCAATAAATTGCGCACCTGTAGCCAGGCCGAATAAAAACCCCGAGCAGGCTGCCTGCAAATCCCACCCCCAGGCATTTTTTGCGCCGATTTTACCGGCCAGGATGTTAGCTGTGGCCGGGAACTGCATATCAGCGGTGGTTGTACAAAAAATGATAAGATCGAGATCTTCAGCGCTGATGCCGCGTTTTTTAAGCAAACCTTCAACAGCCGGTACGGCAAGATCTGATGTAGCCAGGCCTTCACCCTTTAGTATGCGCCGTTCCTTAATCCCTGTGCGGCTGGTTATCCATTCATCGTTGGTATCTACCATGGTTTCCAGTTCCTGGTTGGTAAGCACGTACTCAGGGGCGTAGCCGTGCACCGCGGTTATAGCAGCATGGATTTTATTCATTTATGTTATATTACTGAAAAGCTTTCTTTACTTTTTCAACCAGGCCGCTTTCAACCATATCACGGCACAACAATATCATATTTTTTATAGCCTCGGGGCTGGATATACCATGCCCTACAACTACCGGCGCATTCACGCCCAGTATTGGGCTGCCCCCGTACTGTTCGTAATTAAAGCGGTCAAAAAACTCGTCCTTTAAACCTTTTTGCATCGATATCACATAAAAAGATTCGGCCATTTTAAGTATTATATTGCCGGTAAAGCCATCGCAAACGTAAACATCGGCGCTTTCGTTAAAGAGGTCGCGCCCTTCAACATTGCCTGTAAAGTTAAACAGCGTACTTTCCTTCATTAAGGGATAAGTAGCCTGGGCAACAATGTTGCCTTTCTCTTCTTCTTCACCTATATTCATTAAGGCTACCCTTGGGCTGGCCATATTATAAACCGACTGGGCCAGTAAGCTGCCTAATACGCCAAACTGCACCAACACTTCGGGCTTACAGTCGGCATTGGCGCCTACATCAATTAAAATACCCAAACCGCCTTTAAGTTTGGGTACAATGGTAGTCATGGCGGGGCGGATAACGCCGGGTACCGTCTTTACGCTGAACATGGAACCAACCAGCATAGCCCCTGTATTGCCTGCTGACGAAAAAGCGTCGATCTTCCCTTCCTTTAACAGTTGGAAGCCAACGCTTATACTGGAGTTGGGTTTCTGAACAATGGCCTTGGTAGGGTGTTCCCCCATGCCTATAACTT
>CAZZVY010000364.1:0-3062 GCA_964657585.1 uncultured Mucilaginibacter sp. | reverse complement strand
ACCGGCTATAATTTTAAGAAAGGTGGTCTTACCTGCGCCTGAAGGCCCAAGTATCAGCGTAATACTGCCTTTAATCGCCTGTAACGTAACAGATAGTTTCGTTTCGCCGCTGCCAACTTTCAGCTTTTTATGTATATCAGCATAGATCATTCCAACGGACTTTTGCCTTTATGCCGGTTAAAAATAAAAACCGCCGTCACCATCAGGAAGGTAATGGCAAATAACAAAAGCGAATAATTATTAGCGGTATGATAATCCATATTTTCTACCGAATCATAAATTGCAATGGAAGCTACTTTAGTAACACCTGGTATATTGCCCCCTATCATCAGCACAACACCAAACTCACCCAGGGTGTGTGCAAACGTCATTACCATAGCTGTTAATACCGATGCACGGATGTTAGGCAATAAAATATGTATAAACGTTTGTTTTTCAGACTTACCTAAAGTATAGGAGGCTTGCGCCAGTGCAGCGGGTAACTGCTGTAAGGCAGACTGGATAGGACCAACCATAAACGGCAGACTGTAAATAACCGAGGCTAAAACCAGCCCGGGGAAAGAAAAGACGAACTGAATACCTAATAGTTGATGCAGCCACTGCCCTGCCCCATGCCGCGGACTAAAAGCAATCAATAAATAAAAGCCTAACACCGATGGCGGCAGCACCAGCGGCATAGTGATCAAAGCCTGCAGTATTATCCTGGTAACCGAACGGCCCTTACTTAACCAGTAAGCCATCGGCAAGCCAATAAACAATAAAAGCAGGGTTGTTATTGTTGCCAGTTTTAACGACAACCCTATCGGCGACCAATCCATTAACTCTAAGGTAGTATATATCCGTATCTTTTCAGGATATTTTTAGCTGGTGTGCTTAACATATAGTTATAAAACTGTTGAGCTGATTTGGCATCAGCGCCTGGCTTATCTTTAAGCAACACCATACCTTGCTGTATAGGCGCATAATTGTTAGGATCAATTAACTGCCAGTATAGTTTGGTTTTGTTGTCCGGGTCCATCACCAGCGATTGTGTTGTAAACCCTAAGGTTACTGCACCGGTAGTGATATACGTGTTTACCTGCGATATACTTTCGCCATATACCAGCTTAGGCCTAACCCAATCTGAAATATTCAGTTTTTTTAATGTTTCCTCAGCTGCCCGGCCGTACGGAGCAGTGGCAGCATTGGCTATAGCTATTTTTTCAATTTTATCGGTAACAATTAATTTATCCCAATTTTTTAAACCGATAATTTGATTGCTGCAAATAATTAAACTGCCAAGCGCATAAACTACCGGCTGGCGTGCTGCAAAACCCTCTTTTGCAAGCTTTTCCGGGAAATCCATATCTGCCGATAGGAAAACATCATAAGGGGCGCCATTGCTTATCTGTGCTATCAGTTTACCTGATGAGCCTACAATTGGTTCAATTGTAATATTATACCGCTTTTTAAAGTCATTGCCTAAAATTTTTATCACTGATTGTAAATTCGCTGCTGCAGCTACCTTAATGGTTTGCGCATAAAGCGACGAGCAGATGCCCAGTACCAGAACCATTGAACTGAAAGACCTGAAAGAAAATGTCGCGCTGACTTTTTTCAAAGGGACAAAGTTAATCGTCAATCTCACTAATATCATGCTTTTTTATCCGGATATAAACCATTTTAATGGCAGGCTGATCGCTTCGTCCATTAAAAAAACTTAAAGGGGACAGGACATTTGTTTCCGGGTAGTAAGCGGCCGCATTACGTTCCGGTAGATTATAGGGAACAACTGTAAACAAACGCGCTTTTCGCAGTTTTCCATGTTGCACGTTAAACAAATCAACTTTATCACCTGCTTTAAAGCCTGCTCTTGATATATCGTTAACGTTCATAAACACTACCCGCCTGGGGTTATCCATGCCAGTGTAAGAATTGTTTAATATGAATTCAGGGTTGTTAAACATATAATGACTGTGAATGGCGGTCATGCAAAATTCATCATCGCTTAAATGGTATTTTGGAGTATCGGTTATATAAAATTCTCCTTTGATGTTGTGATTTCCAGGTTTTTCTATTTTTTCTAATTCGTTATCTGGCAAACAAAAGCCACCGGGTTCGCGAAGGCGTTTGTTATAATTATCAAAACCAGGGACCACCTTTTCAATGTCATTCCTGATAGCGTCATAATCATTTGCATAATTGTCCCAGTCAACTCCGCTTTTGTTATCAAGGGTAGTTTTTGCCAACTTGCATATAATAGCTGTTTGGCTTAATAAGTTATCAAAAATAATGTTATCTGCTTTTAATTGATGTACTATTCCTATAGTGTTTACCTGGCTTACAATTTGTTGTGCAATGCCGGTACCATCGTTATTACTCACAAATCCAGGCAAGATCAAAGTCTCTACTCCTGGTATCAGTTGCGACCTGTTTAATTTAGCAGTTATATGTACAGACAGATTTAGATTACTCAACGCCTGCTTAGCGGACCGGGAATTGGGAACGGTTTGTAAAAAGTTGCACTCCATATTTAGAAGCACCTTTAATTTACCATCGTTCATAGCACTTAAACTTTCAGTTGTATCATAGCCTGATGAATTTACGTTCTTAAAACCATATACTTCTTCAACTTTTTCTAACGATGCTTTCGGGGCATTAGGGGTCAGCAGCATCATGCGGTTACCTTTAGCATTGTTATTTCCACTTAGCTGGCAAAATCCTGCATTTGGTTTAAAAATACTGCCTTTCAGCAAAGTTAAGTTCAGGAGTTCTTTTGTAATACCCGGTTGATTACTATGCGCCAATACATTACTAACCTCACAAAAAATTATTTTATCAGTAACTTTCAGCATATCAGCAGCATGCTTAATTTCTTTTAATGAGACACCTGCTTCATCTGCCAAATCAGTTAACTTATAACTTTGAAGACTATTTTTAAAATCTGAATATCGCGTAGTGTTTGCATTAATAAAATCAAGGTCAAAAACAGATCCTGGAGCGTCATTTTCAGCCAGGCATAACAATACCTCTACGGCCTTTAATAAGGCCATAATGCCGTTTGCCTTTACTTGCAAGTATAG
>CAZZVY010000363.1:0-3091 GCA_964657585.1 uncultured Mucilaginibacter sp. | reverse complement strand
TTAAAGTGCACTTACTACTTTAAAGGCGACATCAAAGAACCGCTTGGCGCCCGGGATTGCGAGGATATAGCCGTAGGCCCCGGCCCGGTTAAGACTAAAAGTTATATTTACCTTGGCGATATTGGCGATAACAGTGCAGTACGTAAATACCTGGTAATATACCGGTTTGAAGAACCAGAGGTTACCGGCCCCGATACGGTAAGGCACGTAGAAAGTACGCCTTTATATGTAAAATATCCTGACGGCGCAAAAGATGCCGAAACATTAATGATTGACCCGATTGCGCGACTGATCTACATTGTTTCTAAAAGAAAGAACTCGGTTAACGTATATACTACCCCGCTTAATTTTAAACCTAAAGACACCGTTGTGTTAGAAAAACGCAGCACCTTGCATTTTGGCGGTATACCGCCGTTTAAATGGATAACCGCCGGTGATATATCAAAAGACGGAAGCCAGGTATTGTTAAAGAACTACAGCGATGTTTACTATTGGAAACGTACTGCCGATATGCCGGTTTGGGAAGTAATGACACAGAAGCCCGTTAAGTTATACTACAAAACAGAAAAACAGGGCGAAGCCATTGGTTTTACGCCAGATGGCAGAGGTTATTACACAGCCAGCGAAGGCGTTGATCAGCCTATATACTATTATAAGCTGCCTTAAAAACATATTGGTTGCTATAGTGGTTTAAGCTTTTATTAACCACATATCATATTTTATTTATTCTGAAATAAAAGTTTTATATTCAAAAAAAATATAATCATGAAAATAAAATTATTTACAACCCTTGCATTGGTTTTTGGCAGCGCATTGTTCTGTTTGGCAATAGTAGCCGATCTGAGCGGTAAATGGAAAGGAAGCTTGCAAACACCAAACGGCGACTTCCCACTCGGCTATACCTTTAAGGTTGATGGTGATAAATTAACCGGTACGGCAGATAACGACCAGGGATCTATCCCAATTACTGATGGTAAGATAAGCGGCAATAACTTTACATTTTCGCTTGATTATAATGGCACACCGCTAAAAAATGTTGGCAAGTATTATGGCGACTCCATAACTGTGGATGTTGATTTCCAAGGCACTAACCTGCACGGCATGTTAAAGCGTGTTGTTGAAAAGTAAGCTATGCCTTTATAAAGCCGCTGTAAGTTACACGATTTGGCCGCCTGAAAGCATTGGTTGAAGATATAAATTGGGTATTTATATCTTTTCCATCTCTCCTTTAACAAACGCCGCCAGTTCTTTAACATAAGCTGCGCTAAAATCAAATCTGATACCGGCGGTTTCGTATATCTCTTTAATGGTTTTGGTATAGCCCAGCTTTAACGCATCAAGATATTGCTGCAGCCCTTTTTCAGGATTTTCCTTATAATTCTTCCACACGGCAATAGCGCCTAACTGGGCCATGCCATATTCGATATAATAAAAAGGCACCTCAAATATATGCAGTTGCTTTTGCCAAAGATTTATTTCCGCTTCCTTATATGCGCTCCAGTCTGTAAATCCGGCGCCAAAGCTGTTATATATTTGCAGCCATGCTTCGCTGCGCTGCGCATCGGTATGATCGGGGTTGGTATATATCCAATGCTGAAACTGATCTACTACGGCTACCCACGGCAGGGTTTTAAGCACATCAATTAATTGGTCCCGCTTGGCACGTTTAAGGTCTTCGTCGTTATCGAAATAAACATCCCATTTATCCATGGATATCAGCTCCATTGCCATAGATGCCAACTCGGCCACCTCGGCAGGGGTGTGTTTAAAATCGTTCAGTTCCAGGTCGGCGGTTAAAAAGGTGTGTACGGCATGTCCGCCCTCGTGTACCATGGTAGTGAGATCGCGGAAAGTGTTGGCCGAGTTCATAAAAATGAACGGGGCGCCTGTTTCAGATAATGGGTAATTATAACCACCGGGCGCTTTGCCTTTGCGGCTTTCTACATCAAACAAGTGGTTGTCCTTCATTATCTCCAGCCGCTCGCCCAGGTAACGGCTGATATTGCTGAAACACCGGATAGATTTCTCGATCAGGTCATCGCCATTTTCAAATGGCTTCAATGCCGGCTTGCCCGATATATCCACATCCATATCCCAGGGCTTTAAAGTATCTAAATTAAGGGCGGCTCTACGCTTTTCCGCCTGTTCGTGCAGTACAGGCACTATTTCGGTTTCAATAGCCTCGTGAAAGGCATAGCAATCCTGTGGGGCGTAATCAAACCGGCCAAGTGCCTGGAACATATAATCTCTGAAGTTCTCAAAACCGGCGTTAAGCGCAAGTTTATGGCGCAGGGTACGCAGGTGGTCAAACAGGCTATTCAACTTATCCTTATCCTGCAAGCGGCGTTCGGTTATGGTTTCCCAGGCCTGCTGCCTTTTAGTACGGTCGGCATCTTTTAAAATAACAGCTGCCTGCTCCATGGTATACTCCTTTTCACCAATATGCACCGACATTGACCCGGTGATAGCCTGGTATTTTTGCTGCTCCAGCTGTATTTCGGTTTGCACGGGTATATTTTCCTCTCGGAACAACTCCAGTGATTTGCGTACGCTACGCAGGTAAATAAAGTACTTCTCCTGGTTTAATGCATTGGCATACACGCTGTTTATCAGTTTTTTATTTAGCTCGTTATTGCAGGGGGCTATCTTGGGTTCAACTTCGGTAGCAAAGTATTGAAACTTAGCCAGCAGGTCCTCGTTGGTGGTATCGCAGGTCATGCGGATGTATCGCCAGGCAAAATCTTCTTCAATGGCAGCTTCCACCTCGCTGCGGTCACGCATCCATTGCTCTAAGTCCTCAACTGAATTGATAGGGCGGGCAATCAGCTCATTAAAAAGCGGCTCCAGGCTTTCCCAGTTCATATCAAATTCGGCAGGCAGGTATGTTCTTGTTTTTTTATGGATCATAGGTGATTATGCAATATATGTAGGTGCAAATGTGCAGATTTTATTAATGGGTAAAAACAAATAAGGGTAATGTTGTAACCAATCGCTATTTTATTCACTTTATTGTACACTGCCTGTCGGCAACTGCAAATAACCAAATCAATTCATCCGCGTTAGCACTACCTCTTCGGGGCTGGCCAGCATC
>CAZZVY010000362.1:0-3097 GCA_964657585.1 uncultured Mucilaginibacter sp. | reverse complement strand
CGCCCTGCCAATCTTGTAACAAACCGTACCAACAATACCAATACCTTACGCGGCAGTATGACCTATTCGGAACCTTTAGGCAAAATTACCCGGTTAGAGTTTAACGGCCAGGTAACCAATAACCAGCACTACACCAAAAGCGTAACCGACTCTATTTTAACAAATGGCAGTACAAAGGAAACCGACTTGTTATATAACTATCAAACTACCGAAACACGGTTATCATTAAACTATCGTTACCAGGGCACAAAGGTAAACCTTTCGTTAGGGGCTACTGCAACGCCGTATTACCTTTCAGGCACCAAGCTTAATAATAATATCGGTGCTAACGTAACTACCACTAAAAACGACTTTCGGGTGCTGCCTATATTCCGTTTTGCTTACCAATGGTCGCGTACCCAGCGGTTTACTGTATCTTATTCTGGCGCTTATGTTGAGCCCCAATTCCAGCAGATACAACCTTTTACAGATTATACCGACCCCAATAATATCATCGTAGGTAACCCTGATCTTCGGGTAGCGTTGACTCATAACATTGCAGTGGCCTATAACAACTACTTCCCTAATTCAAGGTTCAATATCTCTTTCAATGGCAATGTGTCTATATACACTGCCCAGATCACTACAAACGTAGTACAGGACTTTATTCCTATCTCACCTGGCAGCACTACCACCTACATAGTAAATGAAACACATTACGTAAACTTAAACGGATCAAACTCAATTGGCGGTAATTACAATATTTCCAAACAACTGGCCGACAGGCGGTATAACATTGCCTTAAACGGCGGCATAAATTATGGTTACAGTGTGTCTGAAAATAACAACATAATTTATCACCAAACCAGCTGGGAGTTTAATGAGCGTTTTGGCCCGCGCATTAATCCGAGCGAAAATGTAGAAGTTAACCCCTTCTTTGGTACCGATCTGCGCCGCACGTTTGCCACTACATCTGGCGCACCATCAAGTAATTCACTCATCAACTCATTTGGTATAGATGGCCGTTTCTATTTCTTTAAAACTTATCAGGTGCACTACGATGCATCTAAGAGGTTCATCAACCAGTCCATCAGTCAAAACGGGCAGCCATCATCTGTTCCGCCAATCAATGCCAGTCCGTTTGTGGTAGATGCCGGTTTTCAGAAAGAGATCGGGCAAAAACGCCAGTTTACGGTAACGTTTGACGTGTTTGACTTACTTCATCAAAACAACTTTATACAGCAATCTATATCAACAAGCGGCGTAACCAATACTATATCGAGTTCAAAAAGCCGTTATTTCCTGGTAGGTTTTCGTTTAAACCTTCAAAAATGGAGCGGCAGGCCGCAGCGTAACGGCCGCGATATGCAGCGCCGCGGCGATGGCAGCTTTATTTATAATTAATGTTGAGATAAGATTAACGAATAAAGATTAGTTTAACTAACGGCACGGTGTATTGGGCACCGTGCCTTTTTGCTGATCAGCGTTTAATAACTAATCTCTAATCACGGTACCAAGCACTTGTAGTAAACATCATGCCTTTTGCTGATCAGCGTTTAATAGTTAATCTTTGATTAACTAATCCCTAATCACTGCCCCCAAACATCTGTTACATATTCCTGTTATAATTTGACAGTTGAAATACTGATATTTAACGCGGCAATTGTTGATATTTGTCTGCATAGTATTCAACCTCCGAATCTGTTCAACATGAAAAAAACTACAGGGCAATTAAATGTGCTGGCCATTGATATTGGCGGCTCGCACATTAAGGCTACCGTACTTAATAGCCAGGGCGAATTAACAATGGCGTACGAAAAGGTAGTAACCCCAATGCCATCCACCCCTCAAAACATGCTTGATGCCATACTGGGGCTTGTAAAAGATTTCCCAGTTTACGACAGGATATCCGCCGGTTTCCCCGGGTTTGTTAAAATGGGCGTGATTATGACCGCCCCAAACCTTGGCACGCCCGCCTGGGCTAATTTTGACCTGCAAAGCGAACTGGCAAAAATATTGGGCAAACCTGCGCATGTGGTTAACGATGCCGATATGCAGGGGTTGGGCGTGGTAAATGGTAAGGGTTTGGAACTGGTGATAACCCTTGGTACCGGTTTCGGAACGGCCCTGCTGCAGGATGGCGTTTTGCTGCCGCATTTGGAGGTTGGGCACCACCCCATAGCCAAGGGGATGGATTACGACCAGTATATAGGCGATAAGGCGCTGGATGATATTGGCGATAAAAAGTGGAACAAGCGGATGATAAAAGTTTTTAAAGTTTTAAAAACTGTATTCAATTATGATTACTTATATATAGGCGGCGGCAATGCCCGCAAGCTGAAAATGAAGCTTGGCCAAAACATGAAACTGGTTACTAACGAAGATGGGATAAAAGGCGGCTCCAGGTTATGGCAAACCGGCAATATCAGCGGGATAAATGCCATATTGCGTTCCGAAAAGAAAATAGTTAGTTGATAATAAACAAACATAAACATCACAATTAATATGTCATCAGAAAAAAGTATCGAACAGTTAGGTATTGATACCGTACGGGTTTTATCAGCCGATGCCGTGCAAAAGGCTAATTCGGGCCACCCCGGCACAGCAATGGCCTTAGCGCCAATGGGCCATGTGCTTTGGACACAATTTTTAAACTATAATCCCAAAAACCCGCATTGGGCCAACCGCGACAGGTTTATCTTATCATGCGGGCATGCCTGTATCCTGCAATATAATTTCCTGTACTTAACGGGGTACGATGTTACCCTGGATGATATTAAAAACTTCCGTCAGCTGAACAGTAAAACCGCCGGCCACCCTGAGTATGGCCTCTGCCCCGGTATTGATGTTACTACCGGCCCCTTAGGCCAGGGCTTTGCCAACGGCGTAGGCTTTGCCATAGCCCAAAAGCACCTGGCATCGCGCTATAACAAACCCGGGTTTGATATTTTCAGCTATCACATTTATGCTATCTGCAGCGATGGCGATATGATGGAAGGTGTAACTTCCGAAGCTGCATCCCTGGCGGGGCACCTGGAGCTGGGCAACATTATTTACTTGTACGATGATAACCATATTTCCATAGAAGGCGCCACCGACATTACTTTTAACGAGGATG
>CAZZVY010000361.1:0-3108 GCA_964657585.1 uncultured Mucilaginibacter sp. | reverse complement strand
TGATGTTTGAAGGTTCAGACGGCTTTATCAAGTTTGCCCTGGGCGAGAACGTAAAGGGAAGCAACAACAACGGTATACAAACCAACCCGCGTTTCCCGCAAACACGTATGGGTGTGGAAGAAGTTTATATAGATGAGTTTACCCGCGCTAAGGAATACCTGGCCGCACGGGCCGCTAAAGGCAGCACTACCCGCCGCGACCTTGAGCTAGACGCTATTGGCGAGATATTGAACAACAAACGTTTCATTACCTGCCACTCGTATGTGCAGTCTGAAATTAATATGCTGATCCATGTGTCGGATTCTATGGGCTTCCATATCAATACCTTCACCCACATATTAGAGGGTTATAAGGTAGCTGATAAAATGAAGGCGCACAACATTGCCGGTTCAACCTTCAGCGACTGGTGGGCTTACAAGAATGAAGTTGCCGAAGCCATACCGTACAATGGCAAGCTGATGCACGAAGTTGGCCTGGTAACCGGCTTCAACTCCGACGATGAGGAAATGGCCCGCCGCCTTAACCAGGAAGCAGGCAAAGCGATTACTTATGGCAAAATGAGCGAGGAGGATGCATTGAAGCTGGTAACCCTTAACCCTGCCAAAATGCTGCATGTGGATAACCGCATAGGCAGCTTGAAAGTGGGCAAGGATGCCGACGTGGTAGTATGGAGCGCCGACCCGCTATCTATCTATGCCGTTTGTGAGAAAACATATGTTGACGGCATTCCTTACTGGGACCTGTCAAAAGATGCGGATGTGCAAAAAGCAATGAAAGCCGAAAGCGGCCGTATTATCCAGAAAATGATAGAAGCTAAAAGCGGCGGCGCAACTGTGCAGCGCGGCGCAGGCAATGCCGGCCGCAGGCCGCGTTATGAATGCGAAACGCTGGAAGAAGACCAGTTTGTAATAAACGACGATTACATACAAGGGGTAGTTGAACGCGCAAAACAGCACGCTGAACAAAGGGCCCAGAATCAATAATCCTTTATTTTGAAAACAGACATGAAAAGAACAATATTAAGTTTAGGGGGATTATTGCTTGGCACCGTCCTCACTTACGCGCAGGCTACCATATCGCCTGCGAAACCGCAACAAAAGCCTGTTGTAATTACCGGCGCCATGATACATATTGGCAACGGCAGGGTGATCAGCAGCGGTTATATCGCTTTTGACAAAGGTAAAATTACCGCAGTTGGCGAGGGCGCAGCCCCAAGCATGCCCGGCGCTGATGTAATTGATGCCAAAGGCAAACAAATTTACCCGGGCTTTATTTGCCCGGTAACTACCCTGGGCCTGGTGGAAATTGAAGAAGGCGCACGGGGTACGGTTGACGATGCCGAAACCGGCGACCTCAACCCCAATGTACGCTCACTGATAGCCTATAACACCGATTCAAAGGTGATACCTACCGTACGTTCAAACGGTATATTGCTGGCACAGCCAACGCCTACCGGCGGTACCATATCCGGCCAATCGTCTGTAGTGCAGCTGGATGCCTGGAACTGGGAAGATGCCGCCTATAAAAAGGATATGGCTATCCACATGACCTGGCCAAGCGCCGGCGGTGGCCGACGTGGTTTTGGTGGCGGTGGCGGCGGCCGGCGCGGCCTGGCGCCAACAACCGGCCCGCAGGAAACCCCTGCCGAGCGTGCACAAAAGGCGCTGGATGCTATCACTAATCTTTTTAACCAGGCTAAAGCCTATTCAGAGATCGAAAAACCTGAAGTTATTAATATACGGTTTGGCGCTATGAAAGGCCTGTTCAACGGCACTAAAAAATTGTTCGTGAATGCCGATGGCGCTAAAGAGATAGTACAGGCGGTTAACTTTGCCAAATCATTTAACATCCAGTTAGTAATAGTTGGCGGCAAGCAATCTTACCTGGTAGCTGATGTTTTGCGTGAAAACAATGTGCCTGTAATTATCCGCGAAACTCAAACCGTACCTGAAAGGGACGAGGACGATGTTTATCTGCCTTATAAATTACCGCACCTTTTACAGGATGCCGGTGTATTATACGGTTTAACCGGTATTGCTTTCTGGCGCCAGCGCAACCTGCCTTTTGAGGCTGGCCAGGCCGTAAGCTACGGTTTAACCAGGGAGCAGGCGGTATCTATGATTACCATTAACAACGCCAAGATACTGGGCATTGATAAAACAACCGGTACGCTGGAAACTGGCAAGGATGCTAACTTGTTTGTATCAGGCGGCGATGCGCTGGATATGATAACGCTTGATGTGCAAAAAGCCTTTATACAAGGCCGCGACATTAACCTGGATAACCTGCATAAAGAACTTTACCGCAAATTTGCCGGTAAATATGGTTTTGACCCAAAGTTGTAAGATCAATTTTAATTAGTTAATGAGCGCCCTGACGTGATGTTGGGGCGCTTTTTTATATGATAACATCAGCCCAGCCTAATAGGTATACAGGTAAGTTATGGTCTGTTTGTTTTACACGAGGTGTATAGTTATCGTTCTTTGTAATGCAGCGTCAGATCGTTCCCGTCAAATACGGCATAGCTGTGTTGGTAGTTAAGCCATTCGCCCAGGTTGATGTAACGGCTGCGGGCTGTTAACTGTATATCAAGGGGCAGGTGGCGGTGGCCAAAGATAAGGTAATCATAAAAATCGGTTTTCAGGGTATCATTACAAAATTGAACCAGCCATTCCTGTTCATCAGGCTTGTGATTTTCTTTTTTCATATTGGCGGCACGGCTGTTTTGCGACCAGTAGCTGGCTATGCCAACGCCAAAGTTAGGGTGCAGCCTGGCAAACAGCCACTGGCAAAAGTCACTGCGGAAAAACCCTTTTAAAAATTTGTAAAAGTTATCGCCCGGGCCTAAACCGTCGCCATGGTGCAGGAAAAACTTTTTTCCGCTGCGCTCAATCACCAGTTCGTTTGTAATAACAACGGCGCCCAATTCTTTTTCAAGATAATCAAACATCCACATATCGTGGTTGCCTTTAAAAAAGTATAGCTTAATACCGGCATCCGCCAGTTGGGCCAGTTTACCGAAGAAACGTATATAACCCTTAGGCACAACGGTTTTATACTCGAACCAGAAGTCAAACACATCGCCCATCAAAAAAACTTCGGCAGCAT
>CAZZVY010000360.1:0-3217 GCA_964657585.1 uncultured Mucilaginibacter sp. | reverse complement strand
CCTTTCCGTATTTCACCATTCACTACTTTAAAGTAGGCAATAATGCCACGGAATGAATTAAAGACCGAATCAAATATCAAAGCCTGTAAAGGCGCATTCGGGTCGCCAACAGGGGCGGGAATACGTGCTATAATAGCCTTTAAAATATCATGCACACCTAAACCGGTTTTACCTGAGGCAGCTAAAATTTCTTCGCGCTTGCAGCCTATCAGGTCAACAATCTGGTCTTTTACCTCCTCGGGCATAGCACCGGGCAGGTCCATTTTATTCAACACCGGTATAATTTCCAGATCGTTCTCTAAAGCCAGATAAAGATTTGATATAGTTTGGGCCTGTATGCCCTGTGATGCATCCACGATCAGTAAGGCTCCTTCGCAAGCTGCAATAGAGCGGGATACCTCATAGCTGAAATCTACGTGCCCGGGCGTATCGATCAGGTTAAGCACATATTTTTCGCCATTAAGTTCATAATCCATCTGGATGGCATGGCTTTTTATGGTAATGCCGCGTTCACGCTCCAAATCCATATCATCCAGCAGTTGCGCCTGCGCCTCACGCTTGGTAATGGTGTTGGTGTATTCTAATAACCTGTCAGCAAGGGTACTTTTGCCATGGTCGATGTGGGCTATGATACAAAAATTACGGATATGCTTCATTCAGCCGCAAAAATAGTTTTTTGAGCGGATAATTTGGTATTAGTATGCCGAATTAACTATTTTGGCTTAACATAAGATTGGTATAATTAATCTATTCATGAAAGCCTTAATCACCTTGCTAATATCAATTATTGCCGAGCATTCATTTTGTTGCTCATGTATTACAATGAAGAATTTTGAAAAGAAAGACGATCTGAAAGAGTATAATTTTATAGCAATGGTCACTATAAAGAAGTTGGCACCATATAATATGGTTAACAAAGCTTTTCACTTACGTACAAACGGCGAGATAAAATTTGAGATTTTAGAGCAATTTAAAGGTGGGCCTATTGAGTTAGCAAATGATTATTCTTATAATACCGATTGTGCAATGTATTTAAAAGAAGGGGAGCAATGGTTGCTTTTTGGAAGTATAACAAACGGAAAAGTTAATGTAGACAGATGTGGTTATTCAGTGCAATATCGTGATAGTACAGGGTTACGTGAATGGGGGCATTTTAACGGCATTAAGCAACTGGATGTGTTAAGAAAGATTTATGGACATCCATTGATTTCCAATCCTACAAAAAAGCAGTTTTATCCGAATGGAAACATAGAAGTAGAGCAAACCTTTAAGAACGGAAAGCTTGATGGGTTAAGAAAAATCTATTATCCTGACGGGAAAATTTATATCACTGAAAAATTCAAGAACGGTGTGCGAGTTGATTTTAGAGATGTATATAGATCTAATGGACAATTACAGCAACATGTTGTGTATAAGAATAACCTAATTGCTAAAGACATATCGTATCAGGATACTACTGAAATAGCGTGGTGGTGTAATTATCAGATACACCATCATAATGATATGCTATTTGGGGATAAAATACATGATACTACTTATTACATAAACAAGTTAGATTCACTACGGCATCTAAGTCACTGGGATAGACAGATTGCAAGTATAAAAACCTATTCTTTAGACGGGATGAGTTACACTTTTAAAAGTTATGATTATAAAGGTGATATAAAGATAACTGCCATACAAAACTGGAAAAAGCAAATAAATGAAACCTTTCATTATCGTGAAAACGGAAAAATGGAATATTATAGTCTATATAATCACGGCAACAACCAGCAGATAGAATATGATTATGCTGAAAACGGCAGTCGCAAGGATTTTTTAAGTGAGTGTGATTACTGTAAGTTTTATTTTGCAAAAGATCTGCCACCGGCGGCAGCTCCTGAAAAAATATATATTCAATAAGAATTTAGTATCTCTAATTTACCGCCTCAATAAACACTGGTGTTTCTGTAACAGTTATGTTAAGTTTACCTGCGGTTGTTACAGCGGTTATTTTTGTCATGGCATCGGCACCGGGGGTTAGTTTGTAGATATTAGCTCCGGTAACTGCCGATCCGAGATCAAGCGTATAATTTGCAGTGCGCCCAACCTGGTCTGGAACCGTTAATACATACATTGTTTTTTTGCCGGATACATATACATCCACTAAAGGGTCGGCATTAATGGTTTTGCTATAGGTATAGTTGCCCATTAAGGTGTTGGTTTGTAAAATATAATCGGCAGTTGGCCTGCGTGCTATACCATCGTTTAACCCGGATGTGGCGTATTGGGTACCGCTGTTAGCTGCAGCGTCAAACAATAGGTAATAGTATAAACTTTGTACACCATGGCGCATGTATAATAAGGCAGTGCGTAAATTCCAGTCGGCCTGGGTTAGCAGTACAGATTTGCCGCCTATTGCAATAGCCCTTTGCGGGCTTGCCGGGTTAACATCATAGCCGCTTTCAGTAACCCATACAGGCAGGTTATTGGCTTTGCCGATTTTTACAAAAGCATCGGCAAAGCTCCCGGCCAGTGAAAGCTCGGGCGCAGTGCCCGTGGTTGATTGTTTATGGGTAAGCGGGTTACCATCGTTATTATAAAAGTGGTAGTTGATCACATCAAAGCACATATCAACCGCCCCATTAGCCTTAACGCCCCGATTGGCCTTGCACCAGACTATCATGCGGTTAACAAAGTTAGTATCGCAGGTGGCCAGGCCGCCCATTACAACCACCATATTCGGGTCGGCTGTTTTTACGCCCGCATTAGCGCCTAACTTACCTTTATCGCCATCATAAAACGCCGACATATTGGCGGCATACTGCTCGGCTGTTTGTTGTGTTGCCGGGCCCTTCCACCATTTATCACGTTCGTTATCACACTCAATATATTTTATCAGGCCCATCCCAATCTTTACCTGATTAACAACATCCCCATTCCAGCGGGGGCGGGTATCAACTGTAACCAAACTTGGGGAAACCGAAGTATTTGAACCATACCTTGCTGCGTATTGAAAGGCAACTTTTGCCTGTTTTAAATAACTGGCGGGTTTGCTCAGGTCAGACCCATAAGGCGCAGGTACATTCTCGCCATCCTGCTGGCCTGCCGGGAAGGTAGCCTGCAACCAGGTTGGGCAGTTTTTAAGATCGGCTAATACCGTAATACCTTCCCGCTTGCAGCGAGTATAAATAATATCATAATCCCAACTGCCATCAATAGTAGGGTTATAAGAATA
>CAZZVY010000359.1:0-3221 GCA_964657585.1 uncultured Mucilaginibacter sp. | reverse complement strand
GCTGTCGATTCGGACGCGCTTTCTTTTGAAATTGCTGCCCGCGCAGCTTACCGCGAGGCACTGCCCAAATGTAAACCGGTGCTGTTAGAGCCTATCATGAAGATAGAGATATTAACACCCGAGGAGAACATGGGCGATGTTATTGGCGATATGAACCGCCGCAGGGGCCAGCTGCAGGGTATGGACTCCCGCGCTGGTTCGCAGGTGATTAAGGCAATGGTGCCGCTGTCTGAAATGTTTGGTTATGTAACCCAGTTGCGTACCATTACTTCGGGCCGTGCTACTTCAACTATGGAGTTTGACCATTACTCTGAAGCCCCGCGCAACGTACAGGAAGAAGTTGTAGCTAAAAATAAAGGCCGCAAACAAGTGGCTGTAGATTAATGTTAGAGATTAGTTGACTGGTGACAATTAGAGATTAGCCACCAGTCAACTTTAACAGATAAACAACGGTAACTATAACAAATAGCTCTTATAGTAACCATAACAACAAACAAAATGAGCCAAAGGATCAGAATTAAATTAAAATCGTACGATTACAACCTGGTTGATAAATCAGCCGAGAAGATCGTAAAAACAGTTAAGCCTACCGGCGCTGTAGTGAGCGGGCCGCTTCCGCTGCCAACCGAAAAGAAAATCATCACTGTTTTGCGCTCGCCCCACGTAAACAAAAAAGCGCGCGAGCAATTTCAGCTATGCTCTTACAAACGTTTGCTTGACATTTACAGCTCCAACTCAAAAACCGTTGATGCTTTAATGAAGCTTGAATTGCCAAGCGGTGTTGAAGTGGAAATTAAAGTGTAAGTCAATTATAGAGACAAGCTTCAAGACACAAGAACCAAGATAGGAAAGGCCATTCTGCAAAGAGTGGCTTTTTTTAGTTATATGAGTACATATGTAAGACAACCCATTGTTGATCAGGATAAATTTGTAAAGGCTTTTTTAGAAGCATCAGATATATATTTTGAAAAAGAGGACGAAAAATAGCCTCAACATGTATCAGATGGTATAAAACGTGGTCAGGAAGATTAGGAAGATGGCGGGTTTATTACTCATGAAGAGTTTGTAAAAAGCTTTTTCAAATAAATAAACTTTTTACAATAATCGTTATATCAGTTCTTATAGTTAGACTAATCCTTAAAAAAACGCTCCGGGTTAGGGATAAAGTTCAGGAATGATTCGAAATTTTCGAGGTAAAATGATTGGTCAAGTTTATAATAGAACGCCCCTTTTTTAGAGGATAGCTTTTCTTTCTCGGGCAGCTTAACCAGCAAGCCGGTTGATAATAATTTACGGCTGAAGTTACGATCGTCCAGTTTGGATTGGTATATGCCTTCATACAGCGCCTGCAACTGGGGTATAGTAAATTTCTCCGGCAATAACTGGAACAGGATAGGGTGCAGGGCGGCTTTATAACGCAATTGCTTTTTGGCCATCTTCACCATCTCGCTATGGTCGAAGATCAGATCAGGGAGTTCGTTTAGTAAAAACCATTCGGCGTGATGTTCATGGGTTAATTGCTTTTCATACTTGCCAATATCTATCAGGGCAAAATAGGCTATAGAGAGCGTACGCTCAACCGGGTCGCGGTCAGGTGCGCCAAACACCTGTAATTGTTCCATATAAACATCGTTTAACCCAGTTAACTGTTCCAGCACCCGGTTGGCGGCCTCGTCAGGGGTTTCTTTAAGCTGTACAAAGCCACCCATAAGGCTCCAGTGATCCTTCATAGGCTCCATACCCCGGTGTATCAGCAGCAGTTTGATATCGGTGCCGTCAAACCCGAAAATGATACAGTCAATAGCTAATAAAAATCGGGCCTGGCCGGTATAGGTATGCATGTTGGTTTAACTTTTAATCTGTCATGCCGAGTTTATTTCGGCATCTCACAAGTATGGTTATTTCACGTGCTGGCATATATCATGATGAGATGTCGAAACAAGTTCGTTATAACTTGTATAGGCAATTAATTCTTTTCAAATATATCATCTTTATTCCATGTGGGCCGCTGCGGGTCGTTGGCCACTATATAACCGATAAGAAAGTTTAACTGTGCGTATTTCCTGCCTGCGTCAAAATCAAATATGCCGTTAATGTCATCCTGTGGTTTGTGATAGTACTTGGCGCGCCAGGTCTTCACAAAATCGTTCAGGTTGTTTTTGCCGTCAGGTGTGCGGCTGCCGTATTTAATGTGCAGGGCCGGTATGCCATGCACTACAAAGCTGTACTGATCGCTGCGGACAAACCTGTTCTGCTCTGGCTCTGGATCGGGCTCAACCGTAAGGCCAAGGTATGCCGCAGCTTCGTCTACTGTTTTTGAAAGCGAGGAATGCTCGGCCCCTAACGCAGTAACCGACAGCAGTGGCGCTATAATGGTAGGCATATCCGTATTCACATCAGCCACCATTGATTTAACCGGCACTGTAGGGTGGCTGGCAAAGTACCCCGAACCCAGATCGCCCAATTCTTCGGCAGTAACCATAACTATAAGGATAGAACGCTTGGGCTTAACCTTCATGTTATGGTATATCTTGGCAATCTGCAATAAGCTGGCCACGCCCGATGCATTATCATGTGCGCCGTTGTAAATAGAATCGCCCTCTACCGGTCGGCCTACACCCAGGTGGTCAAGATGGGCGCTGTGTACTACATACTCATCCTTCAGTTTTTTATCTGAGCCCTCTATCTTACCAACCACGTTATAGCTGATGATATCCTGGTATACTGATCGGTAACTGGCCGACAGACTTGCTGTAAGCGGAAATGAAACCGGTTTGCCTGCTTTGATAAAAGCAATAACAGCTGGAACGGTTTTACCGGCCTGCGTTATCAACTGGTTAAATATTTTGTAATCCAGGTTGGCTAATATCTTAACCTGTTCCGAGTAAAAGGTGCGCGATACTACAATGTTGCCTTTATCATCCAGTATACTGTAACCGCCGCCGTCGCCGCCGGCAAAGAAGCGGGCGGTAGAGTCGGCCGTGCCTATTATTACCCCAATGGCGCCATGTTCTGCCGCTGTTTTAAGTAAGGTGGTAGCATTCATCACGTGTGAACGTACTGACGACGAAAACTGGTCGGGCGCACCCCGGGTAATCAACACTATTTTGCCCTTAACGTCAAGTCCGGCATAATCGTCGTAATGCAATTCGGGCTCACTTATGCCGTAGCCTGCAAAGGCTAATGCGCCCTTAACCGTTACTTCAGGCGCTTTAGGATTG
>CAZZVY010000358.1:0-3231 GCA_964657585.1 uncultured Mucilaginibacter sp. | reverse complement strand
AATAAATCAGTTGCCGATCTGGGTAAGATCAAATTCCAGGGATTTTTTGCCTGGTTGATATGGATGTTTGTGCACCTGGTATCGCTATTAGGCTTCCGTAACAAGGTGGTAGTATTTATTAACTGGATAGGCAGCTATATGAGTTATAATGGCGGCACCAGGCTCATTATCCGCAGGTTTGTAAGGGATAACGTCCCTGATGATGCTAAGCATTTGCCACAAACCGAATCATGAGGCCGGTTAAGTTAACCGAATGCCCGCGTGATGCCATGCAGGGCCTGCATAATTTTATACCGACTGAAGTTAAGGCCGCTTATATTAATGCTATATTAAAATGCGGTTTTGATACAGTGGATTTTGGCAGTTTTGTATCGCACAGGGCCATACCTCAAATGCAGGATACCGCAGCGGTACTGGATAAGCTTGATATGGGCAGCACCTCGTCAAAGCTACTGGTAATTACAGCTAATTACAGGGGCGCTGAAGAAGCCGTTAAGTATGGGCAGATCGCTTACGTGGGTTTTCCTTTTTCTATCTCATCAACCTTTCAACAGCGCAACACACATTCAACTATCGAACAATCTTTTGGTCTGGTGAAAGATATGGCAGAGTTGTGTGATAAGAATGATAAGCAGCTGCGCATATACCTGTCAATGGCGTTTGGTAATCCCTATGGCGATGAATGGAGTACGGAGCTTTTACTTCATTGGGTAGATGCTATGCTAACTGCCGGTATCAATAATATTTACCTGGCAGATACTATAGGCATGGCTACTGCTGAACAACTGAAAGAAATATTTGAACATTTACCAAAAAGTAATTGTGAAATGCAATTTGGGGTGCACCTGCACTCCACAGCTGATACCTGGTACGACAAGGTTGATGCTGCCTGGCAAAGCGGCTGCCGTTTGTTTGATACTGCCATAAAGGGATATGGCGGTTGCCCGATGGCTCTGGATAAACTTACCGGCAATATTGCTACAGAAAACTTATTAGGCTATTTGGAAGAAAGGCGTATTGAGACCGGGATAAATGCACATGCCTTTACGGACACGCTGTTGTATGCAGCAAAAGTTTTTGCTTAAATCATTACCTGATTATACCGCTACTGCTCCCTTTATGTGCGGCCAGGGATTATAATTCTCTAATGTGAAATCCTCAAATTTAAATGAGAATATGTCCGTTACTTGCGGATTGATTTTCATAACAGGCAATGGTCTTGGTTCGCGGCTTAATTGAAGTGTAGCTTGTTCAATATGGTTATTATAAAGATGGGCATCACCAAAGGTATGAATGAAATCGCCATAATCCAGGCCGCATACTTGTGCCATCATCATTGTTAACAATGCATATGAGGCGATATTAAACGGTACGCCCAAAAAAATATCGGCACTGCGCTGGTAAAGCTGACAGGAAAGTTTACCTTTTTGTTCGCCCTTAAGACGATCAGCAGGCTCTACATAAAACTGAAAAAGGCTATGACATGGCGGCAGCGCCATGTGTTCTACATCACCTACGTTCCAGGCCGATACCATTATGCGGCGCGAATCGGGGTTGGTCTTAATTTGGTTTACTACCTGGCTTATCTGGTCGATATGCTTGCCGTCAGGTGTTGGCCAAGACCGCCACTGGTAACCATAAACCGGGCCAAGGTTACCATCGGCATCGGCCCATTCGTCCCATATTTTCACACCGTTCTCTTTTAGGTATCTGATATTGGTATCCCCGCTTAAGAACCATATCAACTCATGTATGATAGATTTAAGGTGAAGTTTTTTAGTTGTTACCAGCGGAAAGCCATCTCTTAAATTAAAGCGCATCTGGTAGCCAAACGTGCTGATTGTGCCTGTACCGGTACGGTCGTGCTTTTGGGTACCGGTTTCCAGTACATGGCGCATAAGATCAAGGTATTGCTTCATTTCTTAGATTGAAAATTGATTGAGTTTGATAAAGTTGATTGATTACGCATAAGACTTGTTCATTTAATCAACACAATCAACCGGTCACCATAACACTACAAATAAAAAAAATCTATTTTTGGTATCCTACGGGATGTTTAAAAATACATGCCGTTGTTAAAAGATTTATGATCGCATTCCCAAACGCCAAAATTAACATCGGTTTAAATATTACTGGCCGCCGCCCTGATGGTTATCATAATTTAGAAACAGTTTTATACCCGGTAAAAATTTATGACGCGCTGGAGATAATAACAGCTGATAAGGTAAGCTTTAATGCCTCGGGAACGAATATACCGGGCAGGGTAGCGGATAACCTTTGTTTGAAAGGGTATGAACTATTAAAAAAAGACTTTCCCCTGCCAGCCGTTAATATCCACTTACATAAGCACATCCCAATTGGCGCAGGTTTGGGCGGCGGTTCGGCTGATGCTGCATTTTGTATAAAACTGTTAAATCAAAAGTTTACATTAGGATTAACCGGCAATCAGATGCGCACTTATGCCCGGCAATTAGGCGCCGACTGTGCTTTTTTTATAGAAGCACAGCCGGTATATGCTTTCAATAAAGGTGACGAATTTGAACAAATCCAATTAAACCTGTCTGCCTACGATATAGCCCTGGTAATGCCGCCAGTGTATGTTTCTACTGCCGAAGCTTATCGGGGTGTTAAGCCGCGGCCGTCTGCAACGTTATTAAAGGAAACGGTAAAGTTGCCGATAACCAGTTGGAAGCAATTCATAATAAACGATTTTGAAGAAACCATCTTTAAAAATTACCCATTGATAAAAGATGTGAAAGCCGCCCTGTATGAAGAAGGTGCTTTATATGCCAGCATGAGCGGGAGCGGGGCTTCTGTATTTGGTATATTTGATTATAAGCCCAATCTAACAGTATTGGAAAAAACCAACCAGGTATTTTATTTAAAAGGTAATTAACAGCAAGCTAATATTACTTTGCCTTATGAAAGATAAATAAAAACCCGCTTATAACCATAACCGGGTTCTTAATCTTCTTAAAAACAGTATTGCTTACCAACCGCTTCCTTTTTTAGCATGCCCATTTTTGATATGCTCTTCAGCGGCAGCTTTACCTAAAATGGCGGCCATTTTATTGCCTTCGCTATCTTTACCGGTAGCAATGTACCTGCCCGATTTTACATCGATAACAGGATCGATCATAGGGACATTTTTAGTTTTGGTTTTTACGGAATAAGCGGTAATGCCGCCTTTTGCTGCTGTTGCCATTGAAAATTGTTTAGTTTAAAGTGTAA
>CAZZVY010000357.1:0-3235 GCA_964657585.1 uncultured Mucilaginibacter sp. | reverse complement strand
GTATTACCCGATAAATAAAATACTGCAGGGCTGGGGCCTTAATGCGGTGATTGACGGGGAAATACTGGTGCTGAACGACAAGGGAATATCCGACTTTGGCGCCCTGCAAAACTGGCGCAGCGAGGCCGACGGCAACCTGATATATTATGTATTTGATATTTTATGGTATGAAGGGAAGAACCTTACTGGATTGCCCCTGCGTGACAGGTTAGCCATCCTTGAATCTGTTTTACCTACCGATAATGACCATGTGCGTAAAAGCAAGGTATTTGAAGCTAATGGTACAGAGTTTTTTCATGCGGCGGAAAAGATAGGGCTGGAAGGCATCATTGCTAAAAAAGCGGATAGTGCTTACACGTCCGATCTGCGGTCGAAGGAGTGGCTGAAGATAAAGGTGCAGCGGCGGCAGGAGGTAATTATTGCAGGCTTCACTAAAAACGAGGGTACTGCCAAAGCCTTCAGCGCACTGTTATTAGGCGTTTATGATGGCAAAACCCTTAAGTATGCCGGCAAAGTTGGTACAGGCTTTTCGGATAAACTGCAAAAGGAAATGATGGAGCAGTTTAAGCCGCTCATTACAGACAAGGTGCCGTTTGAGGTTGAGCCTGACGTGGATAAGCCCTCGCGTTTCAGGCCGCAGCGCATGGGTGCCAAACCTACATGGCTGAAGCCCCAACTGGTATGCGAAGTGAATTTTGCCGAGGTAACTGATGAAGGCGTTTTCAGGCAGGCATCATTTAAAGGTATGCGCACGGATAAAAAGGCCGCAGATGTGGTACTGGAAAGGCCAAAGGTTACGGAAGAAACCGTTAAGGAGGTTGAGGACACACCGGAAGAAACACACGCTGCCATTAAACCGCCGAGTGACAAGGAGCGTAAAACACTGCTTAACCCAAAGGACGAAACACAGGTACGCAAAATTTGCGGGCACGACCTTAAGTTTACCCACCTAAGCAAGGTTTACTGGCCCGAGGACAATGTGACCAAGCGGGATATGTTCAATTACTATTACCGCGTTGCCGATTATATTTTGCCTTACCTGAAGGACAGGCCAATGTCGCTTAACCGCTTCCCTAACGGCATACACGGATCAAGCTTTTACCAGAAAGACGTGAAAGGCAAAGCGCCTGACTGGATAACCAAAACATTCCCTTACACCACCAGCGATGGCGAACACAAGGAATACCTGGTAGGCTCGGATGAATCCTATCTATTATGGATGGCATCGTTAGGATGTATCGAGATGAACCCCTGGTTTAGCCGTACACAATCGCCCGACAATCCGGATTACTGCGTAATAGACCTTGACCCGGATAAAAACACCTTTGACCAGGTTGTTGAAGCAGCGCTGGAAGTTAAGAAAGTGCTTGATGCGGTTGGCGTGCCATCTTATCCAAAAACATCCGGTTCAACTGGCATGCATATTTATGTACCGCTGGAGGCGAAGTATAGTTACGATCAATCGCAGATGTTTGCTAAGATAATTGTAACCCTGGTGCATAAGCAAATACCTGATTATACCAGTCTGGAGCGGATGATAGCCAACCGCAAGGGCAAAATGTACCTGGATTTTTTACAGAACCGCCCCGGTGCCACCATTGCAGGCCCCTATTCGTTAAGGCCCAAACCAGGCGCAACGGTATCAATGCCGTTAAGCTGGGACGAGGTAAAACCCGGGCTGACCATGAAGGACTTCACCATATTTAATTCTACAGACCGCCTGAAAGAGACCGGCGATCTGTTTACCGGTGTGTTAGGCAAAGGCATAGACCTGGAAAAGACCATAAAAAAGGCACAAAGTATTTTTGGTTAATGATTTATTGCTGTATTTGGCTTGTAAGCAACGCTGCAGGCTGATGCTGTTTATGGCGTAACACTCGTCCATATACATGTTTATATATACTTCCCGTTGCTTTAATGCTACCTGCAAACAAATTGTTATAATGGGATAGTTTAAGCTTTTAACATTATCATCAACAAATAAATCGCATTTTTGCATAACTGCTTATTTGCACATCTAAACCCATGACCCCGGTACAGGCGCTTCAAAAATATTATGGTTACAGCCAGTTCCGCCACCAGCAGGAGGCCATTATACAGCATATTTTAAACCGGGGCGATGCCCTGGCGCTAATGCCCACCGGCGGCGGTAAATCGCTTTGTTATCAATTGCCTGCCGTGTTGCTGGACGGGCTGACCATTGTTATTTCCCCGCTCATCGCCTTAATGAAAGACCAGGTAGATGCCTTAAATATTACCGGTATACCAGCCGCCTATTTAAACAGTACCCAAAACAGCGATGAACAGCGCGATATTATCAACCGGCTGAAAGGCAACCAGATCAAGTTACTGTACCTGGCGCCTGAACGCCTGTTTAAGAGCGGCAGCCGGCTCACAGCTTTTCTGCAATCGTTAAAAGTATCGCTCATCGCTATTGACGAGGCGCATTGCATCTCGCACTGGGGGCATGATTTCCGGCCGGAGTATTTGATGCTGGCCGGGTTAAAAACCACCTTTCCTGATATCCCGGTTGTTGCACTGACCGCTACTGCCGACCAGCTTACGCGTAAAGATATTTTAGAAAAACTGGCCCTGCACCAGCCGGCGCAATTCGTGTCTTCCTTTAACCGGGCCAATATTTTGTATAAGGTAATGCCTAAGCGCAACAGCCTGAACCAGCTGCTGGCTTTTTTGGACGATCATAAGGATGAGTCAGGAATTATATATTGCCTTTCAAGGCAATCCACCGAAAACCTGGCCAGCCAGTTAAGGCAGGAAGGCCTTTTAGCCGAAGCCTACCATGCCGGTTTAAGCAACGAGGTAAAGGCCCGTAACCAGGAAGCATTTTTGCGGGATGAGGTGCGGATTATGGTAGCCACCATTGCCTTTGGCATGGGCATCAACAAATCAAACGTGCGCTATGTTGTGCATATGGATTTGCCTAAAAATATAGAAGGCTATTACCAGGAAACCGGCCGGGCCGGGCGGGACGGCCTGCCATCAGAAGCATTATTGTTCTTTTCAACCGGCGATGCCTTTAAGCTGCAAAAGTTTGCCCGGGTAGATGGTGATGAAGGCCAGAGCCGTATCATGCTTAAAAAGCTGGACGATATGGTGCAATACTGCCAGTTAACCACCTGTCGCCGCCGCTACCTGCTTAATTATTTTAACGAGGAATTCCCTGATACCTGCGGCAGCTGCGATGTGTGCCTGAGCAGCTATCAAAAGTTTGACG
>CAZZVY010000356.1:0-3235 GCA_964657585.1 uncultured Mucilaginibacter sp. | reverse complement strand
CAATAGTTGAAACAGTTAATAGTGTTGAAAAGCAGATGACCCGGATAGAGCTTATCCTGACCTTACTTGATGCCAATATCAGAGAGGAAAGCTATAATGGGATGGAGGGCCTTGTGAAAGAAGCTTTTAACTCTATAATGAGTAACAAGGACGACCTTGAACTAAGGGACATGGCTATCGTTTACTACTTGCAAAATATCGAAAGTCTGGAAATGGCGTCGTTCCAGGTACTGCAAATGGCGGCTGTTAAACTAAAGAACAAACAGATAAAAAAGTTGCTGAAAGAAAACTATGACGATGCAAGGGCCGACCGCACCTTAATGCTGTTTTTAGCAACAAAATATCTTACGGCAAATTAAACGATCCGGGGGCGATGGGCTCCGTAAGCATTCGCAGATACCTGTACCTACACTGCGCTCGGACTAAAAATTAAAGCCCCCCGGTCATAACCAGAGGGCTTTGTTTTTGGATTCAAAACTTAAGACCTGTTAGCAGTAACTACCAAATCTTAATACGGTCTTCCGGCTTTTTATATAATTTATTACCCGGTTGTATGTTAAATGCATTATACCATGCATCTATATTAGTCAGCGGTAAATTCCCGCGGGCCTCAGCCGGCGAATGCGGATCGGTATTGATTCGCTGCTGCGCTTCCTCCGGGCGTATTGAACTGCGCCATACCTGTGCCCACGACATAAAGAAACGCTGGTCAGGCGTGAAACCATCTATTTTTGTGTTAGACTGTCCTTCTCTTGTTTTCTTGAACGCAGTGTACGCTACATTTAACCCGCCAAGGTCAGCAAGGTTTTCACCATTTGTTAATTTCCCTTTTACGTGTATGGTATCCAGTATAGTAAAGGTATCATATTGGGCAGCTAACTGGTTAGACTTTGCCTCAAATTTGTCTGCATCTTCTTTGGTCCACCAATCGCGAAGGGCACCATCGGCATCATATTTTCTGCCCTGATCATCAAAGCCATGGGTCATTTCGTGGCCAATAACTGCACCAATGCCGCCGTAGTTCATAGCATCATCCGCATCAAAATCAAAAAATGGAGGCTGCAAAATGCCCGCCGGGAAAGTGATCTCGTTATTTACAGGGTTGTACGATGCATTTACCGTTGGCGGGCTCATACCCATGCGTGTTTTATCAACCGGCTTACCCAGGTGGCCAATATTTTCGTTGTAATTATAAACAGCCAGGCGGCGCATGTTGCCGTAATAGTCATTTTTATTTAACACAAGGCCGTCGTAATTGCGCCATTTATCGGGGTAAGCAATTTTAACCGAGAAAGCAGCAAGCTTTTTCAAGGCACGTGCTTTAGTTGCAGCGCTCATCCAATCTAAGCCTTGTATACGTTCACCTAAAGCAATCTTCAAATTATTTACCAGGTTTACCATGTATATTTTGGCAGCCTGCGGAAAATACTTCTCTACATAAAGCTGGCCCAACAGGTCGGGTACGCTGCGGTCAACCAGATTGGCCATACGTTCGGCACGCGGGGCCTGCACTAACTGGCCGCTCACTACCTTAGTATACTCAAAACTTGCTTTAACAAACGGCGAACTTAATGATCCGGCGGCGCCACGTAATAAATGTGCTTTCAGGTAAACCTGCCAATCGGCAACGGGTACAGTACTCAGCATATTATCCAGATTGGTAACCGTTTTAGGATCGCCTACCAACATACTGTCAACACCTGTAATTTTTGACCGGGTAAGTATATCGCGGATGTTAAAGTTTTTAAAGTTTTTGCTGTAAGCATCAATATTAACCTTATTGTAATTGGCATTAGGATCGCGGCGTTCTAAGCGGGTTTTCTCTGCCTGTGCCATCTGTTTTTCAATATTGAAAACCGTTTCGGCATTCTTTACAGCATTTGCCTGGCTTGTGCCAGTCAGTACAAATAAATCGGCAACATACTTTTTATAGGCAGTTTGTAATTTGAGCGTACGCGGATCAGTTTTCAGATAGTTATCCCTGTCGCCCATGCCTGTCGAGCCAGCATTGAAGGTAGTAATATAAACATCGGGGTGCTTACTGTCTTGCCTTACGCCAACATCAAACATGCCTATGCTGATGCCATTCAGGCGGTCGGCGGTAACTTCGGATATGATTTGATCGTTAGTTTTTAGCTGGCCCAAACGTTCCAGATCATTACGGATAGGCGCATAGCCGCGTCTTTCTATAGACAGGCTGTCCATAGCGCTGGCATATAAATCGCCAACGCGTTGTTTGGCGCTTCCCGGTTTTTGGCCGGGCTTTTCAGCATCAACTAAAATGGCCTGCACTTTTTTATTATTCTGATCCTGCAATATATTGAAGGTGCCCCAACGGGTTTCCTTGGCAGGCACAGGGTGTTCCTTTATCCAGTTGCCGTTGGCATACTCATAAAAATCGTCGCCGGGGGCAACGGTCTTATCCATATTTTTTTCCTGTATAAACCTGCCGGTGATCGGTTTCGGCGAGTCGTGCTGGGCGCGGGCTTGCGGGGCCATTAGTAAACCTGCCGAAAAGCATACTGCGCCGGCAGTTGTTAATATATTAAATTTGATATTCATTTGCATACTTTGGAAAGGTAAATATATTGTTTTAACCGGTTATATGCAAGTAGCTTAGTTATTGGTTAATAAGTTGTTTTAATATTAGTTAACGTTGGTTCGGGACAAGACCTTTGTACATCTTTAACCCCTTATTCAAATTACTGCAAATTGCACAGTCAGCAGTATTCCCCTAAATTAGGGGAAGTACCGGCATTGCTGTAATATTGCCTTTAATAAGGGGTCAAAACAACGCGATATACTGGTGGTTTGTTATCCCGAACTTACATTAGTTAAATTGTTTAGTTAATTGGTTGTTTAATCAATAAGTTACTAAATTAATGGTGGTTACTTGCTGTTGAGGGTCACTCCAAAAGTAACCAAGTCAGTGAGTCCCCATTTGATTACCAACAAAAAACAGCCCCGAATTTTTCCGGAGCTGTTATATATTCACCTGGATTGTTATTACCTGGTCAATAAACAATTATTAACTAACCCAATAACCCGTCCCCATACCTAAACCACAATTACAAATGTATACACTCGCCGTAAGCTTCGGCGGCGGCTTCCATAATTGCTTCGCTCATGGTGGGGTGCGGGTGTACGGTTTTGATAATGTCATGGCCGGTAGTTTCCAGCTTGCGGGCGGCAACGCATTCGGCAATCATTTCGGTAACATTAAAGCCCAGCATAT
>CAZZVY010000355.1:0-3243 GCA_964657585.1 uncultured Mucilaginibacter sp. | reverse complement strand
ACCCCGTCGGCTGGGGGGTAGTTGGTTTGGTTATGACCGTAAGCCGCAATAATACCTGCTTTCAGACTGGCCGGAACTGGGTATAAATTCGAGTCAAAATCGCCGATGGTCAGGTTAGCAATATTTTGTCCCTGTTTCTTTAGTTCGTTGATCTCGCCGGCAATTTTAATAATTTCGGAGCCGCGCAGGTTTTGCGCCAATACAGAAGCACTCATTGTTATCAATTATAAGGCTGCAAATATAGGTCTTTATAAGCCATGCCGGTATAGCTATAGCTATTTCGGTTTAACTAAATTCCCTTTAGGGCCATACAATTCAAAATGGTCGCATTGAGGTTTGGTTTTGTCGTTCTCTTCTATCTTTTGATTGAATAGGGCAGTTGCCTTAACAAAGGCCATGCTATCATTAGCAGCCGCAATATGCTGTGTATGATTGATGGTGCGGGCTGTCCCAGCGCTATTGTTAACAATATAATATAACTTCATCTGGTATTGCGCACTTTTGCAGGAACCAGACAGTAAGCAGACAGCTATGATCAGCAGGTATTTCATATTCACTGAACAAATGGTTGAATTTAAAGTTCTGCCAATTATGTTATTCATCCATAAATACCTTATTTTTATAGAATTATACTTTAGCACTAAGCGCAACTGTAATCATGATAATAGCGTAAATAACTGTAAGGTTTAAATACCGCCCCACTGTTAAGTATTACCCCAAATAGCATGAGCAATAAACAGATCATATCATTGGCCGGTTTAACAATATTAAGCCTTGCATTTACATCTGCAAAAAACCATCATCCGGTAAAAAGCAACCATTATGGGAGCGGATTTGCGTTAGTAGAACTTTACACCTCCGAAGGCTGCTCCAGTTGTCCGCCCGCAGATAAACTTCTGGCTAAAATTCAGCAGGAGTACCAGGGCAAAGAAGTTTATGTACTGGCCTACCATGTAGATTACTGGAACCACCTGGGCTGGAAAGACGCGTTCAGCAGTGCCGAGTATTCACAACGCCAGCGCAATTATTCGGCTTACCTGCGGTTGGATGGCGTGTATACCCCGCAGGCTATCGTTAACGGGCATACCGAGTTTATAGGATCGGACGAAGGTAAAATGCGCAGCGCTATTACCCAAAGCCTTAGCAAAAATACAGCAGAAGAACTGCTGCTGACCAATATAAAGATCAGCGGGAACAAAGCTACGCTGCAATATCATGTCAGCGGTGGTACACACAATGCTGATAACCTGGAACTGGCCGTGGTACAAAAACATGCCCAA
Organism: uncultured Mucilaginibacter sp.; assembly: GCA_964657585.1. Classification (GTDB taxonomy): domain Bacteria; phylum Bacteroidota; class Bacteroidia; order Sphingobacteriales; family Sphingobacteriaceae; genus Mucilaginibacter. The sequence continues at coordinate 1,963 of CAZZVY010000355.1, read as the reverse complement.
ACGCAGGTAAAAGCCGGCGAGAACAGCGGGCGTATGCTGCCGCATGTTAACATTGTGCAAAAGTTGCTGGCCATAAGTCTTAAAAATGATGCCGGAAATGCGGAAATTGGCCTTCCTGATGGGTTTAATGCTAAAGACTGGTCAATTATAGGTTTTGTACAAAGTACCCGCAGCGGCGAAATACTGGCCGTGCAAAAGGCAATTACCCGCAGTAAGGAATTAGCAGCTAACTAAAAATGAAGATAAGGGAAAAGCATACGCTGGCCATGCGTTGGTTCCATTGGGTTAACTTCCCGATGCTGGCCATTATGATATGGAGCGGAATGCTGATTTACTGGGCCAGCGATACCTATTATATATCGCTGTTCGGTTTTAAGTTCCATTTTTTTCCTGATGGCTTTTATAATTACTTTCATATACCCCGGCGTTTAGCCGAAGGCATGGCCTTTCATTTTCTGTTCATGTGGTTTTTTGCCATTAACGGTGTACTGTATGTGGGCTATACTTTAATATCAGGCGAGTGGCGTAAGCTGGTGCCGCACCGCAGTTCGTTCAAGGATGCCTGGATGGTAGTATTGCATGATCTGCATATCCGTAAAACGGCCCCGCCGCAGGGAAAATACAACGCGGCGCAACGCATTGCCTATTCGGCCATTATTATAATGGGGTTCGGGTCGCTGGTAACAGGGGTAGCAATATATAAGCCTGTACAGTTTAACTGGGTGGTTTGGTTATGCGGCGGCTATCATTTTGCCCGTATCATCCACTTTGCCCTTACCATTGGTTATGTGCTTTTCTTTGTAATACATATTATACAGGTGATACTGGCCGGGTGGAATAACTTCCGTTCGGTGATCTCCGGCTTCGAGATTGTGAAAGATGAACCTCAACCCTTAACCGAAGATGAAAAACCAGCCTGAACATTTTAAGGAAACGCCTGCGGTTGAAAGGGAGGTGGGCAGCAAGCAGCTTAACCGCCGCAATTTTATTGCATTCGGGGTGTTTGCAAGCATGTCGGCCATAGGTTATGGCGGCTGGCGCGCCCTGGTAAACGCCCCGGCAGAAAAGCCGGGCGTTACCAAAGGCAGAAATGTCCCGCTGCGCCGGGCGTTAAACCAGAACGAGTTGTTTTTGCGCCGTTTTTTCAGCCGCAACCATCTGGTGAAAACCTACCCGGTAAGTATGGCCGCAAAGAATGTACGCCATAACAGCGATATTGGCGCCGAAGGTAAATTTGACCCGGCCGACTGGAAACTAAGCATCAATAAAAGCAACGGCGATACCCTAACCCTTACTTTTGAGGATATAAAAAAAATGCCTAAAACCGATATTGTGTTTGATTTTAAATGTGTGGAGGGCTGGGATCAGATACAGCACTGGGGCGGCGTGAAGTTTGCTAATTTTTTGGAACATTTGGGCCTGCATGACCAGGCTAAGGCCGGATATGTAGGTATGATGACCCCGGATAAAAAATATTACGTAGGCCTTGATATGCCCAGCGCCCTACACCCGCAAACCATACTGGCCTATGAAATGAATGGTAAGCCAATGCCCATAAATCACGGTTATCCTTTACGATTGATCATCCCGGTAAAATACGGCATCAAAAACATTAAGCGCATAGGCAGCATTACCTTTAGCAATAACCGACCGCCTGATTACTGGGCTGAATTAGGGTATGATTATTATTCGGGGCTATAGTTGGTCATTGAGTCGTTACGCTGTGCTGTAATTGCTTTGTGTGATTAGTATACTGCTCTTAAAAATGCGTTGCGAGATGCGAAACAATCTCAACAACGTAGAGCAGCGATTTGCCTGTTTAGTCACAAGCTAATCCTACACATCATCAGCCCTTAAGCTTGCGCCAGCGAGGGGGGGGAGTAGTTATAAAGACTTGCGGCAAGGAGAATCAATCAATATACAGTTTCTGCTTTATATTCTTCCAATAAATGGACCTCATTTT
>CAZZVY010000354.1:0-3244 GCA_964657585.1 uncultured Mucilaginibacter sp. | reverse complement strand
ACAAATATACAATGAAATATTATAAATTGCAAATAATATTAGCAATTTGTTTTATTGGCTGTTATTAGCAAAAGATGTGCCTTTAAAGTCTCACTAAGGATTCCCTTAGTCAAGGGAAACGCATTAAGTCTGACTAAGGATTTTTTTAGTCAAGGGAAACGGACTAACATGATATACAGCGGGCAAACAATATTACCGCAAAACCATTGTATGGTATACATTAAACAAAGCCGTTATGTCATTTGATCAGTACCACGAACCAGCCCACGAATTATCAGACCAAACCCGCACCTTTGCCCGCATGATAGCCTCCCTGGGCGAAGAAGCCGAAGCCATTAACTGGTATGAGCAGCGCATATCGGTAGAGGAAGACCCTCAGGCCAAAGCCATTATGCAAAATGCCCAGCACGAGGAATTTAAACACTTTGGCATGGACCTGGAGTTTTTGTTAAGGCAGAAACCCGTATGGCGCAAAACCCTGCAGGCTATTTTATTTAAGGATGGTGATATTGTTGATCTGGGCGAAAAAGGAGAGAAAGCGAGTGAACAATAAATACGTTGAAAGGCGAAGTGCCAAATGCGAAAGTATTTATTCAATTGGCAATTGGAATTTTGAAATTCGCATTTAAGCTATCCGGCTTGCATAGCACTTAGCGCTTTCATCTCTTTCAGTTCCATTTCAAAGGCCCTCATGCGGGCATGCAGGATATCTATTTCGGTGCGCAGCATTTGCACTTCGGTTATCAGCCTGGCCGATTCCTGCTTGGTTATCTGTTTGTTGCCTGTGCCCAGTATCAGCCACTCGGGCGAGTATTTAAGCTGATGGCACAGTTTGCTGATAAGGTAATAACTTACCTCCTGCTTTTTGTTAAGCACTTTGCTGATAAACCCCTGGTCTACCCCTATGAGGTTGGCCAGCGCCAGCTGGCCGCCATTATCCTTAACAATTACCTTAAGGCGTTTAACCACGCCGTCATCTGCCGGTGCCATGCTGCTATATTATATGCAATGATATAAAATGTACGAGGAGTTATAAGTAATATCTTAATATTTGTTTCAAAAAGGCAATGTTATTTTTTAATGGTAAAATATGAAATTTCTACTGTCCATTTTCATCCTATTCATCACTACAGTTTGCGCTGGACAAAAATTAAGATACTATATGGTGGTTAGAGAAGATACAACAGGCAAGCAAAAATTCAAGTATGCTTTCCTGAACCAAAAAGGCGATACAGTAACCCGGCTCGACACTGCTAAATACTACATTTGCTTTAGTGATACTATTCAATACTTTGCAATTGTTGGAATTAAATATACCTTTCAACAAATACAAAAGCAGATTGGCTGGAAATCTGAATATGAAGAGTAAAATTCTGTGCAACTATGGCTTGTAAGTTTTCCCGAAATAGAAAAGCACATATCCTTTTCATGTAATACTATGTTACGAAAACTTATTAAAATATTTTTTCAAGTTTGTTTTTCAATTCAGTTTGGATTTTTTTACGGTCCAAATCATTAGAAATATTTTTTAAATCAATCATAGCGAGGGTCTTACCATCTTCTTTATCGAAACTTGCTATAACCAACTCGCTGCCGTTTTTTAACTTTGCTTTTTTAATATTTTCAATTTTTGTGTTCTCAAAAATAATTTGTGGATCTTGGGTTATTTCATCTTCCAACATTTGCAAAATAACTTCCTTAGGCAGCGTTAATGTTTTTTGTGCAGAAGTGGTAAATTTTTTTATTGCCATGGTTGTATGATGTAAAACATAAAGCTATGCTTTGTTAATGTGTTTAGCGAATAATTAGAAAAAATATTTAAAAAAGTCATGCATATTACTGAAATCAGTATCTTAATAAGTGTTAATTCTCACATAAACGCTGTTAAACACATGCATGACTTAACTGTAATTCCAAAAAATGCTTCAGATACCAACTCTGCGCTCGAACAAGATATTGACCAGGATGGCAACCTCCATTTTTACCCTCATAACCCGAAATCATCGCCCTCTGCTATGCCAGGAATGTCTGGGGATTGATAGCGAAAATTGGTTTCCAGCTAAGCTAAGGAGCAGCTTTTGGGATAATTTCCCCCGTGTTGTCAGTAAAGTCTCAGAATATGAGACTACTAAGTCTCAGACTTCAGATATATATGTTCATAGTCTAAGACTATGAACAGCAGGGGGTAAATTCTATATACTAACTAAAAATAATTACCAAAGAATATTGGATTTATGATAATACAATCTAGCATAGGATAGTTTCCACCCTTTTCAAATTTAAGCATAGTGATTAGCTTATCAGTTATTGTAGGCTTATTTAAATTTTTTCCCATTGTTTCTAAAGTTGAAACTACAGATGGTGTGCAACCCGATTGATAGTTAATGATAACTGGCAACAATATGGTCCTCATATTATATTTTTTAGTTTCTATGCTTTTTAAATCCAACTGTTTATTTGTTGTTGAAACAGCATTTTGCAGTGCAATCTTTACTGACTCAGGCGAATCAGCAGAAAAATCCAAGGAATCAATTTGACGACCAATTATTTTAAATTTTATAATAATAATAGTGTTTATACACGAATCGCTTAACGCACTGTTATTAGGCTTGTAGTTAAATCTCATTAAGTATCTAATGCGTTCAGTGACACTTAAAGTCGCAATATATTGGGCGCTTGTAATAGTAGGAGTTAACAAATGCAGTAACATACTAATACTTGATACAAAAAATAATTTTTTCATAATATTTTATTAAGGTGCGCAACCATTTGTTCCAATACTGCCAGATTTATAAGCGTTTCCCGTATTAGTAATAATATCTGGGGTAACTTTATAATACGTAGCCAAAGCGCTAAAATCAGTCGGGGTTGTTGTTGCGATATCCTCCGCTCTATCAGCGTGGACGCTGACGGGGCGGGGTAATCAAATGGCCATTACTATCATCTTGATTCCATGGTAAAGCTGCACTATCAAAGTTTAAATCCGGCTTTAAAAGCGTATTAAAAGGTGCGGTTAACTGCTGATAATCTAAAATGTTTAATAAACTGTTTATAATTAGCACGCTTGCACAAGGAAATTTCTTCTTTAAGCTGTCCTGTTTAATTTGTTGTGTTAGCTGCGTTACCGTTACCGTAGTAGTGCTGCCGTTGCCCGGCGGGGAGTAGTTATAAAGACTTGCGGCAAGGAGGATCAATCAATATACAGTTTCTGCTTTATATTCTTCCAATAAATGGACCTCATTTT
>CAZZVY010000353.1:0-3289 GCA_964657585.1 uncultured Mucilaginibacter sp. | reverse complement strand
TGTGCCTGGTACCTGCGCATATGGAAGGCGGGGCAATTGTTCATTATAACGGGCTTTATTACTCCATTGGATCAGCGTTAACTGGCTGGGCCGCAAATCCAAATAAATATGCCACGGCAACATCATTATCAGGCCCATGGACGGAGTTTAAAGACATAGCTCCGCCGGAAACAAAAACCTACGGTGCGCAATCAACCATGTTATTAAAAATAGTGGGAACCAAAAAAACTACGGTGATTTTTATGGGTGATATATGGCGGCCCAAAACACAATGGGACTCGCGCTACTTATGGATGCCGCTGGAAATTGGCGAGGGCAAACTTTGGTTGCCCAAACCGCAGCCCTGGACATTAAACGTTAAAACGGGCGAAACTGAAATTATTGCTGAAAATAAATGATAAGAAAATGCTGTATACGATAATTGATATGAACAAAGTATTTTCAAAAAACAGTTGCCTGCTTTTACTGCTACTACCGTTTTTTGCCTCAGCACAAAGCAAAACAACTTTAAAACTTTGGTATAACCACCCCGCCGGAAATAGCTGGACCGACGCCTTGCCTGTGGGTAATGGCCGTTTAGGCGCCATGGTTTATGGCAATACCGAAAAGGAAATTATCAAGCTCAATGAGGCAACAGTATGGTCTGGAGGTCCAAGTAGAAATGACAATGCTGATGCGCTTAATGCTTTACCTGAAATAAGAAAATTGCTTTTTGCTGGTAAATATAAAGAAGCACAAAACCTGGCAGCAAAAAACATTCAATCAAAACAAAATAACGGGCAGATGTTTCAGCCCGTGGGTAATTTATACCTTTCATTCCCGGGGCATGAAAACCCGGAAGGCTACTACCGCGAACTGAACCTGGAAAAGGCGCTTGCAACAACTGTTTACCATGTTAAAGGTGTGGAATTTACCCGCGAAGTTTTTGCTTCCGTACCGGCTCAAGTCATCATCGTCAGACTTACGGCCGACAAACCCGCTATGCTCACGTTTACGGCATCCATGTTTAGCCCTCAAAAATCTGCGGTTAAAACCAATGAAAAAGGGCAATTGGAACTTTCCGGCACTACTTCAGATCATGAAGGTGTAAAGGGCCAGGTTAAATTTCTCTCCATTGTAAATATTAAAACGGAAGGGGGTATAACAGCTAAAACAGATTCTACCATTGCCGTCAGCAATGCCACAACAGCCACTATTTATATTTCTATAGCTACCAACTTTGTTAATTATCATGATATAAGCGCCAATGAGCGGTTGAGCGCCGGAAATTATTTGAATGTGGCACTGGCCAGCACTTATGACCGGATTTTAAATGATCATATAAAGACATATCAAAAATATTTTAACAGGGTTAAACTGAATTTAGGAGGGCCGTTAACTAATGATTTACCTACGGATGAAAGATTAAAGGAATTTGCGAATGGAAATGACTTACAATTTATAGCACTCTACTTTCAATTCGGGCGATATTTACTGATTTCCTGTTCGCAGCCTGAAAGCCAGGCGGCGAACTTACAGGGTATATGGAACGACCAGATGAACCCGCCCTGGGATAGTAAATATACCATCAATATTAATGCGCAGATGAATTATTGGCCTGCTGAAAATACCAATCTGGCCGAATTACATTTTCCATTTATTAACCTCGTAAAGGATATTTCGGTCACCGGAAGCGAAACCGCCAGGGTAATGTACGGAGCGCGTGGCTGGATGGCGCACCATAATACAGATATCTGGCGCATTACCGGGCCGGTCGACGGCATATTCTATAGTATGTGGCCTATGGGCGGTGCCTGGACCAGTCAGCATTTATGGGAAAAATACCTTTATAGCGGTGACAGGCAGTATCTTGCTTCGGTATATCCGGTATTAAAAGGAGCCGCGCAATTCTTTCTTGATTTTTTGGTAGAAGAACCATCACACCACTGGCTGGTTGTGGCTCCGGGCACCTCCCCCGAGCATGGACCGGCCGCTCATAACGGATCATCTTTTACTTATGGGGCAACCATGGATAACCAGATCGTTTTCGATCTTTTATCCAACACCATCTGTGCAGCAGAAGCTTTAGGAAAAGATCATCAATTTATCGACAAATTAAAAGCAGCCAGGAAAAGGCTTCCGCCGATGCAGATCGGTCAGTATAGCCAATTACAGGAGTGGCTGGATGATTTAGATGATCCGAAAGATAACCATCGCCATGTTTCACATCTGTTTGGTGTATTTCCGGGCAAGCAAATATCCCCGTTCCGTACACCTGAACTATTTGATGCCGCGCGCAATTCTCTGCTGTACCGCGGCGATATATCAACCGGGTGGAGCATGGGCTGGAAAGTGAATTTATGGGCAAGGTTCCAGGATGGTAACCATGCTTATGAATTGATAAAAAAGCAGCTTTCGCCGTTAGGGGCAAATACTGGCGGCGGCGGCACCTACTCTAATTTATTTGACGCCCATCCCCCATTCCAGATTGACGGCAACTTTGGCTGCACCGCCGGGATAACCGAAATGCTTATGCAGAGCCATGACGGAGCACTCCAATTACTACCAGCATTACCTGATGCATGGCAAAACGGAAGCGTAGCTGGTTTAAGGGCCCGGGGAGGGTTTGAAATAAAGGATATGGAATGGATAGACGGCAAACTGACAAGACTTAGCGTTAAATCAACAATTGGTGGCAATTGCCGTATCCGCGTCCCTAATATATTAAAAGGCGGTAAATATGTAAATTTAAAGCCGGCCAAAGGTGCCAACCTTAACCCCTTTTACAAAACGGAAGTTACACCGGATCCGATAATATCATTCAAAGCCTCTGTTAAAAATCCAGGCATAAAAAACACGGTTGTTTATGACTTTGCTACAGAAAAAGGCATGGTGTATACATTAACTATTTAAATAAATAACAAAAGTGAGCTTTTTATATAAGTTAATCATATTATGTTTTTTATCAGGATGCTTTTATAGCCTTGGATATGGACAAAACAGGATAACGGGATCAGAGGTAACCATTCAGTCGCCCGACAAAAATTTCACCATACAATTTTATCAAAAAGCAAATTCGACAAATAAACGCACCATGTACTACCAGGTCACTTACAAAAAAAAAGCCGTTATAGCAGAGTCTGTTCTCGATATCCAGATGGATAACCAGTTATCTGAAAAAGCGATGGCTTTAAAAGTAGATGTACACGACGATTGGTGCGAAAACCTGCAGGTAAAAGCAATAAAACCCTCGTCGCACGATACTACATGGATGCCCGTATATGGTGAGCGCAATTTGATCAGGGACTAT
>CAZZVY010000352.1:0-3306 GCA_964657585.1 uncultured Mucilaginibacter sp. | reverse complement strand
GCGGCATTATAAATTTTGGCGGTGTTTCCTGCACCGTCTGTGGTGCTGTACGCACTGGGAGAAAGAAATGTTCCTCCGTTAGTGTTATCCCATTTGGCGCTGCCCTGGTCGGTTGCAGCCACAACCAACCCATGAACTTTTGTATTATAAATATAAAAGATGATGCCTCCCGCAAATGATTCACCGATGCCATACCCTGTTGTTAGGCTGAATACAGTGCCGTAGGTAGTTCCGGCGCTATTGGTCGCGTAACCGCGCAAGTAATAAGTTGTATTAATAGTTAACCCTGTAATATTGCTTGTATACCCACCTATACCAGTACCATCAATGGTAAAATGGTCGGATAGGTGGGATTACTTGAGGTGCTCCAGCATACACCGCGTGCCGTAACCACTGCGCCTCCGTCTGCGGTAACACTTCCGATAATTTGCACAGCAGTGGAAAATATGTAATTGGACAAGATATCTGCAATGGTTGGCTTTTGTACCGCAGGAGCGCTATTATCTTTTTTACAGGACGATAACACAATGAGGATGAGTGAAAATAAGAGGAGGTGCTTTTTCATTAAGTTATGGGCGAATGGTGAAATCAAATACTTTGTGTGTTGCCCCTTGCATCAGCGATGAGGCCGCGAACATAAAACAGTACTCGCCCGGTGGCAACGGATTGTTTGTTGTCACTTCATACACCCCTTTTTGTAGTTTCTTTGAAATAAAGGAGACTTTTGCCTCATCGGCAATGCCGGTATTTGAACCTACACTATTGGATTTACCGACGACAAACTCACGACTATTTTTTACCACGTCAAGTTTTATCAAAAAGAACTCATTGGGGCTGGTGGCATCTGCAAAATAGTTATTGGTACTATTAAGCGTTCCTTTGTCTTTTTCAAACACAAAGACAAACAAGGGTGTCGTGGTGGTGATTTTGAGGTTGGCCTCGGCACCGCTTAAGGATGCTTTGTTCTTGGCATTAAATAATCCGCTGACACTTCGTTTTAAGGTTTCTCCTATTCCGCCTTGCTTGTTGTTGGTAATCACCGAGGCATCAATTTCGTCATAGGTGCGGGTATTTGGATTATAGTAGTAGACCCCGCTTGCTAAATTCAATGCTGCCGTGCCGACAGGGTTCTCAGTATTAGCTATGGTATTGCCTTTATTAAACATTGCCGTAACCACTTCATTTACAATACCGGCTTTCTTCAGTGCTAATAATGCATTCGTTGACAGTTCAAACTTGCATTGTGAGTTATCAATTTTCGCAATGATAATATCTTTTCCCAGCCCGGCTTTATGTAATTGCAATACGGTTTGGTTAGTGATGACTTCTTGTGCATAACTTTTATTTGCATACAGCACATTAATAACAAGCAGCAAAAGGACAACAGCGTGTCGTGTGTGACCAAAGTAGTTGCATCGTGATAAAGTTTAACTTATTGTATTGATTTAATTAGCTATAAATTTCAAAATCAATATTAAGGCAAATTTGCCTTAATTCAAAATAAAAAATAAACTAAGCTTTGGAAGTGACACAGCTTAGAGATATATCTGCAATTACCATTGTTGCCAGTAACGTAAGGAAATACAGAATTGCAAAAAATTTATCTCAGGAAGCGTTAGCGAATATAGCCGGTATAGAATATAGCCAAATCAGTAGATTGGAGCGAGGGTTACTCAATACAAGCATTTCAGTAGTATTTGCGGTGGCGAAAGCATTTGATATATCCCCTGAAACATTAGTACGTGCCTAACCGCATCGTATTTTTATTTGTTACCACAAAACAAGAAGCATACTTATTACTTCAGCATCCTACTTCGTCATATACATAATTATTCCATAGGTTTAATTCACCATTGCGGGCACCCCCGCAATCTTTTCACCACATAAAGCCGCGAGCCGTCCGAGCCCCTGAAGTGTAACGCAAGGGGCTGCGAGTTGAGCAAAAGGTCTGCACAGGGAGAGCGCAGCGGCTGGGCAGTATGTTTACACCAGCAATGGGCATAAGTGTTTGATGACATGTAGGGGTTGTGGTGTGGGACATCACACGCGATGCCTCTTGCGCAGCCTTTTGTGAGGCGCAGGCGAGCCGGACAAGAAAAGCGGTTGGCCGAAATTGACTGGAACACAAGTGGAAGTGCATTGAGGGCAAAGAGAGCTTTTAGGCGTAACGACCTTGAGCCATACAAAAGCAATGACAGGTCAGCCCGCGGGAGCGGAACAGCTGATCTTGAGGCCATAGGCTTGAAAAGCGTATGGCCTCAAGATGCCACCTGGCGTTGCTTTTGTGGATCATTCGAGTGGAGCCTGCCTTTTTCCCTGCCAATAATTTGTTAATTTTTAAATAATGCAATCCTAATCACATGAACTCCAAAACTCTCTTTGACATTGGTAAAGTAATCTTATTACCAATTGCACATTTATTTGCGGGACTTATTATTACCCTATGCGCAATGCCAGCTATAATCTTTGTCATTTTTTTCATCAAACTTTTAGATCGATATAATTTAGCTGAAATGGTATATGTTTTCTTAAGTATGTTCACAATAACGATTTCATACTTTGTCTTTGGGTATACCCTTATGTTATTAATTTCTATAATTCGCATAATATTTAGAATAAACAGTGAAGAAGAAAATTTGACTCGGAACTCATTAAAGCTATTTGGGTTTGCGGCTCATCATGGCTTGATTTGGTTAGTTTCTAATATTTTCCTCCCTTTTGTAAAGAATACATTTCTAATCAATATGTTTTTTCGCGGGATGGGGGCGAAAATTGGTAACAATACTTTTATAAACACAACAAAAATTTCAGACTGTAATTTGATAGAAATCGGTTCCAATTGTATGATTGGCGGAGACGTTGTTATTAATGGACATAGTGCCGAAGGGACTACGAAAAAAAGTTCATATTGGTGACAATGTTAGTATTGGGCAATACACCACTATTATGCCCGGGGCAGTGATTGGAAACAACGTTATAGTTGGGGCAAATAGTTTAGTAATTAAGAATCAGGTTTTAGAAGCAAAATTTATATATTTAGGTGTGCCTGTTAGGAAACTTCGCAGTAATGTTGCTGCTGAAGAATCAGCAGCTCCTATAAAAGCTAATGACTTCTCAAAAGATTTATTAGGCTAAAAATAAATAACAGCGCAAGCGTTGCCAATTTTAACGATAAAACTTTCATGATCAAGGGATATTGAGGTTATTTTACAATCTTAAATAAAATATTAAAAATATAAAATTTGATATTAAATACCTGTTGTGCATTTAGGAATAAAAGATAAATAAGGTTGTTCATTAGACAAT
>CAZZVY010000351.1:0-3321 GCA_964657585.1 uncultured Mucilaginibacter sp. | reverse complement strand
AAGTCTTCCAGCTTTAATTTACCCATTGCAGCAGGTTTATGCTGGTCATAATCGCTGCGAATAATTTCACTGGCTATGCTGTTGCCCATTTCCACAAATTGAGCAGCAATATGTTGCGGGAATCCTGCACCTTCCAATCCCTGCTGCATTTGCCCGTCTGTAGATTTTACCCATTGCAGATCAGGCTTGCCAATGGCCTGGCCTAATATCCTGGCAGCCTCTGCACCGGTATATTCTCCGCTGGCTATATAGCGCACCCTATCAATACCTCCGGTTTTTACAAGTTCTTCTGCCGCTGCAGCAGCAATATCTTCAGGGTGTACCATTACAATTTTAGTATCACCTCCATAATTATTGCTGATATAGCCCATATATTTTATCATATCAATAAAACCTAACAAGTTTGTGTAAAAATATCCCGGGCGTAAAGTGGTAAGACTTATACCGGATAATTCACCTAAAATCTTTTCTACATCATGTGAGCCAAGTATTAATCCGGTACCTTTATCCAACTCTCCGCCCATGCTGCTCAAATGCACCACCCTCTTAACACCCGACTGTTTTATAGCCTCCGCGTAATTGTTCCCAAGCGTGTTATAATATGCCCGCGGATCAGGCACAGCCAGGTTGGGCGGCACCATTACATAAACTGCATCGGCGCCGGTAAAAATTTGTGCTATAAAATCAACATCCTCTAACGAGCCTATGGCAGCAGTTGCGCCCAGCGTTTCGATATCACTTTTTTTATCTGCCTTACTGCTGATCACCGTAACATTATGACCTTGTTTAACTAAATTTTCAGCCAGCGGCTTGCTGATATTTCCTAAGGAACCGGTAACTATGATTTTCATATAAAGGTTGATTAACTATTTTGGATAATATATATTCGGCTTAACAGAACAGTGTTATTTTAAGTTTGCGTACAATTGGTATCAGTTATATTATGACTTTAACATGAAGTATAAAAACAGAAAGAGCAAACCTAAGCCTGCTCTGTAATTTCTATGATATATCCCGCTTTCCGCCTTACTTTATCATCTCTATAAAGTCATCAAACAAATACCTGGAGTCATGCGGGCCAGGTGATGACTCCGGGTGGTATTGCACCGAGAATGCCTTTTTATCTTTTACACGGATACCCTCTATCGATTGATCGTTAAGGTTAACGTGGGTGATCTCTACCTTATCCGACGCCCTTACCGCATCCTGCACCACACCAAAGCCGCGGTTTTGCGATGTTACCTCGCAGTGGTTTTTTATAACGTTCTTTACCGGGTGGTTTAACCCCCGGTGGCCGTTAAACATTTTCTGGGTCGGGATGTCATTGGCCAAAGCCAGTAACTGGTGGCCTAAACAAATACCGAACATCGGCTTATCTGCGTTCAAAATATCCTTTACGGTATTAATAGCATAAGGCATAGCGGCAGGATCGCCGGGGCCGTTGCTGATAAAATAACCATCAGGCTTAAAATCGGCTTCCATATCGGCATAACTGGTTTTGGCCGGATAAACCTTTGAAAAAACGCCCCGGTCGCTAAAGTTGCGTAATATATTTTTCTTAACACCCAGATCAAGCACGGCAACACGCAGCGGGGCGCTCTCATCGCCAAAAGTATAGGTTTGAGCGGTTGATACCTGCGATGACAATTCCAATCCATCCATTGATGGTACCCCGGCTAATTTAATCTTTAAATCTTCAATATCCAGTATCTCTGACGAGATAATGGCATTCATAGCCCCCTTATCACGGATGTGGCGTACCAGTTGGCGGGTGTCAATATCAGATATCGATACGATGTTCTGTTCCTGAAAGTAGTCTTGTATAGATTCATCCGCCTGTTTGCGGCTGTAGGCAATATTATAATTTTTACACACCAGCCCGGCAATCTGTATCTTGTCTGATTCTACCTCGGTATGGTTAACGCCGTAATTTCCAATATGTGCATTGGTGGTCACCATGATCTGCCCGAAGTATGAAGGGTCGGTAAATATCTCCTGGTAACCGGTCATGCCGGTGTTAAAGCAAATTTCGCCTGTGGTGGTGCCAATTTTACCGGCAGCTTTGCCATGAAAAACAGTGCCATCAGCCAGTAGCAATACCGCCGGAAGTTTGGTGTAAGTAGTCATTTAAAGAAAATTTAAAATGGATGTTCAGCCGTTTATCCTGTGGTGCAGTTTCGGTAAAATAAGGTAGTGAAGTATGCCTTGCAGATACGTATTTCACGCTGCAAAAGTATAGTTTTATTTTGGGTTTGGAAAGTCCGATTTTGGATTTTATTGTAATGTTTTGTAATTGCATCCGCATAGCCTATCTATATCCCAATCTTTATATCTGGAAAAAGCTTTTTAAAACTTAATATTTTAAGCAATTTCAAAAATCCTTACCTTGCAGCTTTTTCAATTATAATTATCACCATGACAGAAACGCTGGACATCAAGATCACCAAAACGCAAAACTCCCGCTTACAGCAAACGGATTTCAGCAATTTACCTTTCGGGCATATATTTACCGACCATATGTTTGTGGCCGATTATGCCGATGGTGAGTGGAAGAATTTTGAGATAGTGCCTTATGGCGAGATCGGGTTTAGCCCGGCTATATCATCCCTGCATTACGGTCAGGCATTTTTTGAGGGACTAAAAGCCTACAAACATGCGGACGGACAGGTAAGCGTTTTCCGCCCGGATAAGAATGCGGCGCGTTTCAACAAGTCGGCCGAACGCCTTTGCATGCCCGAACTGCCCGAAGATATTTTTGTTAACAGCATTGCGGCATTGGTTGATGTGGAACGCGACTGGATACCAAACAAGCCCGGCCATGCGCTTTACATACGCCCGGTAATGTTTGCTACCGACCCATATTTTGGCGTTAACCCGTCAAAAACCTACAAATTTGTGGTGATGACCTGCCCTGTGGGCGCTTATTTTACAAAGCCTTTGCGCGTTAAGATAGAAACGGAATATACCCGCGCTGCCGAAGGCGGTTTTGGCTTTGCCAAAGCGGCAGGTAACTACGGCGGCTCTATGCTGCCCTTTAAAAAAGCTGCCGAGGAAGGCTTTGACCAGCTGATATGGACCGATGCCAAAGAACACCTTTATGCCGAGGAACTGGGCGCAGCCAATGTGATGTTTATGATCAACGGAACGCTGGTAACCCCATCAACCCGCGATACCATATTAGACGGCGTAACCCGGGATACTGTTTTGGCCCTTGCCCGCGACTGGGGCATGCCGGTAGAAGAACGCCGTGTATCAATTTCAGAAATTATCCAGGCAGCAAAGACCGGGAAGTTAACTGATGCCTTTGGCGCAGGCACAGCG
>CAZZVY010000350.1:0-3322 GCA_964657585.1 uncultured Mucilaginibacter sp. | reverse complement strand
TAAAAACCTTAACGGAAGTTCAAAAATACATCACTGCCAACAAACACCTGCCCGAAATACCATCTGCGAAAAATATGGAGCAAAATGGTGTCGACTTAAGCGAGATGAATATGAAGTTGCTGAAGAAAGTGGAGGAATTGACGCTGTATTTGATTGAGAATGAAAAACAACTGAAAGAACAACGCAAGGAAATTAACGGATTAAAGGAACTAATTATTAAGCATTAAAATGAACTTGAACATTCTTACCTTAAAAGCAGCCTGCATATGGCTTGTGCTGGCGGGCTTTATGGCTAAAGCCCAGGACCCAAATGGAATAACTGTTCCTAAAATTATACCTCCAGGGCCAACTTCAATGGAATTTCAGCGTTTCTTGGGGTATTCAGCCGACGGATCAACAGGTACTACTAATGTTGGTATACCACTTTACACCTTAAGTCTTCCCGGGTTAAACATTCCTTTCAGTCTGAAATATAATTCGTCAGGAATAAAGGTCAGCCAATCGGCGGGCGTGGTTGGACTGGGCTGGTCATTATTCCCCGGATTTCGTATTACCAGGACTATTTTGGGTAAGTCGGATAAAGATTGGAAAACCAATAACATTCAACCTTCGAGTACCGACCCGGATTATTTATCTCAAATATCAACCCCGTCTGGTGGGGAGACCTGGAATGGCGGAATAGACGGACAATTCGACCTTTTTACAATCCATTTGCCGGATTATAACGGAAGTTTTATGCTGCAATGGGACGGCAGCGTTTATCATGCACAGTCAATACCTGCATCTCCCTATAAGATTGATCTGATCAACCCAATAGATATTACCAATGGGTTTATCATTACAGATGATAAAGGCGTAGTTTACAATTTTGGTTTAGGCGGAGGGCATGAATTAACACAAGGGGGTGAGGTGTCGGCTTGGATGCTTTACAGTATAACGCTGCCTGGGGTAGCAAATACGGTAACCTTTAATTATATCCAGTCTTCTGTAAACAGTAATGTTGCGCCTACGCAATATAAAACTGTATGGGATAACTGTATATCGATCGGTGGGGATTTCAGGTTAGTGGAAAACCTATTTGGCTACTCGGGTACTGGTCAATCATTGTATGCTACTGATGTTTCCGCAGGTTACGATCAAAACCCTTCGGAATTAACCATGTCCAGTATCAGTTTCCCGGGAGGTACTATTCAGTTTAACTATCAAAGTATAATAGGCGCGGGTTTCCTTCAAACCATGAAAGTCCTGTCCGCTAATCAGGCAGTTATCAAAACAATCAATTTTTCTGTCAATACCAGCACAGGAGTTTTAGAAAGCGTAGCGGCAAATGGCGAAGGAGCTTACACGATGCAGTACCGGCCACAAGCTGCCTATAACATCTTCGATCAGGATAGATGGGGTTATTTTAATAACAAAGGCAATACAACTATGATTCCCTCAATAACGTTACCAATAATATACAGCAACCCCATGGCTAGTAATGCTACAACCTATTCCAATCAGTATTATGCGGGCGCAAATAAAGAAACGGATACCAGTGCAATGACGGTAAAAAGTCTGCAAAAAATTATTTATCCTACTGGCGGCTGGAGCAGTTTTATTTATGAACCGCATGCCTTTACGCATAATGGTACAACGGCATATGGCGGGGGCTTACGCATCAAGCAGATCAATATGTATGATCCGGTTTCGGGTAAAACCATGGTTAAAGATTATAAATATGGTGAAGGCGAATCGGGCTTAGCCCAACTAAACAGTTATCCGGAAGACGATAGCTTTCTTGATGTACGCCTACTTTACGCTGATGGGTACGAGCATAATGAACAGGGCAGCTGCCGCAGGGTTACTGTGAGTAGCCAGCCCCGTTACCGCTATTTTGGATTCAATACAGATATATGGTATAGTAAAGTAACGGAGTATAGCGATGAAGGTAAAACGGTTTATGAGTACAAATATCTGCCCAACGATATTGTATTAGCCCCGGTATTGGGCCATAACCTGGACCTTTTATATACCCTGAATAATTTAATTTGCCCCAGCCCCAGCCTGGTAAAAAAAGAGCTTTATAAAGGCACAAGCGGCATTTATACAATTTTAATGCAGGATACTTATCACTATAAAGCTTACGATTACCCCAATCAGGTGCTTGCACCTTCTATTCAGGGATTGATAGTTAATCCCATAGCCAACATAACGGCGAGTAACGGTAGTTTCGTGCCCCCGAATAATGAGTTTTGGGGTAGTGCTTATTCAGGCTATAATTATTGGTTTCAAATTGCAGCTCCCACGCCTTTTTTTAAAAACACCTATGCCATTGCTACAGGTACCAATGTTTTATTAGATGAAAGCCACACCAGTTACGGAACAGGGAATAGTACAACCAAAACCATTACCAATGATTATGAGTTGAATTATCCCTATAATCTGTCGCTTCAAACTACCACCAACAGCGATAATAGCGCTACTACTACTAATTATTATTACCCTACCAGCAGCAGTATACCAAATCTGACCACCGCCCAGCAATCAATGGTGGGAACGTTAAACAGTAATAACCGACTAACTGCATTGATTGAAAAAACAACCACCAAGAACACGGCGCCGGTAAGCGGCGAACTTTATGCCTACCGGGATTGGGGGAATAACATCCTGGCGCCGGAAGCGGTGTATACCCGGAAAGGGACAAATGCCTATGAACCCAGATTGCAATACCTTAACTACGATAATAAAGGCAATATCCAAAGCGTAGCTAAGGGCGGGGGGCTGCCGGTGAGTTACCTGTGGGGCTACAACAAACAATACCCTATAGCCCAGGCAACCAGCGCAGCGGTAAACGAGATCTATCACGATAATTTTGAAGAAGGGACGGATTATCCGCTCAATGCTGTGATACAGGATGGCACAAGGGCGCATACGGGCAATTATTCGGGGCTGATTGTAAACCCCTCGGGCTCGGAGGTGTATTACCATAGCAATACCTGGCTGCAAATCTCCCTGACCGGGACAAAAAAGTTTCACTATTCGGGCTGGTTTTACAGCGACGGGCCCACCTACCAGTTGTTCCTGTTTATGAAACGGGCCGGCGAGACGGGGTATTTCAGTTATGTCAGCAATGTGGACGGCAGCCAAACGGGCGGCTGGGTGTACCTGGAGGGAGACTATGACGTACCGGCCGATGTCACCCAGCTGAACCTGCGGGTAGATAACAACGGCGGCGGCAATGTATGGTTTGATGACCTGCGGCTGTACCCTTCAGCCGGCCAAATGACCACCTACACCTACAGTCCCCTGGTCGGTATGACGAGCCAAACCGACCCCAAAG
>CAZZVY010000349.1:0-3374 GCA_964657585.1 uncultured Mucilaginibacter sp. | reverse complement strand
ATGGCTGTATTTAACAGCTCGGCATTAACAACCAACACCATACAAAGCGCTATCCAAAGCCATTCATTAACCGATACATGTAAAGCACATCCCAACAACACAGCTGTTAAAGCGGCCACAATATGTACCCGGAAATTTAATTGCGTACGTGCAGCGTATCCAATCCCTTTAAATGCAAAACCAAAGCTGCGGATAAGTTTTTTCATCTTGCGGAATAAATATAGGATGTAGCTTGAAAAGTATTAAAAGGAGGCTTATTTAACCATATCATATTAAAGTCACACCTTTATTTGTTTGTTATTATTGTTTCCTCAACCAGGCCATATCCCGGTTTTAAGCCGCCCAGGTTTATCAGTATCCTATCCAGGATCACCCCTGGATCTATCATATAAACATGCAGCACATGCTTACCGGCGTTTAATGATGGTACCTTGACCGACCGTATGGCCGAATTGCTTAACACGTTTTGCTTCCATTCTTCACTGCGGCCTACGGTTTTGAAATTCAATATGGTTGCCGGGCCGTCATCTACACCTACCGCATAACGCACTTCAAAATTTTTATTGAGCGGATAAGTAGGGATGGTGTATATGTTAACCTCGGCAGGGCTGTTGTTGAATGTATAGAAATTATAAGCTAAGGCCGGCATATTTTTGATTTCACTATCCGTGTTATCAATTATAATTGCCGGCTTAATAGTTAAAGGCAAAGCCTCCATTGATTGTTCCGTTGCGCCAAAACCATAAGTGGCCGCCCAGTAGCTGGTGCCATGTTTCAGGTTTTCCTGGTAATCTTTGGCGTAGATGGAGATATAGCCGTTATTCTCAACAAAACCTTTATAACCGCCTAACGGTGGCAGTGTATAGTTACTGGCTTTCACTTTCAGGGTGTAAACGCTGCTGCCGCTTTGAATGCTGATTGTGCCATCCTCGTTTTTTCCGGTAGGCAGCTTGGCCCAATCAACGGATACCCATAAGCGCACCTGGCTTTCCATGCCGTTTGGTGTAAGTTTGCCTGCGGATTGCGATACCTTTATCCACTGAGCCGAGGTTTTAGCTATGAAATTAACCAAAGTGTCCCTGGTTAAAAATATATCGGCAAAGTGTTTTTGGTCGCTAAGTTTATTAAAAGCAGGTAATCCTGCTTTTTCATCGTTGCCTTCGGGTGCAACCAGCCAGGGTTCAGCACGGCTCATCATTTTATAATTAGGTTCCGGGGCCTTGAAAACTGGCAGGTCACGGGGTGACATAGACATGATATGCGCCCACTTACCATTGGCTAACAGGGTATTATAAAAATCGGTTTCGGTAATAATCTGCTGATACGCTGCCTTTGACAAGCTATCATAACCCCGCGCACTTAACCGCCCCTGTTGCGCATAAAGATAAGCCTTGTCGCGGTACAGGTATTTTTTATTCATTAACGATGCGCCCATTACGGGGTAATACACCAACTGGAAAAAGCAATCCTGCTTAGCGGCATTGGTGGCAACCCTTAAGGCTTTAACCGACTGCTCCAGCTCATTATAAGCATCTATCCGCTGCTGTGCCTGGTCGCCATAATCAAAATGGTCATAAGCGGTAAACTTCACCTGGGTAGTGGGCTCGGTTTGGCTCCAGCCCATAAACTCAGGCTTGCGCTCAAATGCCAGTTGGTAATATTTCCATAAAATATCAGTGGTTTTACCGGCATCTTTGCTGCCCAGATTGGCGCTTACCCAGTTTTGCAGGTGCGTTTTGGGGTAGGCGCCGTTATAAAATGGCTGGATATGATAGGCCATATCCAAAAAAAACTGGATATTATATTCCGCCGGTTTAATATCCCCCACATTCAGCACCCAGATATTGCGTGCGTTCAGCTCATAGGCCTTGGTCATTTCCTCCCTTATCAACCCCGGGGCAGTGCTGCATAGCCATATGTAATCGTGCGGTCGGCCCCAGTAAGAGGTATGATAATATATACCTGCACCGCCCGTACGTTTGCTTTCCTGTTCATTATCCAGCCGCTGTATATAGCCATAATTATCATCGGGCCAAACCAGGGTAATATCATCGGGTACTTTCAGGCCGGCATCATAAACATCCAGCACTTCTTTATAGGCGGTAAAAGCCTGCGGTACTTTTTTTATATCAGGGTTAATGTATTTTTTCAGCATTTCGCGCTGATCGCCAAAAATGCGTTCCAGTAGGGGCACGGTTTCCTGCACGGTTTTAACCCCCTCAATGCCGCTGTCGTGCACGCCCCGCATACCCATGCTGTAAATGGCATTAGCCTGGCTGCTTTCCTTTACGCGCGTTTCCCAGTAATCATCAACTTTTTGCTGGTTGGTGATATAGTTGAATGGCCCCATGGTCTTTTCATTCCACTCCCCCACGTTATTACGCAGCATAGGCTCGGCGTGCGACGAGCCGATCACTATCTGGTAGTCTTCAGCCATTTTTACGTTACCCGGGTAATAAAAGAATGCCTTTGTGCTGGGGTGCATGGCCGGCCATATCAGGTTAGCTTTTAAGCGAAGCAGCAGTTCAAACACTTTAGCATACGTTTTAGGGCCAATATCACCAATTTCAGGTTCAAAGGTTTTAGCTGCCCAGGGCTGCAGGCCCCAGTCTTCATCGTTAATGAAAATGCCCCGGTATTTAACCGATGGCGTTTGTGAAGTATAGGTTTCTATATCGGGCGCTAACGTCTTCTTTTGTTCAGGGGCCGCATCGGCCCACCAATACCAGGGAGTAACCCCTATCCGTGCAGAAATATCAAATACCCCATAGGCTGTTCCCCGGTCATCGCTGCCGGTAATAATTAAAGCATTGCTGATATTTTTAAAAGGCCTTGCCATAACTTTAATGCTGTAGCATTCCCATTTTCCGGTTAACTGATCAAAATACTTATCGTGCAGGGAAGTGATCAAATCAGATTTGCTTGTGCCGATGATAATGACATTACCTGTAGCTTTGGACAGATTTGTTGATACTGCCGGTAAATAGCCGCTGACACGCTGTATATCCTGCGCCAGTAAGTTAGCAGCAATGGAATCAAGCTTATGATCGTGAGCCGCATATATAATAGTAACTTTGGCTTGTGGCGAAACAATGTTGAACGGCACCGCATAGGCTAACGTTTTACATAACAGCAGTATGGCAACGACTGAAGATACGGCAGTTCTAATAGACATATAGTATTTTGACTGGTATGGTTAATGGGGCCATTACTGGTTGTTTAAAAATTTAAAATTATAAAAATATAACCATGAATAATATAAAGATTGGATGGATAGGGATAGGCAATATGGGCGTACCCATGGTAAAAAACCTGGTAAAGGCGGGCTTTGAAGTGAGCATATTTAACCGCACACCTGATAAAGCCATTGCATT
>CAZZVY010000348.1:0-3374 GCA_964657585.1 uncultured Mucilaginibacter sp. | reverse complement strand
AGTACTTTTCCCTGAATTAGGGAACACTAAGTTGGTGCAACTTGCAGTAGCTTTATAACGGGTTGTAAAGGATACAAAGGTCTTAACCCGAACTCACGTTAATAAAAGGTTAATACTTATCATAAGGGCCATAATGCCTACTCTGCATAGGCAATTGTAGCAATGCTTAATTGCAGCCCGGGCACGGTTAATAAAGCTGCAGCACAGGCCTCCAAAGTTGCGCCGGTGGTTATTATATCATCTACCAGCAGTATATGCTTGCTAATCAGCTGCTCCGGGTGGGCAAGCGTAAATACCCCCTGCATATTAACTGCCCGCTCAAATCTTGACTTATGGGTTTGCGTTACCGTAGCTTTTGTGCGGACAAGGTTATCACACAACACAGGCCTGTTTAACGCCGCTGCTATACCCTCTGCAAAAAAGGCGCTTTGGTTATAACCGCGTTTACGCTGGCGGGTTTTATGCAGCGGCACAGGTATTATTGCATCAGCATTTTTAAAAACCTTATGCTGCTTTAACTGCTCGCCGGCAATGGCGCCCAGCTTATTGCCTATTTGAGGTACATTATCATATTTAAAGGCATGCATTAGTTGCTGCACTTTACCGCCTTTAATAAAATACAGCATAGCATAAGCGGCCTCTAAATTTAGCCGGCCCCAAAATTGCCGGGCTACAACATTATCAGGCAGCTGGTGGAAATTTGTATAGGGTAAATTATAGATACAATCTGTGCAGATCAGGTCTTCGCCGCTAATCAGATTGTCGCCGCAGGCCTGGCATAACTGGGGGAATAGCAGCGCAGCAAAATCGGTAAGATAAGTACGCAATTTCATGCGCTCAAATTATCAATTAATATGCAATAACTACAGTTTATTCGCTAATATACCTTGTTTCCGAAGGCCTTTAATTAACCGCCGCCAGCATTGTTGCCGGTTTTAAAAGCCTGTAATTGTTTTTATAACCATAATCCTGCGGTTTGCTTATTACTTCTTTCATGGCTATCAGCTTATACACATAATTACCTGTTTCGGCATTAAGGTGCATAAGGAAGTAATTGCCGCTGTTATGCTTGTTTATAGCCTTTTGCAATTTAATGGAACCTAAGTTATAGGCTGCTGCAGTGAGCGTCCAGCTGTTAAATTCGGTATATAATTCGCGCAGGTAAATACAGGCCGCAATAGTTGATTTACTGATGTTCAGCCGTTCATCGCGGCCACGGCCAACTTTTAGGCCATAATTACGGGCGGTGCCTGGCATAAACTGCCATAGGCCGCGTGCGCCGCGTGCGGAAGTGCCAGCGCTTAAGCCCGATTCAACCAGCGGAATGTATTTAAAGTCGTCAGGGATGCCATATTGTTTTAAAATAGGTTCAATGACCGGGAACAGCTCCTGCGCTTTTTTATGCAAAACATCTGATTGCACATTGCCAAAGCTGTTTTGGCGTAAAGAGTTTTTAAGCTTGCGCTTAACATTTAAATTATGCGCGGGGATGGATTCGTCGGCAAAATTAATTTCATCGGCAGCACTTTTATTGTACTTGATGAGGCGTGGGATACTATTGGCTGAAGTATTTGCAGCGGCGGGATAAGCTGCATTTCTCTTAAATGTAGTACTACAAATAAACAGTTGAGAAACGACAATCAGCACCACAATTACGGAGTACGTAACTAAGTGTTTTTTAATCATTCTTTGTGTTTTAGTGAACAATATGCTATAAAGCGCAACAAAGGTAACATATATAAATCAGAATATCAAATACTTATGAAACCGGCCTGTTTGCTGTGTGTTTTTTTAGCCAGGCAACTGCCATCTGAGCGCATAGAAAGCTGAACAGAAAAACAGCTTGAATTGTTTAAAAATGTTGTTTACCACCTGTTTGGGGTAAGTTAACATCATATAATTCCGCAGCGGGCTGGCGTTACAATAATTATATTTCAAGATAATTTGAAAGTTTAAAAATACCTATGTTTGTGTACAATGGAATTGGCCGAAGCTAAACTGAAATTTATTGAAGCCTGGGGCAAATTAGGGGGCGAGTGGGGGATAAACCGTACTATGGCCCAGGTACATGCCCTGCTGCTGGTTAGCCCGGATGCTTTAACTACCGAAGAAATAATGGAGCAGTTGCGCATATCACGCGGTAATGCCAATATGACCCTGCGCGACCTGATTGGATGGGGCCTGATTGAAAAGCAGCATAAAGCCGGTGAGCGCAAGGAATACTTTTTTGCGCAAAAAGATACCTGGATAATAGCCCGCCAGGTAGCACAGGAACGCAAAAAACGCGAACTTGACCCTGTACTGAAAATCCTTAATGAATTATCGGATCTGCAGGGTGATGAAAAAGACTCTGAATTTAAAACCTTCAAAACATCTGTTAACGATATTAATAAGTTGGCTAAAAATGTAAACCGTACATTGGAAACTATGCTAAAGGCCGATGAG
This sequence comes from uncultured Mucilaginibacter sp., assembly GCA_964657585.1. Taxonomy (GTDB): domain Bacteria; phylum Bacteroidota; class Bacteroidia; order Sphingobacteriales; family Sphingobacteriaceae; genus Mucilaginibacter. Next base: position 929 of record CAZZVY010000348.1, on the reverse strand, counting down.
AGCTGGTTTTGGGGTTCTATTTTTAAAATATTCAAATAAAGTTGAATTCAATATTACTGTTTACTGGGATACAAGCCTTGAAAAAAATTCAACAACGGTGCTATCATGTTTTCATGGGCCTGTTGTTGTATGTATTATAGCCCTGCTTGCAGTTGGCAGCGTAAAGCCCATTATTTCCATTGTCCGCAAAAACTCTATTTGTAAAGGGGCTTCAATAGTTAGTTGTTGAGCGGTAACAGGGTGCTTAAAACATTGTTGACTGGCATGCAGCAGCATAGTGGTCATTTCCCAGCGCTCTTTAAACAATTTATTTTGTTTGTTGCAGCCATGCGGCCTGTCGCCTATTATGGGGTAGTTAATATGGGCAAAATGCTTGCGTAACTGGTGCATGCGGCCAGTTGTAGGAGCGGCCTCTACCAGCGAGTAGCGGCACGTAGGGTGGTTACCTAAAGCTATTGGCAGTTCGGCACGGTTCAACGTATGGTAAGCTGTATGGGCATTCTGCATTACGCCGTTCTCTTTTCGCAGCGGATAGTCGATAGTACCGCTATCAGGTGTATGCCCGCGTACAATGGCCAGATATCTTTTATGCACTAATCCTTCCATAAATTGCTTGTGCATGGCTATCTCGGTATCCTTATCTAAGGCAAATAGCAATATCCCGCCGGTTTTACGGTCCAGGCGGTGTACCGGCGTTACCCATTTATCGATCTGGTCGCGCAGGGTTTGCACGGCAAATTCCTGCACATCGGCCGCAATAGGCGAGCGGTGCACCAGCAAATCATGCGGCTTGTTAATGGCTATAAGGTAGTCATCGCGGTAAAGTACGTTTAACATGTGCGGACAAAGGTAGCGGTATATCCTCAACAACTAAAAAAAGACCGCACCTGTTATGATGCGGTCAAATACTGACATATAAAACAAACGGT
>CAZZVY010000347.1:0-3399 GCA_964657585.1 uncultured Mucilaginibacter sp. | reverse complement strand
CATGCTCAATCCAACCACAGCACACATTGACATGTTGTTTATGATCTGTGGTTCGGGTGTAATGAAAAAGTATAGGCCAATGGTGGTAGCTGATTTCATTTCGCGAATTAAATATTTCTATTATGCCATAAAAGTTAATTTGAAATGATATTTAATACACTTAACGACATGGCAGGCATAGCAAACGTTATCAATTGCTTATTGTTTAATTTTTTGCGTTTGCCTGTTATTGTGATTTGTTTACCATTGATTGTTGCCTTTAAACTTATTGCTTTACCGGCAGGATAAATATCCGGAATAGTAAGCTTTGCCGGTTTTTCGGCAGTAAAGCTTAGTTTTTTGTTATCAATAATTAAGGCTGCCGAACAAGTAGATTTAGTTTCAATTTGGTAACTGGCAGTAGCTATTTGATTACCGTTACCCATAAACAGGTAAGCCAATCCAGTTTTACTTTCCCTGATTACCGCGTAAGTTGCTTGTACGGTTGAATTATGATAAGCCACTTCTTTAGCCGATGCGGAAGAAAAAACGTAATCGGTACTGCCTGTTTTAGCCTCAATCTTTAACCCTACAAAATCATACCCCGCATTAGCAGGATTAAATGATGAAATTGACTTTATGCTTGTCGGTTCTTTGGATGTTGAAGGCTCGTAAACCACAACAAACGGATGGTCCCAGGCTTCACCATACTGCCTCGCTACAATAGTTGGCAAAGGAAGCGCAGAGATACTATCAGGAACCATTGAATTATTGCTGAATGCTTTTGATGGTGGCGCTTTTACGCTAAATATATTCCGGTGGGGCGAGCCTTTTATCCACATATTCATCATCACATCATCCCTGCCAGTTACATTTAAAGTAAAAGTGGCTTTAACATCCTTGTCGGTAGTTATTACCTTTTTATCATAAAAGTAGTCGTACCCATCAAGCGTTCCGCTTGCAAAGGCCAATTGCTCGGTAAGTGTTAGGTTTAGTGGCGTCCCTGTCTTATCAGTTAAGTTAAATTGCTGCCCCAGGTTATGATAAATGTAATCGTGCATTTTATCACTTCCATCTTTTTTCTTTGAACGGAAAATATCCACATAATACCCTGTAGAATCGTTGGTTTTAATAATGCTGGTCAGCCTGTCCTGATCCGACATAGTTTCGGGTTCGATAAAAAAGAGGTCGCCGTAAGTAACTCCGGTAAATATTCCCTGCTTTATCCCCGACAAAGGGTAGCTGCTAAGCACATCAAATCCATGATTGCTCTTCATTACCGGGTAGGCAGATTTACCGTCAACTATTACGGTATTGTGTGCGGGAAACTGCGAATAATATTCCGCGTAGTCTGTTTGAAAATAACTGGTTCCTATACCCCCTTCAGGCCCCAATACTAATCCTTTACCAAATATCTCCATGGAGATGCCATTTGCGTGAGCATGGTTTCCTTTTGATCCGGCCATCGCTACCATTAGTCCGTTTTTGGGGTTGAAACCATTGCGCTGGGCAAAGTAGCTGACGTTGGGTGCAAAAAATGTAGGGCTCACATAATCTTCTATTCTACCGGCTGGTAAATACGGGTTGAGTGTGGTGTTTGCATCTTTTAATAATAAAATATCTAATCCCTTACGGCCTGCGATAGGTCTGGCATTATTCTCACCGGGCACATTATAAAACGAGCTAAGGGTTTTTAAATAACTTGTATAAACCGCTTCCTGTTCGGGCTTATTATTCTTCTGCGCGTTTTGTACCATTTGCATTGCGGGCCCGGTATTAATATGAGTATAATGCGTGTCGCCGAAGGCGCTGATATAGCCATTGGGGAACAAGTATTGCGGTGCGGCCAATACGGCTTTTTTAACAACCGGTATTTGCGGTAAAATATCGTCATTGTACTTACTATCAAACAGGTTTACTAACCCCGTAAAGTCGCCCAGCACACCCAACGAATAGCCCGGGCACTCATACCAAATGCCTGTGTTGGGGTCATACCCCTCACCTAATAATTTTACTATTGACCATTGCCTTTCAGAGTTTTTATTCAACACCTGGTCAATATAATACAGGTTACCTTTTCCGTCCGGGTAAGCATTGTTATCTTCCAATACCATGCCTATCGTTAATATATTTCGGGCCTGTATCAAGTCCCAATTATTAAAAGCAACACCGTTTTTGATCTGAAGATCAGCCCATTTTTTTAATGTTTCGGCATATAGAAGTATTTTTTGGGCCGAACGTGCTTTTATATAGTTATATAGATAATCATATACCCCGGTTATGCTGTTTAAAATGGCCGACTCCTGTATTACCTCAAAAGTTGACAGGCCCACAATGGTTTGATGGTGGCCGTGAGTAACATCAACAGGCTCGCTACGGTAGTACATCCCTGTCATATAGGTATCAAATATATCATAGGCAAACCTGGCATATTTTTCTTCGCCGGTTATCCAATAAACTATGGCGGCGTTGTTGGCGAGCCCGAGTATTTGCGAATTTATGCCGTCAACTGTTCTGCCTGTTTTCGATACTTCAGCCCATTCCAGCGGCTGGCCGGGTTTGGAGCGGTTAACTAAATAGAGGCCGCGAGGATCATCCATATAAGGCATAATATCTTCCAGCTTCGGCGCACCATAATTTGTTGTACCATCCCTTGTGCCTGGAAACCGGACCGTAGGCACTGGAGCGTTGCCATCGGCATGATCATAAACACCACCTTTGATATATACGTTAGACGAATGCGTTTTCCAATACATCTGTAGGCGCGATACGATCCATGTTGAATCTGTCAGATGGCGTGTTACATAAGGATCAATAGCTGCCTTATACAGGCTAAGCGCATTTCGGGCTTTTTCGTTGGTTTTTAAAATTTCGGCTATTTCCTTTTGCGAATTATTGTCAACGCCCAACCTTGGATGCTCCTTTTTAACAATCGCCGGGAGCTTAATTTCCTGCCCAAAAACCGTTGAACAAGAAATTAAAAAACATACGACAATTGCTGTGGTTTTAAATGTCTTTATCATATTGTTTATCTGAATCGATGCAGGTTATTTGTTGATATAAAATGTTTGTTCGATAAATTCAGCAGACTGATATAATGGTTCAATCGTTCTTCCCCATTGATAAGCTACGATAGTAACCTTCACCGGGTATTTAGTTTTTAGAGGTATAGGGGTAAATTTGACAACCCCATCCTCAACATACGCCGGGCCGGCGTTAACGTAATAGTCAACCGGTAAGCCCGAATCAGCTTTTGTATGTAATTCTAATTTTTTGATACCCGCTGTTACATCGGGTATCTTATCAAAGGTTAGCTTCTGCGGTTTCCCGGCTGTTAATTTAGCAGGGATACGCATGTTGCCCGGCTGTACTGCGTGCCTGTACGCTTGATCGCCCCAATGAAATTCCTGTATATAAATT
>CAZZVY010000346.1:0-3408 GCA_964657585.1 uncultured Mucilaginibacter sp. | reverse complement strand
AAAAACTTGCCCTTTATTTGAGTTCTGCAACAACCACGTTCGTTTAAATGTAATATTTCAAAATAGGGTTTAGTATTGTGTTAGATAATAGGTATATTTTCATGAATGACTGCAAAAGACCACTAAAATCAAGTTCGCTTAATCGAAAGAAAGGGTTATCTGTAATATTAAAACGTAGTTGAACAGTAAGTTTGATTGAAAATTTTACAAATAATAGTAGGCATTTTTTGTAGGTTTAAACGAACAAACCAATAAATATGTCTGATCCAATTTTAAACGATTTCATTGTTGAAATTTTCAAGGAAGGCATCAAAACGGGTGTCAAAGAAAGTACACCATTTTTTAAGTGGATTGGAAATGAAATCAAAGCTAGAGACATCCTTGGAACAGGGGTACATAACTACAGAATAAGCCTTGAAGAACGGTATAGTACCTTTAGGATTTTTTGCATGTCTAGTCCTTCACCTGTCAGAAATCTTTATGTTACCGCTAATTTTTTAGAGGAACTGTCCGCTCGAAACTACAAATCTGTTGAAAATCTCGAAAAATTTTTTAGTAACCGAGATGCTGGTAATTATCAAGGAGTGCTAACCTATAAAGGCCTTGACCTTTTTAACAAGATTAATAGCAAAATCATTATTTATGGCAAACCCGGCGCTGGTAAAATAACATTTTTAAAAAGAATTTTATTACACTCACTAGATGGCGAATTCGAACGACGATTGATACCTGTATTTGTAACATTGAAAACGTGGGCAGATTCTAAAAAAGACCTTTTTACATATATTCAGCAGGAATTTAAAGTTTTTAACTTTCCTGCCGGCACTTTAAACTTACAGGAATTACTTAAAAGTGGTAAATGTCTAATTCTATTAGATGGGCTGGATGAAATACCTGAGAACTACGGACAACCGTGTGTTAGTATAATTGAGGAATTTGTGATTGAATTTTTCGGTAACTCATTTATGATGACATGTAAAATAGCGGCAAGAGCTCATATATTCGAACAGTTTGCTGAAGTAGAGATAACTGATTTCGACCAAATCCAAATCTCAGAATTTGTTAAAAATTGGTTTGACCAATCGACAAAGGCCGAAATGTGTGAACGAAAAATATTTAAAGATCCTAATATTTTAGAGATGGCAAAGACGCCACTATTGTTAACCATGCTATGTGCAGCCTATGAAGGAGCTTTGGATTTTCCGAAAAACAGAGCAGAATTATATAAAGAGGCTATTGACGTTTTACTAAAGAAATGGGACGCTTCCAGGAGTCAGTTTCAGCGAAATCTCCAGCTGGTAAGTAACAAAACGCATTACAGCCCACATGGTCCTGACGCCCGTATATCGGTGAAGCCGGGCAATGCCAGAAAGTTGAACTACCGTAAGAGCATGGCGGTCGACACATCCGAAGGCGTAATCAGTCATGTGCAAGCTGATTTTGCTAACGGCAGGGACAGCCAGTATTTACCTGCAATCACCCAGGGATTACAGAACCGGCTAAAGGAAAACGAACTTACAATGGCGAACTTACTCGCCGGTACGGGCTACTCAAATGGTTCCAATTATAGCTTTCTGGAACAGAAAGGTGTTACCGGCTGGGTGCCTGTTTTTGGCATGTTCAAACCCGTTGTGCCTTGGTTTACTTACGACAATAACAAAGATCAATATACCTGCATGGCAGGAAAGCCCTTACCGTTTAAAGGCTTCGATCATTCTGCCGATGGCAGGCTGTTAAAAAACTACTGGGCAGCATCTAAAGATTGCAACAGTTGTCCGCTCAAACCTAGCTGTGTGCCGAACATCCCGTGTAGAAAAATCACCAGAACGCCTTACGACGAGCAGTACCAGAAAGCTTACATTAGGCAGCAGAGCAAAAGAGGCAAACAGATGAAAAAGCTGAGGCAAAGTACGGTCGAACCGGTCTTTGGCAGCCTGACCCAGTATTACGGATTGAGTAAAATAAGCGTGCTCGGTAAAGCCGGTGCCCATAACGTCATGCTCCTGGCAGCAATTGCTTTCAACCTGAAAAAGTACCTCAAAACAGGAGAAAAGAAACCTTCTTTTGCCTGCTTTAAAGACATTGTAAACGAGTTTGAACAGGCTTTATTTGGTCTAATCACTTTTTTAACAAATCCATTTCAGCTTTCTTAAAGCTAAAAGAAAAGCAAGGTAAAAGACGAATACTCAACTAAACTACCCCTTGTGCAACAGCCACGTACGTATCATGATAACTGGTTTGGCAATGCAGCAATTTTTATCCATAAGGCCATTTGTGGTTCCGTTCTATCAGGTCGCCGCAACTACGCGGACGAATGTATCCATATCAACACAACGTTTTTGCCGTTCGGTGGGAAAACCCACAAATTCAAGCAGATGCACTCGTTACTTTTACAACGGACAAAAAAAGAAAAGCAGAAGGCTTTACCATGAAGAGAATTTCGCCGGAAACATCAGCAGCTTATGATTTTCAGGATTTAAAGTTTAAATTTTTGAAGTAGAAATGATTACAATTTTTAGCTGTAGCTGTATGAAGCAGAAATTACCCACATCAACTTAATAAATGATCAATCGATTGAAGGCATCCGCGTAAAAGGTAAAATGCCATTTCGGTACAATATCACCCGGAAGCTTCTCCCGGCCCGCATGATTCGAGATATTTGTTTGATGATTTTGTGGAGATGATGGGAAGTAAGTCCGAAAGTTAGAAAGTCGGGAAATTAGAATGAGATACAACTAAGCTGCCTTTACAAGGAGGCTTTTTTGTTGATGCTGTTTTTATAGAGTAATTTCTGGGTTGAATAGAATTGAAAATTTTGAAAAAAGGATTATAAATTTTAATTATATGATATCCATCATTTAAAACGCGCTTTTAATAAATCATCTTTGATGAAATACAAATTTCAATTTTAGAAATTGTGAGAAGCATGGAAACCTCGACAGAAAAATCTTTAGATACGAAAAAAGGAACTCGTTTAGCAATCGGTGCTGTGGCATTTGGTGCTTTGGCTATCGGGGCCATGGCTATTGGTGCCATCGCCATAGGTAAATTATCGATCAAAAATGCGGCGATAAAGAATTTGAAAATATCCAAACTAACTGTTGATCATTTAATTATCAATGGCCGAGAAGTACAGTCTGATTTGGTTTCAACAACAATTGCTGAGCCTTGAATATGTGATGATTTATTTCGATCAACCATTGAAAGATGGAAAAGCCAAATAAAGTGTAATCAGACGACATTTTATTAGTACTGTTTTTACCAGGTAAATTTTATATAAGTTGGAAATCCAAAGTTCAATGGAAAGAATTGAAGATCCTCCGACCAGCAAATTTTTGTAAGCTGTAATCCCCATCTACTTCCTTTTTGAAATTGATTTATTTACGACTAGAAACAAATGAAAACAGC
>CAZZVY010000345.1:0-3414 GCA_964657585.1 uncultured Mucilaginibacter sp. | reverse complement strand
CAAAAAAATGTCGATGCTTACCGTGTCGTTGCTGGTCTGGCTTGAAGGAATGTTAAATAACCAGGGAATTGCAAACCGATAGATGTACACTCCGAAAATACCGAAACTTTATTCGTTTGAAACCGGGAATGGTGATCAGATCGAAGATGGATACCTGATTTCCAGTTGCGCAGATGATCATCCGTCATTAGTTCATTAAAATAACCCCGATAATGAAAGACGACCTCCACACAACTATCTGCAACTGACCGGTAAATGTATGATTGCTCGTTCTCGCCAAACTCATGCTCCAATATCCAAAAACACCGGACGAAGGCCTTTAAAATTTCAAACAGGGGATATAGTGTAGTATTTCATTTTAAGAATCCGATTAACAGGCAAATGGACGCCAACTTCAAAATTACAAACTATCTGCAGGTAAAAAACGCAATAGGCAATTAGGATTTAATTGTCAGAGATTAACAGATACGACTTGGAAATTCTAAGCTAATTGCGTTATAGATTGTCTACTCTAAAAAGCCCAAGATATATCCATCCGGGTCGGCTATATAGAACTCACGGCCATAAGGCATTTGCCGCAACGATTGAGTGATAGTAATTGGACGATTTTTCATCGATTCAAAAAGGGTATCAATACCTTCAACTGAAAAATACAAGTCTAAATGCTCATTTTCAGCGTTTCTCACCCGTTCGTTTCCGTCCGGGTCGCCGGATTTAAGATGAACTGAATAGATATTTCTGACAATCCCGGCGTAAAAATCTTCGTAACGAAAATCAATTTCAAATCCGAGTTCCTGAATGTAGAACTTTATGGAACGTTCGAGATCAACAACCACAAACAAGGGGCTCATGCTTCTTATCTTTGGATAAGTTATATTCATGGTTTAAAAAAAATGGATAAAAATGAATAGTCAGGTTTTGGGTCTTCCAAAAAACAAAACGTAGCCATCAACATCTGCTACTTCAAAACCGCGCAGCCCATCGCTGTTATGATTGGGCTGGCGAAATGTTACACCATTTGAATTGTATTCTTCAAATAAGGAGTCAGGTTCTTCAGTGCAAACGTAAGCATCCCAGCTGGCCCATTCATGCCGGGTATGATTGGGAATGGGTTTGATGTCCTTTGTAATAGCCTTTAGCATAATGCAGACCGGACCGCGGCCTACCATAGCCCAATATGGATCGCCTTCAGGGCCCATATGCCACACTTCAAACCCAAGTTTACGTACATAAAAGGTCACCGAATCGTTTATATCGGCAACAATAAAAAAAGGAGAAATGAAGCTAAGTTTTGACATTGTTTGATGTTTTGCTGTTGAGAAAAAGTTTAAATGTTACTGTTGAGCATAGGATGTTATTTAAACCATTCTGAATATTTAGTTTCTTCAGGGACATCTGTGGGGCTCGCAAATTCCAGCCGGTACCCGTCAGGGTCCTTCAATCCAACTACCCACAGGTTGTTACCCACAAAAGGTTCGGATATGGTCAGGCTTCTTGCGCTGAATTCGCGATATAAAGCAAGTGCGTCTACGCATTGGTAAGTGATGGTTACGCCGCCTCCAAGTGACCCTGATTGTTCCGCGTTTGGTTTGCGTGGCTCTTGCAACATGACGCTTACTGCGTCTCGCTCAAGCCAGCACCATTCGATCTTTCCCCTCGGTGTCCACTGATTGATGAGTTTAAATCCAAGCCCCTCTTTGTAAAATAGCAGGGATGCTTCCATATTGGTCACCATAAAAAATGGTACAGCCAGTTTAATGTTTTGCGGTTTGGTTTCCATTATTCCTATTTTATTAATTCAACAATTGCGGTATGTCCGTTTTTGAGCGCCCAGGTCATAGGTTCAGACCATTCCGCCTCGGCATATTTCGCGTCAGCCCCTCGTTGCAGTAATAGCTTTGCCATTGCCGTTTGTCCCCAACGCGCTGCCCATCCCAATGAAGTTGAACAAAATTCCGGTTCTGCCTGATTAATATCGGCACCATGATCAAGTAGCCAGTTTGCCGCTTCGGTTGTACCTTCTAAAACAATCATATGTAGTGCTGAAGCCCCTAAACCATTAACTCCATCTATTGCTATATTATTTTTAAGAAGCAATTCCGCCATTTCCCACCTCGGTTGTGGATAACGAAGGGTGTGCATGAGCGGAGTAAACCAGCATGCAAAAGGCATTGGCCCGTTAACGTCAGCACCGGCTTCAAGTAATAAATGCGCAATTTCAATGCGGTTTTGATGAACGGCCTCGTACAAGCCCAAAGTTGCCCATTGTGGGTGAGAGGCCAAAGTTTTTTTCACTAATTTAAGGTCCGGGGTATAACCGCAGGCGATTGAAAAATCAAACGCTAACTGTTGCTCCTTTGATTTTACATTTGCTTCCGGCCATACATATTCCGGGGCTTGTTCCGAGGCTTCACTAAGCAACTTTCCAATGTCTTTCAAGTCACGATCTAATGCCTTTTTTAAAGGTGTTTCATCACCAAGATGTTTCCATCCAGGCGCTTTTGGATGCGCTCCACGTTCAAGCAGCAACTGCACCATTGGCAAACTTCCGCCTCGCACAGCATAGTGCAGTGGTTCGTAATAAGCGAACTGCACATGGATTTTTTTAGGGTCGCCATCAAGTATCTCCTTAACCGTATTGATATCACCAGCATAAGCTGCACTTAATAAGGGCCAGGTATCAGCGCCCCAAACGGCATCATCAAAATAAAAAGGTTTATGCAACGTTTGAAATATTCTCATATAAAACTAATTTATATCTGGTTCAATGTTATCCCGGTAATTATAAATATTTTAACAATTTAATCTCCGGATGATCATCTTTATATTGAGCATAAGCACGGCAAATAAAATACAGGATCACTTCTGCAATAAAGAATACAAGATAAAGTAATGTAAGACCCCATCTGTGCTCCGCGGGTATTTCTGTAAATGGCGCATAACCATACCAATCCTGGTGAACGTTTCCTTCTCTCAGAAAGTTAACCCCAAGTGCGAGTAAATGGATAAGCGGAATATGTAAAAGATAATAGAACAGTGGCACACGGCCAAACATCAAAAACATATTAGCAATCTTTCCCTTCACCTGTTCGGCAAATGGTATCATTAAAATCAGTGGCCCGAGCGTCATTAAAAGGTAAAGCTGCGAAGGCGGATATTTTTGCTGATTGAGCAATTGGAATAGGACAGGTCGTTTGTCCGACCCCGGATTTAATAAGTACACAACAATATCAGCAATTAAGAAGGTAGCTATTGAACAGCTTCCGATCCATAAACAAAGCTTTTTTCTTTTGATCGGTTCTGCTGTTGTAATCATCCCGAAACTATATCCCAGCATCATCACGCCTATCCAGGGAACCAATACATATAGCACTGCAATACTTGTGTGCCCTTCCTGACCGGTGGGATATATAA
>CAZZVY010000344.1:0-3424 GCA_964657585.1 uncultured Mucilaginibacter sp. | reverse complement strand
ATGTTCAATGGCGCGCTGCTGGTTACGGATAGAATTGAGGTTTTTTACCTCGCAGCGGTTCCCGTATTCGGTGGCGCCTGCCAGCCTTACCGAAATATTGGCATCACAGCGTAGGCTGCCTTCTTCCATATTGCCATCGCTGATGCCAAGATAACGTACCAGCTTACGTATCTCGGTCAAATATTGCGCTGCTTCTTCGGCGCTGCGCAAGCCTGGTTCAGACACTATCTCTATCAGGGGTACGCCGGCTCGGTTCAGGTCGATCAATGAGTCCGAGTCATGCTGATCATGCATGCTTTTGCCGGCATCTTCCTCCAAATGGATATGGTGTATGGCGATATCCTTATTTATACCGCCTGCCAGTTTAATGCTAATATGGCCGCCCGAACATATTGGCGCCAAATCCTGACTGATCTGATAACCCTTGGGCAAATCGGCATAGAAGTAATTTTTGCGGGCGAAATGATTGTTAAGGTTGATAGTGCAATGGCAGGCCAGCCCCATTTTTACAGCATACTCCACCGCCTTTTTATTAAGGAAAGGCAAGGTACCCGGATGGCCGAGCGATACCACACTAACATGCCGGTTGGGCCCGGCGCCAAAAGCAGCCGGATCTGACGAGAAAGCCTTGCTTTGAGTGGCTAACTGTACATGTACTTCCAGGCCTATAACCAGTTCGTATTTATCGGCTTGTAGAAGTGTCATATTATAATTAGCGCACCCTTAGTTTAATAAGGTCAAAAATATGCTTTTTTTAGGTAAGTGTTTACAGTTCGCTAAATAAAGGAATGATAGATGTTTTATGTACAATTAGTAAGGTATGAACGGTGGTATGCTCATAGCCGCAGTGGCCTATTTCTTTTTCCTTGATGAAAAAGAAACAAAAAATCAAGAAAAAAAATCCTTCCATCCACAGGTATTTGCACGTTGGCCACGGTTTTTTCTCGGCCCCAACCTTTTAAAACGACTTATTATAGCCACTTTCATGGCTTCGTATTTTGTAATAATATTTATTCAGGAAATGAATCCTCTCGCTTTTTCCAACGCCCTATCCAAACCAGCGGCATCTTTGCCACCTGCCGTGGCGAAGAAAGGCTGGCCGCCGCCGCCGCCCTGTATCTCTTTTGCTAATTCTCGGATGATATTACCGGCGTTGAGGCCTTTTTCTTTGACCAGGTTCTCGGCTATCATAACGGTAAGGCCGGGTTTACCGTCGATCTCGGTAGCCAGCACCAGGAACAGGTTAGGTACAATGTCCTTTACCTGGTAGGCCAGGCTCTTCACCGCGTCGGCATTGGGCAGGTCGACCTTTTGGGCAATGAAATTTATGCCGTTAACCTGCTCGGCTTTGGCAGCCAGTTCGGTCTTAAGGCCGGAGGATCGTTCTAATACCGCTTTTTCTATTTCCTTTTTCAAACGGGTGTTTTCGTCTAATAAAATTTCCACGCTTTTGGCAATATCCTTCGGGTTTTTCAACAGTTCCTTTAAGGTATGCACCAACTGGTCCTGCTCGTTAATATAATTTTCAGCGGAGATACCGGTAATAGCCTCTACGCGGCGCACACCGGCAGCTACAGCGCTTTCCGCTACAATTTTAAAATAGCCGATATGCCCGGTAGCCTTAACGTGCGTACCGCCGCAAAGCTCCTTGCTGAAGCTATCATCAAAAGTAATTACCCGCACATATTCACCATATTTTTCGCCAAACAGGGCCGTAACGCCGCTGGTGATGGCGGTTTGGTAGGCTACGGTGCGCTCCTCCTTCAGCGGTATATTTGCGCGTATCTTTTCGTTCACAATGGCCTCTATCCGGGCAATCTCTTTACTGGTAACCTTACTGAAATGCGAGAAATCAAAACGCAGGTATTCAGCATTAACCAAACTGCCCTTTTGATTTACATGCGTACCCAATACCTGTTTCATGGCGGCATGCAGCAAATGCGTGGCGCTATGATTGGCCTCAATACTGGTACGCCGGGTTTGATCAACAATGGCGGTAAGCGCATCTTCCGGGTTATTCGGCAAACTATCTGTGAAATGAACGATCAGGCCGTTCTCTTTCTTGGTATCCGTTACCGGGATAATATCGCCGTCCGGGAAAACCAGTTCGCCGGTATCGCCTACCTGGCCGCCGCTTTCGGCGTAGAAAGGTGTTTTATCCAAAACAATCTGGTATTGCTCCTTACCCTTAGCAGTTACCTTACGGTATTTGATGATATGCGCAATACTCTCGGTTTCATCATATCCGGTAAACTCCACGCTGTCATCATCCTGCAAAACTGTCCAGTCGCCGGTATCAATGGCGGTAGCTGCACGGGAACGGGTTTTTTGTTCGGCCAAAAGTTTTTCAAAACCTTCCATACCTACTTGCATATCAATCTCAATATTTCTTTCTCGAACCATAAGTTCTGTCAGGTCAATTGGGAAACCGTATGTATCATATAACTTAAATGCTCTATATCCAGGAAACAAAAGTTGGACATTATCTCCTGTTCTAACCCAGGAATCTAATACCATTTGATAATACTCATCAAAATATTTTATTCCTTGTTCTAAAGTTTTCAAAAAAGAAGCTTCTTCTTCTAAAATCACTTTCTGAACAAAGTCTTTTTGATTCCATAACTCATCAAACACGTCTTTAAATTGTTCCGCCAGCAAAGGCACCAGCTGGTTTAAAAACGGTTCCTTAAATCCCAGGTACTGATACTGGTAACGCACAGCGCGGCGCAAAATGCGGCGAATAACATAACCGGCTTTATTGTTTGAGGGTAAAGTACCATCGGCAATGGCAAAGCTGATGGCACGGATGTGATCGGCCATAACGCGCATGGCAACGGCGACCCCTCCTAAATCCTCCCCTAAGGGGAGGACTTGAGAGGCCCCCTCTAAACCTCCCCCGGGAGCGGATACTTTATCAGAAAGCCCTCTCTCCTGGGGAGGGTTTGGAAGGGGCTCGTACGGCTTACCGCTTTTCTCCGCAATAAACTGTATCAACGGTTGAAAAACATCCGTATCATAATTACTCGATTTCCCTTGCAGCACCCGCACCAAACGCTCAAAGCCCATACCGGTATCTACGTGCCTGGCAGGCAACGGCTGTAAGCTGCCATCCTTCAGGCGGTTAAATTGCATAAAAACGTTATTCCATATCTCAATTACCTGGTCATGGTCGCCGTTTACCAGGGTTTCGCCGTTTACCTTTAACCTTTCAGCTTCGTCCCTGCCATCATAGTGTATCTCGGTACAGGGCCCGCAGGGGCCGGTTTCGCCCATTTCCCAAAAGTTGTCTTTTTTATTGCCGGGCAAAATGTGGTCTTCGGCTACATATTGTTTCCAAAGGCCATAAGTTTCGGTATCTTTTGCCAGGCCCTCCTTTTCGTCTCCCTCAAAATAAGTAACGTACAGGCGGTCTTTATCCAATCCA
>CAZZVY010000343.1:0-3449 GCA_964657585.1 uncultured Mucilaginibacter sp. | reverse complement strand
GCAGTATGGCAATACGGCGTGAAAATTTTGATTTAACTTTTTGTTATCGGCTTATGAACAAGCAAGCAATTACCTGCCTTTCCTAACGCCGGCCGATAAGTGATTAAATTATACCTGTCAAACTTTATATTTTTTTGAATATAGTTATTGTAAAGCTAAACATTTTTACCAACATAACACATATTACAACTATAAACTAATTGAATTAATATAATTACGTTCAATGTAATTATTTATCGCTTTTTATGCCGATTATTATTTTGTTGTTAATAAGTAATATATTTATGCCGATAAGAAAATAAAATGAGTAAGCCCAGAAATAGCCACCCGGCTTTCCACAATCCACAAATACCAAAATCAAAAACAGGCATAACAGGTTTAGATGAAATAACCTGCGGTGGCCTGCCGGCAGGGCGGCCTACGCTGGTTTGCGGCGACGCAGGCAGCGGTAAAACGCTGATGTCGATGGAGTTTATAGTGCGCGGGGCCACACAATTTAATGAGCCCGGCGTGTTTATGGCTTTTGAAGAAAAAGCCGACGAATTGGCCATGAATGTTGCCTCGCTGGGTTTCAACCTTAAAAAACTGCAGGCAGAAAAGAAGATACGGGTTGACCATGTTCATATTGAACGGTCGGAAATTGAAGAAACCGGCGAGTATGACCTGGACGGGCTGTTTATACGCTTGGAGCATGCCATTGATTCCATTGGCGCTAAGCGGGTAGTGATGGATACGATAGAAAATCTTTTCTCAGGCTTAAGCAACCAGCGTATATTACGCGCAGAGCTGGCCAGGCTATTCCGCTGGTTAAAAGAGAAAGGCGTTACGGCTATAATTACCGGTGAACGGGGAGATGGCAAACTTACCCGGCACGGGCTTGAAGAATACGTATCTGACTGTGTGATATTACTTGACCACCGGGTGATAGACCAAATATCAACCCGCAGGCTGCGGGTTGTTAAGTACCGGGGCACTGTACACGGCACTAATGAGTACCCTTTTTTAATTGATGAAGAGGGCATATCTGTACTGCCGGTTACATCGTTGCGCCTTGCTAAGCAAGTGCAAACCCAACGTATCACTACCGGTATATCCGGGTTAGATGCGATGCTTGGCGGCAAAGGTTTTTTTAAGGGCAGCAGTATCCTGGTATCAGGCACGGCAGGTACGGGCAAAACCAGCATTGCGGCGTATTTTGCAGCCGAAACCTGTAAACGGGGCGAAAGGTGCATTTATTTTTCGTTTGAGGAATCGCCCAAGCAAATCGTCAGGAACATGCATTCCATCGGGTTAGACCTGCAGCAATACATGGATAGCGGCCTGCTTGATTTCCATGCTTCACGGCCAATGCTTTACGGTTTAGAGATGCATTTGGTAGCCATGCATAAACATATCCGCAAGTTTAAGCCGGCCACCGTAGTGCTTGACCCGATCACTAACCTCATTACCATTGGGCCAGTAGGAGATGTAAAATTAATGCTGATACGCTTGCTTGATTTTTTGCTGGAAGAACAGATAACCGTAATGTTTACTGCCCTGTCATTAAACACCATCGTAAACGAGCAGACAGACGAAGGCGTATCATCATTGGTTGACGCCTGGCTGCTGGTACGCGATATTGAATTTAACGGCGAGCGTAACCGGGGCATATATGTAATGAAATCGCGCGGGATGAAACACTCTAACCAGGTGCGCGAATTTTTAATTACCGACGATGGCTTAAGCCTGGTAGATGTATATCTTGGCCCGGATGGCGTGCTTACAGGATCGGCCCGAGAGGCAGAGCAATTGAAGGAGCACACCGGGAGGGCCCTGCGTGATTTTGCCCTTACCCGTAAAGACAGAGAGATACTGCGCAAACGGAAAGTTTTAGAGGCGAAGATATCAAGCCTGCAAACCGAATTTGAATCTGTTGAGGAAGAACTAAACAAAATATACCTGGAAGAAGAACTGAAGCAGGAAGTGATGGAAAAAAACCGTGCAGATATCCTGAAGATGCGCAGGGGCACGCCCATAGTAAAGGAGAATAAGCCGGGTAAAATAAAAAATAAAAAATAATCATGACACCGGTAAAATCAAAAAAAAACTGGGAACTGCGATTGTATGTTGCCGGTAAAACGGCTAAATCCGTTACGGCCTTAACCAACCTGCAAAGATATTGTGAGGAACATTTAAAAGGCCAGTACGTTATAGAAGTAATTGACCTGCTGGAAAAGCCGCAACTGGCCGAAGGCGATCAGATATTTGCCGTACCTACGCTGGTACGTAAAGTTCCGGAACCGATCCGTAAAATAATCGGCGATCTGTCAAACGAAGAAAAAGTATTGGTGGGGCTGAATATTCGGCCCGCCGGATAACTCATGAAAGCAAACCAATGGTTAAATGATGGCAGCGGCCAGCAAAGTGAGGGGGCCTTCATATTGCGTTTGTTCATTACAGGGGCATCGCCCAATTCCACCCGTGCTGTTGATAACCTGAAGGCTTTTTGCGAAGCAAATATAAAAAATAATTATACCCTTGAGATAATTGACGTTTATCAGCAGCCACAGATTGCCGAGAAAGAGCAGATAATTGCCTTGCCTTTGCTGGTTAAAAAAGGGCCCGGGCCCGACAGGCGGCTTATAGGGGATATGTCTGACTTAGATAAACTTAATCAATTTTTTAATTGCACACCCTAACCGGTTATGGAACAGCAACCCACTTACCAACAACTGCTGGATGAGAACAAGGAATTACGCTGGCAGTTAGAAGAAGCGAACGACGCTATTGAAGCTATCCGTAACGGACAGGTAGATGCATTAATAGTAAACAACAATAAGGGCCCCCAACTATATACCTTAAAAAGCGCCGACCAGACCTACCGTGTATTTATTGAGAAGATGAATGAAGGTGCGGTAACGTTAAATCATGACGGGGTAATACTATACAGCAACTCGCGGTTTGCGAGGCTTGCCGGGCGGCCGCTTGAAAAAGTAATAGGTTATAATTTTATTGATTTTGTAGCAGATGGTGATAAGGCCGCGTTTACCAGTCTCATATACAATAGCTGGGAACAGGATTATAAAGCGGAGGTACATATTAAAGGCGTCTTACAGCCAGTGCCTTGCCTGCTATCATGCAACGCTATGGAGTTTGACGGCGGCATAGCGCTTAGCCTGATTGTGACCGACCTGTCTGCCCAGAAAGAGACCCAGCGGCAGCTTGAACTGCAATTTGACCAGTTAGAGGAGGCGCAGGTACTAACCCAAAAATTGAATGACGAACTGGAGGAAACGGTACGCACCCGTACCCGCGACCTTACCATAAGCCGCGAATACCTGAAGCTGCTAACCAATAATATCCCGCAGATGACCTGGACAAACCTGCCCGGCGGCGAGGTAACCTTTTACAACCAGCGCTGGTTTGAATATGCCGGTATTGTTGATGATGGCAGCCCCTTGCGCAGTTTT
>CAZZVY010000342.1:0-3496 GCA_964657585.1 uncultured Mucilaginibacter sp. | reverse complement strand
ACATGCATTATGCTTGTCTTTGATTATTAATACTTACTGATTGCTTTGCTCAAGCATCTCTTTTTGCTTATATCAATAAACAAAAAAGGCCCCAAATGTTCTTTGCGGCCTTTGATATTTAATTAACTTTTAGTTGAAATCTTTCTTACCAAAATGAACAATAACCTTTAATTAACTTTTAGTCGAGATCTTTCTTACCAAAATCAACAATAACCGGCGTAGCTATACAGATAGATGAATAAGTACCAAAACAAACCCCTATCAACAACGCGAACGAGAAACCGCGCAATACGTCGCCGCCAAATACGAATAGTACTACCAATACAAATATAACCGTTAAAGCAGTAATAATAGTGCGGCTAAGCGTGCTGTTGATAGCCTGGTTGATCACCGTTTTAGGATCATCAGTTTTTGAATGATGCAAGCTAAGAAATTCACGTATACGGTCAAACACTACTACAGTATCGTTAATAGAGTAACCGATTACTGTTAGGATAGCCGCTATAAATTTCTGATCAATATCGAGCGAAAATGGCAACACATCCTTAAATATAGAGAAGAATGAAAGTACCATCAAGGCATCGTGTGCGGTTGCCACCATTGCGCCTAAACTGAACTGCCACTTGCGGAAACGGATAAGAATATAAGCTGATATGATAACTATAGCAAATATTACCGTCCACACAGCTGATTTTTTCAGATCGTTAGCAATGGTTGCCACTACTTTCTCATGGCTGATAATGGTAAAATTTGGGTTAACCTTTGAAATTGATTTGCGCAGATCAGTTTCAACTCTGGCATCGCTGGTGGTAGATTGATCGGTGATCAGATAATTGGTGGCAATGCGTACCTGATTATCTTTTCCATAGGTCTTAACCTCGGCTTTACCCTGACCCAGGTCGGCATCAATGGCGCTGCGGAGGACTTCGGTAGATATGGTTTTATCAAATCTGATCTCATAAGTACGGCCTCCCTGAAAATCGACACCGTAGTTGAAACCTCTGGTTACCATGGATATGATCCCGATAAGGATGAAGGCGCCCGAAAATATGTAGAATTTAAAACGGTTTTTTACAAAGGCATAATTAGCATTTTTGAAAGTATTAGCGCTCCACGGGTTAGAGAATTTGATGTCCCAGCCTTTGCCCAGCATCCATTCAAATATTAACCTTGATATTAACAACGAACAAAACAGTGAAGTAACAATGCCGATCATTAACGTAGTAGCGAAACCTAATATTGGGCCCGAACCAAAAATGTAAAGGATAACACCGGTTAAGAATGTACTGATATTGGAATCAAGGATGGAAGGGAGGGCATGTTTAAAACCATCTGCTACGGACAAGCGGATAGATTTTCCATGCGCCATTTCTTCTCGCACACGTTCATATATAAGCACGTTGGCATCTATCGCTATACCCAGTATCAAAATAATACCGGCAATGCCATCCAGGGTTAAAACAGCACCAAGGCTGGTAAGTACCCCCATCAGGAAAAACACGTTAACTATTACTGCAGCAACTGCAATTGTTCCTGCACGGTTATAATAGGCAATTGTGAAAACCAGTACCACTACCAAACCGGCTATACTTGCAGTTAGGCCATCTTTGATTGATTCCTGGCCTAAAGATGGGCCTACCACTTCTTCAGATACAATCCGCGCCGGGGCAGGCAAACGTCCGGCTTTTAATATATTGGCTAAGTCTTTTGTTTCCTCCTGTGTAAAATTACCGCTGATGGATGAACGGCCGCCCGTTATCTCATTACTTACGCGCGGGGCCGATACTACATTGTCATCCAATACAATAGCAACCGAACGGTTGTCATTTTCATCTTTAGGGTTACCCGCAGCTGCGGCAGTTACACGCGCCCAGGCTTCAGCGCCCTGCGAGTTCATATCCATAGTAACTTCCCATAAACCGCTTTGCGGGTTTATATCAGAGTTAGCGTCGGTAATAACTTTGCCGTCTAACACAGGGCCGTTGTTTGCACCTGCTAACTTTAAAGCAAATAACTCAAATATCTTTGTTTTATCCATCGGCTTAGCGCTCCAAACCAATTTAAGGTTTTGCGGTAATACGGCTTTTACTTCAGGTAAGGCAAAATAGGCATCAATTGCAGCGGTATCCTTTTCGGCTGTATACCCAACTGTAGGCCCGGGGCGCAGGGACGGCTGCCCATTTTGCGCCTGGTACGAGGCTGGCTGCAATTTGGCGAACAGCGGGTTCTCGGCCTCTGCCTTCATTTTGTTTTTTAACGACGATGTATCTTTAGCAGCACTGTTTTTAAGTTTGCCTAAAAGTGAAGTAGCCGCAGCTTTTGAAGTATCTTTTTTTGTTGGAGCAGCCGTTACAGCGTTAGCTTTTGCAGTATCCTTGTTAGCGGCTTTATTTTTTGCTGCCAATATGCCATTTACATTAATTAACAGCTGATATATTTCAGCATTTTCGTAGGTCTCATAAAACTCCAGTTTGGCCGATCCCTGTAATAGTTTGCGTACACGTTCCTGGTCGGTTACGCCTGGCAACTCTACCAGTATACGGTTGGTTCCTGCCTGCAATTGTATATTTGGCTGTGTTACGCCAAATTTATCGATACGGGTACGCAGGATGTTGTATGATTGTCCAACGGCGGTATTAGCCTGGTCTCTTAAAAAAGCCTCCACCTCACTATTGGTGGCGTCGAATTTAAGGTGTCCCTGGTTTTCCTTGGTAGCAAAAATCGGGGCCAGTTTTCCATTAGGGCTAATTTTTTTATACTCATCCATAAACAGATTAATATAATTAGCCGGATTGGTTTTAGCATCTAAAGTGGCAGCGCTTAAAGCCCGGTTAAAATCGGGATCGGTGTTATTATCAGACAAAGCCTTTATTAATTCGCCGATAGATATTTGCATGGTCACATTCATGCCACCCTTTAAATCAAGGCCAAGTGCCAATTCCTTATTTTGACAATACTGGTAAGTATGGTTAAATACGGGATATACAGGTTTATCAGAGATTGAATCCAGATAAGCCTTTCTTTTTGCTTCGTTCCCTTTTGAATAAACGTCGGCATCATGTTCTACCTTGTGTGTAACCCAGGTAAACGATAGTTGATACAAGCATGAAATTGCCAATATAATGGCGAAAAATTTAATAACCCCTTTACCTTGCATTGTTACTATTGTATGTATGTAATTAGTTTATAGCCTTTTTAAATAAGACGGCAAAGCTAATAAAAATTTATAACCCGAAAACTTTAATTAAAACAAAATGATGACACAATATGTTACCTGCGGTTAAGTGTAATAAAGGAATAAGGAAAGGCGTGTTTACCATCGCTACTATGATCCGTATGCTCAGTTTCAACCCACTCTTCCTCAGTAATTTGCGGGAACCAGGCATCAGCATCAAAATTATAGTGAACAATGGTAAGATAGATACGATTGGTAACTGGCATAGCCAATTTGTAAATTTCGGCGCCGCCAACAACAAACACCTCATTTTCGCCTTTG
>CAZZVY010000341.1:0-3498 GCA_964657585.1 uncultured Mucilaginibacter sp. | reverse complement strand
TATTCCCCTCCCCTTCGGGGAGGCTGGAGGGATCCTATTTTATCATCCTGAATATCCTGTTCCATCTCACCTTATCTAAAAACGTCCCGGTTGAATCAATACTCATCCAGGTAACCATCGCTTTACCAATAATATGGTCTTCAGGCACATATCCCCAAAACCTTGAATCAAGCGAATTGTGGCGGTTATCGCCCATCATCCAGTAATAGTTATATTTGAACGTATAGCTGTCGGTCTTTTCGCCGTTGACAACGATATTATTGCCATTAACCGATACCTTATTGCCTTCATAAATTTCTATGGCGCGGCGGTAAAGCACAAGTGTCGAATCATTTAGCTTAATGGTCATACCTTTTTTAGGCATCACCAGCGGACCGAAATTATCAAGGTTCCATTTAAAATGCTGGTTGTGCGGGAAAATGGCTCCATCATACTCACCGGCAGGCTGCACTACCGGCGTTACCGCTTTAATATTGCTGTAGCCTTTAAAATCGGCCAGATGCTCCTGCGGGATGATCATCTCGAAACTGTTCTGTGCTACCTGCTGTATAATTTCTATATGCAGGTCATGCAGCATTTGCGGGTTGATCTCGCTGCCATCCGTGGTCACATTGTATGAAGTTTGTGCTTTCGGCGCATTGGGTGCAGCCAGGCCATTAACATAAACCTGTGCATTAACAATCTTCAGTTCATCGCCCGGAGCGGCCTGGCAGCGCTTAATTAAAGTGGTACGTTCATCAACCGGAATGTGCAGATCGGCTTCTTCAGGTTTGTTAAAAACTACAATATCTTGTTTCTTTACGTCAGACAAACCTGGCAAACGCAGGTAAGGTGGCTGTATAACATCCCAATAAGTTTTTACTCCGGCCATGATTGGCTCGGTAAAGGGGATAGCTAAAGGCGTAAAGGGCATACGCGGGCCATAATTTATTTTACTTACAAACAAGTAATCGCCGGTTAGCAGTGTGCCTTCCATAGAGCCGGAGGGTATAGCGTAAGCCGAGAACAGCAAGCCACGAATAATAGTAGAGGCTATCAGCGCAAATAAAATGGCGTCGCCCCACTCACGCAACTTAGATTTTTTTACATTTTGTGCGTTATAATTTTTTTTAAATGGATTAGTAAAGCGCATACTTTTCGGTTTTCAGTTTGATGTTGAAATCTGAAAAATGTTACAGTTGCTACCCATCATTCAGGAATGTAAATGCGCTTCGCCGGGTGCCTGGGCAATATCGGGTTCGCCTCCATTTATTTCCTTTACATATAGTTCATCAACCAGGATAATAACTATAGCCAGCAACGGTACGGCCAAGATAACGCCCAGAGCGCCGGAAATTGCACCCATGATCAGCTGACTGATCAGCGTTAAAGCGGGCGGCAGGTTGATCATCTTTTTCTGCACCAGCGGAGTGATTATATTTGCCGATATAGTTTGCGAAGTAATATATAACAACGCCACAATTATACCCATTTTAGTACTTACAGTAAGTGCCAGCAAAACACCGGGTATCATAGCTAACAACGAGCCCAGGTTAGGCACCAGTTCAAGTAAACCGGTAATTAAGCCCAAAACCATTGCAACCGGCATACCTATAATGCTTAACCCAACCGAAATTAAAATGGTAACCAGCACCATAGAGATCATCATGCCTTTTAGCCAGCCTTTTAATGCCTGGCTTATCCGGTCCATTATGCACCTGCCGGCCGTTTTCCTTTCTTTTGGTACCAGTGTTAAAATTCCATTTTTATATAGTGAAGGGTTAGCCGTAAAAAATATCCCCAGGAACATGATGATGTACAGATCGCCTATAACCCCAAAACTGGTGCTGAAAAAAGATTGCGCGGTAGCCATCAATTTTCCAGAATCCTGGCCCGATAGGCTGTCCAATACCTTCTTCCCTATAGGGGAATCGGCCATTTTTGCTTTGACATTACTTATAGTATGGGGCAAAGTATCGCTTAATTCGGCTATTTGCTGCTGAATCTTAGTACCCATAAACCATAATAAAAACAATATAATGGCTATGGTCCCTATAACTGATATCAGCATGGCATATTTGCGTTTTAACCTGGTTTTACGCTCAATTAAATCTCCCAGACCATGAAAGTAGGTGGCTATCAAAGCGCCTGCCATTATCATCAGTATCACATTGAAGGCAACCCGCGCCACCAAAATAGTACCTACCAGCAAAGCAACTATGGCTACTGCCTGCCATACCTTTTGGGTATACGTTAATTCCTTATTTTCTTTAATAACTGGTTTATCGGCCTGGGCTTGATCTTTTATCATTGTAATTGCAATAGTTTAAATATAAGATAATTCAGGCTGATTTGTTTTACTCCCTTAATGCTGTAAGCCGGAAAGCTTATCTAAGTGAGGGAAGGTTGGTACAGGCTGCCGTATGAACTATTTTACAATAAACTGCTAACTGCACACTAAAAACTGCCAACTGAAATAGCTACCTTAGCCTTAATGGCAACATTAAATAATGATCAGCAGATACGGCACCTGGTTAACCTGGAGTTGCTGGCCCGGCAGGTGGTGGAGGGATTTATTACCGGCCTGCACCAAAGCCCATTCCATGGTTTTTCGGTAGAATTTGCCGAGCACCGGCTGTATAACAATGGCGAATCGGTTAAAAACATTGACTGGAAACTTTTTGCCCGTACTGATAAGCTGTTTGTTAAGCAGTTTGAAGAAGAAACCAACCTGCGCAGCTATCTATTGCTTGACACTTCGTCAAGCATGAATTTTCCAGATAAGGGCTTAAACAAATTACAGTTCTCTGTATATGCCATAGCCTCCTTAATGTACCTTTTCAAAAAACAGCGGGATGCTTTTGGCTTATGCTTATTTTCAGACAAGGTAGACTGGCTAAGCATTGCCCGTTCAACCACTACGCATTTGTTTTACCTGTTTGCCGAACTGGAAAAGGCGTATAATTATCCCAAAAACAATAACCTCACTAATATAGGCGAGGTGCTGCACCATGTGGCTGAGGATGTGCATCAGCGATCAATGATCATTATTTTCAGCGACATGCTGGAAAATAGCCTCAACCCCGAAAAAATGCAAGCTTTATTTGCTGCAATCCAGCATTTAAAATACAAAAAGCACGAGGTTATTATTTTTAATGTGATTGATAAAAAAAAGGAACTGGATTTTGCGTTTGATAACCGCCCACATCACTTTATCGATATAGAAAGTGGTGCAGAAATGAAGGTACATCCCGGCCGCATCCGCGAAACCTATAAAGCCGCCATTGAAGATTACCGACACCAGTTGCAGCTTAAATGCGCTCAGTATAATATTGACCTGATAGATGCTAATATACACGATGGCTATAACCAGATATTGAAAGCCTACCTGGTAAAGCGCGGAGCGATGAATTAAATACCTCACCCTGCCTTCTCCAATGGAGAGGGTTCTAATTATCAAGTCCCCCCCCCCCATCGGAAAGGATTTAAGAGAAATCAGGAACACAACCATTAAAATGA
>CAZZVY010000340.1:0-3505 GCA_964657585.1 uncultured Mucilaginibacter sp. | reverse complement strand
TTTTGCCCTTTTTCTCAATGCCTGCATTGCATTTGCCCAAACCACTGCCCGCCGGGTAACCGTTAATGAAACCTCGGTAGTGAAAGATTCGGCAGGTATGCAATACCCATATATTGTTTGGCAAAAACTGCTGGCAAGCGGCGATTATACATTAAAGACAGCTACACCCGGGCATGACGACACTGAGTTTTTGCTGATCAAACTGACAGAAAAGCAAAAAGCAGAGCGCATGGCCAGGATGCCCCGCCCTGCCGACAGTAAGTTTTTTACCACCGGTGCAGCCATTAAGCCGTTTAAGGTAAAGGATATTAACGGCAACAAGATAGAGGCTAAAGACTGGGCCGGGAAAACCATAGTGCTTAACTTCTGGTTCATAGGCTGTCCGCCCTGCCGCGCAGAGATACCCGACCTGAACAAACTGGCCTTAAAATATAAAGACAACCCAAACGTGATATTTATAGCATCAGCGCTTGATGAGGGCTGGCAGGTGAAGGATTTCATAAAGCAAAACCCCCTGGCCTACCACGTAGTGGGCGACGGGCGCTACTACTCCGGCCTGTTCAATGTAAGCCTGTACCCAACAAATGTAGTGATAGACAAGCAGGGAAAAGTGATGCTGCACTACTCGGGCGGCTATCAGAACGGCCCGTACTGGCTGGATAAAATGATACAGGAGAGCGAAAAGGAAGCAATGTAATTTTATTGCTTTGTAAACAGCGCCAGGCCTTTACGGCTGTTTACAAACTTGCGCGCCAGCCTTCAGCTGCTGTAAGTGTCCTCACTTGTGGCCCGCGCAGGACAAACGGATTCACTTTTCAATCTTGCAAAGGTACCAAAAGGCTGGGACTTGCAGTAACGGGGGAGGTAAGCCTATTTCAGGACAAATATTCAACTTCTTATATTCAACTTTTCCGGTCTGTGCTTTTCAGGGCCCAGTAAATTAAAAGCGGCTGAAAGAATAACCGCGTCAGGCGTTTGCCATCTGTATCCAGGCCAAATGAATTGCGCCGATGCGTGTACTGCGCAATATTACCCGGGAAAACGGCCGTAAAAAAACCGGCAGCGATTTTACCTGCGGCGCTTTCATAATCTTTTGGTGCAGCAATCAGCATGCTGCCTAAAACTATCTCTGCTATGCCCGAATAAACAACCGTATCGTCTGTTTTTAATGGCACCCAGTTAGGCACCTGCGCCCTGAAAGCCTTACGGGCAAAACTCAAATGTCCTATACCGGCAAATATCAGGTTGGCGCCAAGTAAAATGCGGGCCGCTTTTTTTATTGTACTAACTTCCATAGGTAACAGGCTACAATAACTGTTCCCGTTTAATTTAATGTGAGTTCGGGTTAACAAAACGACAAAAATCTAAACTATCCCAACCCCTTATTAAAGCCAGTTCTTTAGCACTACTGGTATTTTTCCCCCTAATTTAGGGAATACTAAGTCGGCGGCAAATGCCAAAGCAAGGTCACAGCTTCACCCCAATCCTCAATGCCGAAACCTCATTACTGCCGCTGTTAAACGACCGGGCTATCATTACCCTGAAGCCCAGGTATTGTACGCCTATGCCCAGTTCGGTATAACGGGGCAAGGCAGGGGTGGAGAGGACATTAAGGTCTACGATCTCCTGCAATTTCAGTTTACGTATCAATGGCAGCTTGTTCAGGAAAAAGCCCGAAAAGTTTTGCTCCAGATGGCCTTCCAGGTATTTATCGGGTGTACTGTATCTATAATAATCCAGCAGTAAAAACTTGTTGATGTTTGCTGTATAAAACAATATCTGGTTGCCCGAGAAATGGTGATAATCTACATACGATATATCCTTTACATTTAAAAAGGCACCCGCCCCAATGTAAAAAGAGGTGTTGCCAAAAATGCCCAGTTTGATATTGCCTTTGTTAATATCGGCGGTTACCAGGCTGTAGTCCGCATCGGCGCCAAATACGTTTTTAAAGGCGTGGGTAAAGCTCAGATCAATTCGCGGATATTTGGATGGCTCATAACGGCGGCCGTTAGGGTAAGTGGAGTATTTGTTGCTAAAATCGTAACTGGTGCGCACGGTAACCTTAAACGCCTGGTTTTCGGGAAACAGTTGCGTATCCTCACCGGGCGTAAATGGGTTGTTGGAGGTGTATTGCCGGTTAGGCTTAAACAGGCTGTAATTGGTGCTGTTGGGCAGCCACTTACGGTTGGCGTACTCGGCAGCTACGCCGCCTGTCCAGGTGCCGGCAATGCGGCCGTTCAGGGCAAGGTCTATAAACTCCTTCTCGTATAGCTTCTCATAGTTTTCGCGCCGCAATAAACTGGCGGTAGTGTTCCAGAAGGTAGATATAGGGGTGCGGTTGTTCATGTCAAGCACGTCAGATCCGGCAGCAAAACTGAAACCCGTACCGCGCGATGATATAGCGCCGTTAACATTGCCATGGAACTTCTGCTCTGAAAAACCGTAGCGTGCATTACCACCCAGGTTTAAGTAACGATTATTTACACTGTCTATCTGTTTGCGATAGGTAGCGCCATAATTGAGGGTAAAGCCCTCAACGGTGTTAAATATAAACGATTCGCTCAGGGAATTGAAATGATAATATTCGTGATCATAACGGTTATTATGATTGTACCCCGGTCCAATGAGCATGGAACTTAATCGGAAATGGTTGCGCCTATTATCCAGCGAATCCAGGTAAGGTTTTGATTCGCGTTTGGCGGCCAGCACTTCTTTCTTTTTGTAGTCGGTAATTTCTTCGCCGGTTAAGGGTATAGGCCTGGAGTTTTCCCAATAGGCCGAATCCTTTTTGTTAACGCCCCTGGTTATGCGCATTACTTCGTTAAAAGAATTTTTTGCAAATGCGGGTTCCAGGTCATAGTTTTTAAAGATACCGATAAAATACCCGCCGAACCTGAAGCCAAGGAAACCGCCGGTAAATTCAAACTTAACAGTCGACGGCATCCAGGCTTTTTTATCCACCGGTAAAAACTGCTGGTTAATTTTCAGCGTGTCCAGCAGGAAGATGTTGGAACGTTTGGACATGTTAAGGTCTACACTATGCAGGCGCCAGCTGTCATCAATAATATAAATATAGCCGTCAAAAACCGGGTCGTGTGCACGTTTGGGTATAACCTGTATCTTGTTAATGGTTTCGCCGTTCTCGGTAGTGAAGCCTATGTATTTATAGTTATAATAAAAGAGGGCATTATCGGCAATAGGAGATACGAACGGACGGTTGCTCAACCCTTCCCAATCCAGCAGGTTCTGGTAAAAATTCACCTTGAAATCTGACGCACGGTTAAAGCTGAACGCACGGTTGTTGCCCGATACCTTGGATGATATCATCTCCTCGTGCTCCTCGTTGGGGCGTTTAAAGCTGTATTTGGATTCAGACTCTGACAGATAAATTATCCCCCGCCGGTTGGAATCCAGGCCGGCATCGCGGGCAATCTGATCCATATTGCGCCCCATAAATTTTTTGGGCGTTTCCAGTAATTTTTGCAATCCCTTTATATAAACA
>CAZZVY010000339.1:0-3516 GCA_964657585.1 uncultured Mucilaginibacter sp. | reverse complement strand
AAATATACCTGGTGGAAGGTGACTCGGCAGGCGGTACTGCCAAACAGGGCCGCGACCGTGATACGCAAGCCATTTTACCTTTAAGGGGTAAAATACTGAACGTGGAAAAGGCCATGGAGCATAAAATATATGAGAACGAGGAAATCAAAAATATGTTCACCGGTTTGGGGGTAAGCATTGGTACCCCTGAAGATCCCAAAGCGCTGAATATGGCCAAGCTGCGTTACCACAAGATCATTATCATGACGGATGCCGACGTGGACGGATCGCACATAACTACGCTTATATTAACCTTCTTTTTCCGTTATATGAAAGAGCTGGTGGAGTTTGGCTATGTGTATATTGCCACCCCGCCGCTTTACCAGGTTAAGAAAGGAAAGGATTTTGAATACTGCTGGACAGACGCACAACGCGATTTGGCTATACAACGTTTAAAAGGCGCCGGTAAGGAAGATAGCGTGCACGTACAACGCTACAAAGGTTTGGGTGAAATGAATGCCGAACAGTTATGGGAAACTACCATGAACCCGGCTACCCGTACCCTGCGCCGCGCCACTATTGAAAACGCCGCCGAGTGCGACCATACCTTCAGTATGCTGATGGGTGATGAAGTTGCCCCGCGCCGTGCGTTCATTGAAAAGAATGCCAAGTACGCAAGGATAGATACATAGATGATAGATTAATGTAAATATTGGAACTCCGGTTGCCGATATGCAGATCACTCCAATACTAAAAATGCCCTGTTATTAAAGTAGCGGGGCGTTTTAATTAATAATACCTTAAAAACTTTGTAGGTTTGGATTTATCATGAAGAAGAAAAATTTCTTTAGTAAACTGTGGCTTAAATATACCTATAAAGAGGCTTATAAGAGGTATAAGTGGGATCTGGTCAACTATGCGCAAATTGAATTTACCGATTATTTAATTGGCAACAATAAGCTTAATAACATTAGTAAAATTATAGCTGTCGCCCAGGCAGAAGGCCACCTTAACCTGATGCATGGCGGTAATGCAGGCGATATTATTTATGCAATGCCAACTATAAAACGGATACATGAGCTAACCGGTGTGCCTGTCAACTTATATTTCAGGTTGGGCAAACCAATGAATTTGCCTATGTACAGCAAGCATCCGCTGGGCAATGTAATGTTTAACCAAAATATGGCCGATATGATATCCCCACTGATAAGTGAGCAGGGTTATATTACCAGTTGCGGGGTATATACTGATCAAAAAATACATATCGATCTTGATTACTTCCGGGCGGGCCTGATCTCGCAAAGCAGGGGTAATATAGCGCGTTGGTGCGGGTATATAACCGGTGTTAGCCCAGTATTATATAAAAGCTGGTTAACAGTTGCCCCGGATACAAGTTATGCGAATAGTATATTAGTTGCCCGGAGCGGCCGCTATCAGAACAGGTCTATAGATTATACTATTCTGAACAAATATGAAAACCTGGTTTTTTTAGGCATAGAAAGCGAATACAACGATATGCGCCGGTATTTGCCTAAAATATGTTGGCAACCGGTTGACGATTTTTTACAAATGGCCCGCATAATAGCAGGCTGCAAATTTTTTATTGGAAACCAATCCTTCCCCTACGCTATTGCCGAGGGTTTAAAAGTGCCGCGACTGTTAGAGGTTTCTTTTGAAGTGATCAACGTGGTCCCTGAAGGGGAAAACGCCAATGACTTTTTTTTCCAGGAACATTTTGAGTGGCTGGTAGATAACTTTGCTAAAGGCGGCACTTAATGCCAGTAATTATTGGTAGCTGGTTATCAAATATAAGCTCGCCAAATTATATAAAGAGCGCCGTTTGAGCTGCTTATCTTTTAACTTTTGATAATCAGCACCATTACTTTGTTGGCTACACTGCATACCGGCACTTAGCCCACATATTTGCTTATACTACTTGCATAATCAGGCAGATTTACGAATGGCTTAGGCGCTTTTTACGGTCATAATCTACATAATAGAGTATGGCGCCTAAAAGCAGCATAACGCCACCAAAAAATGCAGGTATCTGCACTGACCAATGACCGTTAAATGTTGTAATCACAGCAGAACCGCCGCTATCAACCATATTTGATGTATGGCCGTAAAATATTGTGCCGAATAGCAGCAGCGCTATTCCTAAAATAATTAAAATTATGCTTGCCTTTTTCATAATACAAATTTTAAATGAACGCGCTACAAAATTTCCAATGGTTTATATTTTACCATTACTGATATCATCTGCGCGCTTGTTTAAGAGACAGTTTGCTATTTGTTTTGTTTAATATATTATCAAATCGTTAAGGTTTGATTACAGGGGCCATATTATAAACCGGCCTGTTTATTTATTTAAAATTCCTTTAAGTTAATTTTTAGCAACCGGTCGGCATTGCCGTGGGTCAGCTTTTGAAAATCTTCATTGCTGAGCGGCAAGGTATCCAGGAACTTTTTACCAGTTTCGTTAGCGCTGAATGGGTAGTCAACCGAAAACAGGATACGGTCTATTCCAAAAGTGGCAATGGCGGCCATTAACGGCGGCGGGGTAAATATACCGCTGGTGGTAATATAAACCTGTGCTTTTAAAGTTTGGGAGATGGTGCGCTGGTTAGCGCCGGTTTCGCCGGGCTTGAACATATTATCGCAGCGGGCCATCATCATGGGCAGCATTTCGCCCATGTGACCTATAATTAGTTTTAACTGCGGGTACTTGTCAAACGTGCCTGACACAATAAGCCGCAATACATGCAGCGCCGTTTCGGAATGCCATCCCCAACCGGCTATAGAAAGTATTTGCCCGGCCTGGCCGGGCAAATTTTTGTAATAAGCCTCTGCAACCGTTTCTGGAGGGATGCCAGGGTGCAGGTAAATGGGCATATCTAAAGCCTGGGCCCGCTCAAGTATCGGTGCATATTTGGCATCGTCTAAAAACTCGTTGTTGGTTAAGCCGCTAATCAGCGCCCCGCGAAAATTGTAGGTTTTTACAGTTCTTTCCAGTTCATCAGCTGCAGCCTGCGGCGAGCGCATGGGCAAATGCGCAAAGGCAGTAAACCTGTCGGGGTAATTGGCTATCCGGGCGGCAATGGTATCGTTATAAAGTCTGGCTATCCTGATTCCGTCTTCGCCATCCAGCAGGTCGGCGCCGGGACCGGCTACAGATAATACCTGCATGCTAATGCCGCTCACATCCATTGATGTACGGCGTTCGCCAATAATATCCTCTAATTTAGTGGCCAGGCGGGCAACCGCTGCCGAAAACCCCTGGGAGGCCTCAGGCACTAATTTTTTTACCTCATTAAGGATCTCAGGGAAAGTAATGTGCTCTTCTAAAGTGATAATACGCATAAACGAGTGTTGATGGTACTACAACACTGCATACAATAGATTGTTTATTACTGCAATCTGGCTATTTCACCGCCGGCATCACCCTCTCGCCAACTACCGGCCAGCCGGCCTTGTCCCAGTTTAGCTTTTCAATCACCAGTTTAGATTGGCCGTTGTCGGCCACCGAATAACCATGAA
>CAZZVY010000338.1:0-3517 GCA_964657585.1 uncultured Mucilaginibacter sp. | reverse complement strand
AAAATCAGGCGGCCTTGCCTTAATAGGCGTTGGCCTGATGGGCGGTATACCAGCTTTTATAGCCGAAGCAGCCGCCAGTAATCAATTACGGGCACCGGGAAAAAAGAAAAAGATAATGGTATGTATCTTTCAGCGCGGGGCAATGGATGGCCTTATGGCGGTAACGCCTTTTACTGATGAGAACCTGAAAGCTGCCAGGCCAACCTTGTTTTTATCGGCAGCTAAAGGCGGCCCGCAAAAACCATTGATAGACCTTGACGGCCGCTTTGGCCTGCACCCTTCTATGAGCGCTTTTGAGCCACTGTTCCGCGATAAGCGTTTGGCAATTGTACATGGCATCGGTTCGCCAAACAATACCCGCTCGCACTTTGATGCGCAGGATTATATGGAAGCCGGTACACCGTTCAATAAAGGCACAGCAAGCGGCTGGCTTAATAGGGCCGTAGGCTTGTTAGGCCATGATGCAGCTACACCTTTCCAGGCGGTTAGCCTAACATCTTCTTTGCCGCGCTCGTTCTATGGTGATAACCCATCGGTGGCTATCAGTAACCTGCAGGATTTTGCCATACAAATGCGTGGTAACCCTAATGGCGCCAATATCGCTGCTAAAAGCTTTGAAGATCTGTATGGCCAAACTACTTCCAGTTTATTGAAAGAGACCGGTAAGGAGAGCTTTGATGCTGTAAAAATGCTGCAAAAAACAGATATACGGAACTATAAACCGGCTAATAACGCGATATATCCAAATACCGCTCTTGGTAATTCATTAAAACAGATAGCCCAACTGATTAAAATGGATGTGGGTATGGAAATTGCATTTACTGAGTCGGGCGGGTGGGATACCCACTTTAACCAGGGCAGCGATAACGGCATATTTGCCCGTAACGTTACTGATCTGAGCAACAGCATTGCCGCATTCTGGTCTGATATTGATGCCTATCAGGATGACGTAACCTTAATGACCATGACCGAGTTTGGCCGCACCGTTCACCAAAATGGCACCGGCGGTACCGACCATGGCCGTGCCTCATGTAACTTTATTTTGGGCGCTGGCGTTAACGGCGGTATTGTACATGGCGATGTAAAACCATTAACCATAGATAACCTGGAAGACGGCCGCGACTTAGCCGTAACTACTGACTTCCGCAGTGTATTTAGTGAAGTAGCCGATAAACACTTGAACATTAATAACGATCGTGTGTTGTTCCCTGACTGGAACGGGAAACAAATAGGGGTAATGAAGGCATAAACCGGGTTCAGATGCTGGCAGATAACTTTTATTTTTTTTTGTAGCTTTGAGCTACGGACAGCATGTAAGTGCAAATCTAAATGCGATAAGGGGCCTTATGATTAACCACAATGCGGTGAGCGCTTATTTGTTTGGTAGCGCTGCTTCAAACACTATAACTAACAAATGTGATATTGTTTGCTTGTTGATTTACTGGCTGAAGAAACAATACTCAACCCTTACCTGCTGCAAAAGATAAACAGTCGGAAAACATTGGTTTTTTATAGTCTTGAGGAAAAAAAGCTGCTAACGGATATTATCTGTTAAATTCTTATGTAAGGCAGATCGTTGATATACGCAATAAAGTTATTCACTCGATAATGTTAATGAATTAGTGATTTGGAGCGTTATTAATCAATATGAAACCATGCTGAATTACCCCTTAAGTCTGGTCAGTCCTTCCTGATTATACTTTCCCCATTCTGTACCTGTAATTTAAGACCCGAAAGATCAATATCCTCCACACGCTGCAAAATAAAACCGGTTTTTGCAGTAATATCGCAATTTTTAAAAGAAACACCTTTGATAGGGCTGTTGGCTAAGCCATGCATATCGCCAACGGTACCCACATCGCCCTTAACGTTAATGATCTTGATATTGCGTACAACTGGCGGCACTTCTGAAGGGGGCCTTACTGTACCTACCATACGCCAGGCCATATCAAATTCAAAAGCCTTACGAGTGTTATGCAATGTAAGATTTGAGTAAGTTATATCCTCTACAACGCCGCTGCGGCTGGGCTGTGTTTTAAAACGTATAGGCGCCCAGTTCTGAGAATCTATTAAACAGTTGTTTACAGTTACATGGTTAATGCCGCCCGATGTTTCGCTGCCCATGGCAACACCGCCATGCCCGTAAGCAAAATGGCATTTATCTATCAGGATATTGGTTGATGGTTTATTTACCCGCAATCCATCGGCGTCCTTGCCAGATTTTATAGAGATGCAATCGTCATTAACATCAATGTAACTGTCAGTAATATGTACACCATCGCTGCTGTCAATATCCATTCCGTCTGAACTAAGGATGTCATGATCGGCTGTAATGTTTAGATTTTTGACTAATACATTTTTGCAATACAACACATGCAGGCACCATACTGCCTGGTTATGCAGGTGCAGGTCTTTAATCGTGATGTCTTTTGAATTGGATAAACAGATCAGCCTTGGATGGCCTAACCTTGGCCCACCGCCCTGGG
Organism: uncultured Mucilaginibacter sp.; assembly: GCA_964657585.1. Taxonomy (GTDB): domain Bacteria; phylum Bacteroidota; class Bacteroidia; order Sphingobacteriales; family Sphingobacteriaceae; genus Mucilaginibacter. The sequence goes on along the minus strand of CAZZVY010000338.1, from coordinate 1,031 downwards.
CGCCCCGTGCGCCGCCGTTTTCCTTATCCCTTTTCAGCCACAAATCGCCTGAGCCATCAATAATACCTTCGCCGCTAATGGTTATGCCATCAGTATGGTCGGCATTTATAAAGGCTGAGGTAAACATTCTTTCTTCACCTTCCCAGCGGGTTTGCACCTGCGGGTATTCTTCGCGTACAAGCGTTCCCTTTAAAACACCGTCTTTATCAACACGTAAATTAACGCCTTTTTTAAGAAATATCGCCCCGCTGATAAAAATGCCCTTCGGCACTACTACCGTGCCGCCGCCCTTTGCAGAACAGGCATCAATGGCCGATTGTATGCTTTTGGTATTAAGTGTTAAACTATCGCCTTTAGCGCCAAAATCGGTAATTACATATTGTTTGGCTGCTGTATTGCGCATCAGCACAAAAGAAGAACAAAGTATAAAAACCATAATTAGCGAATAAATATATTTCATAACCGAATTATTTTGCAGCGTGGATAATTATGAATTTTGTTTCTTTAGCCGGAATATTCAAAGGTAAGGATGTTTGTCCGCCCTTTGCCGTTGTTCCCGTAACCGGGGCAATTATACCGGACTGTGCATCCCATATTTCGGTTTTACCTATACCGGCAAGTGTTGCTTTTAAATTTTGCGGTTGATCGCTTTCATTGAAAAAGAAGTAAACTTCCGCATCCTTCCAACTGCGGTGCAGGTATTTAACGCTCGGAGCAGCTTTATCCAGTTGCACGTCCATTGGCAGGGTTTTTATTACCGTTTCCGATAGTTCGGCTGTTGTGGCCCAGGGCATTGCAGCAGTAGCGGTGGCGTTCATATAGTTTTTGCCGGTCATCAGTTCCGGTGTTTTACCTGCAAATATTACCTTACCGCCAGATTGCGCAAAAGCCTTTAAGCGGGCAATTGCAGGTGCGGTCATTATAGTAGCTGTTGGTATAATAATAGCTTTATAGCTTTGCCCGCTCATATTGGTAAAAGTACCTGTACCTGCTTTAAAATTTGGTACCGAAAATAGCCAAGATGCTTGCGG
>CAZZVY010000337.1:0-3536 GCA_964657585.1 uncultured Mucilaginibacter sp. | reverse complement strand
AAACTCATACACGTGGAAATGATCTGCGTAACCTGCACATCCATCATAGATGCCAGCTCGTTCGCCGTTACAAACTCTGTTACCTTTAAAACCTTTGACTGCAGTTCCCTTTCCAGTGCATCTTCCTCGGCCGATGCTGCTACATCATCGCGCTTTTGACGGCGAAACTTAGCACGCTGTGCAAATTTGCCGGATTTACCCGCACCGCTTAAACGTGCCAGGGTTGCCTTGATCTGGTCTTGTATCTCTTTATCCGTAGGCTCTTCCTTCGACCCGCCGCCAGGGGCATTGGTTATAGGTGTGCGGTTCCTGAAATCAGGGCGGCCCGGCGTATTCGTGGCCGGCCTTGGCCTGTCTGCGCCGGGGCGGTTTCCACCCTGACCATGTTGGCCGCCCTGCGGGCCGCCTTGTTGCGGATGCCCGCCCGGGCCCCCGCCTTCCTTACGTTTACGCTTGCGTTTGCTATCAGCATTGCCTGCCGTGTTTGACGAGGAAGCTATCGGGTTGCGCCTCGAGGGGTCAACGGGCAATTGTATCTTACCAACAATAGTTGGCCCGCTAAGCCGTTGTGCCTGCGCACGTATCACCTCATCATCTTCTTCAGCTGCCGGGGCCGCAGCAGCAGGTTCAGGAGTTTCGGCCTGGGGAGCAGCTTCCGGTTTTTCTGCAACCTGTTCTTCAATTACAACCGGCTGCTCAACCGGTTTCGGCTGTTCGGCAATAACGGGCGTTTTTTCTGCTTCCACAGGTGCAGGTTTTTCAGCAACAGCCGGTTTTTCTTCAACCGGCTTTTTGTTCAGGTTGTCCAGGTCTATCTTACCTACAACAGTAACGCCGGGCAGCGATGCCTCAACACGTTCCTCCACCTTAGGCTTTGCAACAGGCGGTAAAGTATGCCCGGTATTTTTAATCAGTATTTCCTCGTTCTCAAATTCTTTGGCCCTATGGCTTTCAAAAGTTCTTTCGGGCTGGTGCGGCGCCGGTTCGTCCCTCCTGATCTTGCCAATGTTGATCTGTTTAGCTTCTTCTTTTATACTTTTATCCGCAGCAAATTCCTTGAGCAGGGTTGTATACATGTCCGCATCCAGCTTCGCCATAGGCTGTTTCTCTACTTTGTAGCCCTTGGAAGCCAAAAAGTCTACAATGGTATTCATACCAATGTTCAGCTCTTTTACTGCTTTTATTAATCTTATTGATTTGTCTTCTGACATTTATTAGTTTTTCTCGTCTTATTTTTGCAAAAATACGATTTTTATTGGTAATCATAGGTTATTCAAACTCAGCCTGAAGAATAGAAAGCACGTCTTTCACGGTCTCTTCTTCCAGGTCGGTGCGTTTAACCAGCTCGCCAACGCTTAATGACAGTACAGATTTGGCTGTATCCAGGCCAATGCGTTTAAACTCGTCAATGATCCAATCTTCAATCTCGTCTGAAAATTCTTCAATATCCACGTCTTCCTCGTTCTCGCCCGCTTCGCGGTATACGTCAATTTCATAACCGGTTAACTTACCGGCCAGTTTAATGTTATGGCCGCCCCGGCCAATAGCTAATGAAACCTGATCGGGCTTTAAGTATACGGCTGCTGTTTTTTTCTCATCATCCAGTTTTATGGAAGTGATCTTTGCAGGCGATAAGGCGCGCTGGATATATAACTGAATATTGTTAGTATAGTTTATAACATCTATATTTTCATTCTTTAGCTCGCGAACGATGCCATGTATGCGGGAGCCTTTCATACCAACACAGGCACCAACCGGGTCAATACGGTCATCGTATGACTCTACCGCTACTTTAGCCCGTTCGCCCGGCTCGCGTACAATCTTTTTTATAGTAATTAACCCGTCAAAAATTTCTGGCACTTCCTGCTCAAACAAACGCTGCAAAAACTCAGGCGCAGTGCGCGATATTATGATCTTAGGGTTAGTGTTCATCATATCAACCTTGTGCACAACTGCTTTTACATGGTCGCCTTTTTTAAAGTAATCGGCAGGTATCTGCTCGGTTTTGGGCAACAATAGTTCATTGCCTTCATCATCCAGCACCAGGGTTTCCTTTTTCCACACCTGGTAAACCTCGCCGGTCACAATTTCGCCTACGCGGTCCTTATACTTTTTAAAAATTTCGTCTTTCTCCAGTTCCAATATCTTGGACACCAGGGTTTGACGGGCAGCCAGTATGGCACGGCGGCCAAAGCTTTCCAAAGTAATCAGCTCTACATATTCATCGCCTACTTCCAGGTCAGGGTCTATCTTGTGCACTTCGGACAGTTCTATCTCCAGGTCATCATCTTCGGAAAAACCGTCTTCCATTACAGTACGGGTGCGCCATATCTCCAGGTCACCGTTATCAGTGTTCACAATTACGTCGCAATTTTCATCAGTACCGTATTTTTTCCTGATCATGCTCCTGAAAACATCTTCAAGCACACTCATCATGGTAGGACGGTCGATGTTCTTAAAGTCTTTAAACTCCTGAAAAGACTCGATTAAATTAATATTGCTCATTTTATTTGAATGATATTAAAACTTTGATTTCCATAATTTGATCCATCGGGATAATAGCTTCGGCTTCTGTTGGCTTTTTCCCTTTTTCTTTTATCGTTTCGGCTATTACAATAGCAGTATCGTTAACGGCCAGTAATTTACCCTCTTTGTTATTGCCGTCAGTTAATTTTACACCAACCTGCCGGCCTATGTTCTTTATATACTGCCTTACCAAAGCAAGCGGTGTATCAACCCCCGGCGATGATACTTCCAGCTGATAGGCATCCGGTATAATGTTCTCTTCTTCCAGTTTAAACCCCACAAAACGGCTAACCTGAGCACATTCATCTATCCCTGCGCCCCTGTCGCCATCAAGCAAAATAACTACTTTGTTAGCGGCGGGGTTAAAATTTACTTCTACTATAAAAATATCCGGCCGCGCAATTTCAGCAATCTTTTCTTCGGCCAGTTCCCTTATCCGTTTTTCAATAGTCATAACATTACCGGTTAAACGGCAAATAAAAAGAGGGGGCAATTGGCCCCCTCTTTTGTATTAATGCAAATATACAATATTTTTTTATTTCAAAAAGCTAATACTTAAAAATCAATTCTGTATAACCGGCATTGCCGGGCGTGCTTTTGTGTGTCATCATATCTATAACACTTATCTGCTTATCGTACCGGTAATATCTGGCAAAATATACATGCCCTGGTTTAAATAAGGTATCGGGCGTAAAGCTAATTTCTTTGTCTTTTATACGGTATTTGCCTTTAATAGGCAATGCGATATTGCGCAGCTCTGTATCGGGTGGCATAGCCATAACCGGGAAAAGTGTTTGCCACGCTTGTTGGCCAATGCTGTCGCGCTTAATGCCATTGAGTGTAACCTGCGACAGGCCTGTAACCTTAACCGTTTGCCGGTTATGGTCTACACTTATGGCAATGTCGTCACCGGTTTTGTTACGGCAGGCTGCCAGCAATAGCAGCATCCAAAGCAACCGGTTTATATTATTTGCGTTCACCTGTGCAAAATAACGCTATAGTTCCGTAAA
>CAZZVY010000336.1:0-3566 GCA_964657585.1 uncultured Mucilaginibacter sp. | reverse complement strand
TTGTATCTTTGTATACTTTGAATACCTCCTTTTACATAGCAAAGAGATATTTGTTCTCGCGCAAAAAAATGCACGCCATCAATATCATTTCGGGCATATCCATGCTGGGGGTGTTTGTAGGCAGTGCAGCGCTGATCATTATACTTTCGGCATTTAACGGGCTGGAGGACCTGATCCTGTCGTTATACAGTACCTTTACCCCCGAATTGCGGATAGAACCGCGCGAAGGGAAAACCTTTAACCCAAACACTGCTTATTTTAACGCGCTGCACCATGATAAGCGGCTGTTTTCGTTCACCCCTGTGTTAGAGGAAAAAGTATTGATAAGATATGGCGAAAAACAGTTTATAGGTACGATAAAAGGTGTTGGCGATGAGTTTTTGCGTAATAAGCAATTAGATAGCGCCATCCAGGACGGGTCGTTCACCCTGCATGCCGGCGGGGACGATTATGCGGTAATAGGCGCCACGGTAGAAAGCAACCTTGACATTAACATTAAAGACCGTTTTGCTGATGAATTGCAAATCTATTCACCTCGCCGCAACAGTGCCAGCATTACAAACCCGCTCAGCCAGTTTGTGGTGCGCAAAATAGCCGTTTCGGGCATATTCTCTGTTCAGCAAAGTTTTGACGATATAATCGTAGCCCCCATAAGCTTTACCCGCGATCTGTTAGGCGAGCCCAGAGAGGTATCGGCCATTAACCTTAATTTTAAACAAGGCACACGTTTAAAGCAGATTGAGCAGGAGATAAGCAATAAGGCAGGCAGCAACTACATTGTAAAGAGCCGGATAATGCAAAACTCGTCGCTTTATAAAACATTAAATTATGAGCGTTGGTCGGTTTACATGATATTAACATTTGTAGTTATTATTGCTATCTTTAATATCATTGGGTCGCTAACTATGCTGGTGATGGATAAGCAGAAAGACATTGCTATCCTGACAAGTTTAGGGGCGGACAAGCCATTGATACAAGGCATCTTTTTTTTTGAGGGCATGATGATAGCTATGATAGGCTGTGTTGCCGGCCTTGCAATAGGCTTATTATTTTGCATCTTACAAAAACAGTTTGGGCTGGTAAAAATGGGCAGCAGGCTAACCGTGGCCGATGCCTACCCGGTGGCTTTGAAGTTTATTGACTTTATTATTGTATTTTTAACAGTTACAGTTATTTCGGTAATTGCCTCGGGTATCAGTGCGCGGTTAAGTGTAAAACGGCTGGACGAAATAAAAAAAGAGCTTTAAACCAACCATGAAAACCAAAATTATGATATGCCTTTTTGCATTTGCAGCTATAGCGGGTTGTAAAAACAGTGCTAAAAAACAAAAATCAGCTAAACCGGCAGCTATCTTTAATGGCTTATACAGCTTTGGGCCCGAGGTAAAATCATTTAAAGAGTGTATCAACGGACAGGAATATTGGGTTGCAGACAGCTCCGCCAAACTTGAATTAACCTATTCGCAGCAAAATTTTGAAAAACCTTACGAACCGGTTTATGTTGAAGTAGAGGGCCTGAAAGTTAAATCGGGCAAGGAAGGTGCCGGGGCTGAGTTTGACAGTACCTTAATAGTAAAAAAACTGATAAAACTAACCAGGGAGATACCTAAGGATTGTAATTGAGCAGAATGCTCACGGGCGTAAAGCAAAAGCCGCAATGACAAAAACTGAAGATTAATGCATAGCAATACACCTTTATACGTTAAGTTATACATAAACCGGCTGCAAATCAAAAGCTTTTCGCTTTCAGCTTTCAGCTATAAGCCTTAAAAAATGGAATCAAAACGTCAACAAAAGTTTGCAGGGGTTATACAGCAGGACCTGGCCGCGATATTTCAGCGTGAAGGAGCGGGGCTTTTACCAAACACTATGGTAACTATCACCAAGGTGCGGGTTACGCCTGATCTGGCCCTGGCGCGGGTTTTTCTAAGTTTTTTCAATAGCGCCAATACGCAGCTTGCGCTGCAAACTATCAAGTCGCACGCTAACGAGATACGTTACAAGCTGGGCGCACGTATTAAAGACCAGGTACGCGTTATACCTCAACTTGAATTTTTTATAGACGATACCAATGAGTATGTAGAACGCATGGATAAACTTTTTGAAAAGATAGGCAAGGAAGAGCGGCAGAAAGAGGCGGAGTAAGGCTGCTATGGATAAACACCTGGCTTTAGCGCAATACATAAAAAATAACCCGGCAGCAATAGGTAAGGTGGTGGATTATAACCCGGCGACAGACCGGTTATACCATTTTGATTTTACCGAAAATAATAGCGGGTTAAGCCCGGAAGATGTAGCCGATACTCATAAATTCAGTACATGGGTTAACAATAAGTTATCCAATGGAAATTATGTTTACGGTATAGGCGGTTATATGGAACACCGCACTTTATACGCCCGCAGCGCTTTGTTTGATGCCGGCACAGAACCGCGCCGCCTGCATTTGGGTATAGATATCTGGGCAAAGGAGGGAACGCCGGTTTACTCGCCCATTAACGGACAAGTGCACAGCTTTAAGGATAATGATAATTTTGGCGATTATGGCCCCACCATCATACTGCAGCATAACCTTAACGGCTTAATACTGCATACGCTGTACGGCCACCTGAGCCGCGAAAGCCTGGCGGGACTATATATTGGCAAACCTATTTCCAAAAACCAGCAAATAGGCGCTTTTGGCGGGGCAGCGGAAAATGGCGACTGGCCGCCCCATCTGCATTTTCAGCTGATGTATGATATGGAAGGCTGGCAGGGCGATTACCCCGGTGTTGGCCGGTATACCGAAAAAGAAAAACTGATGGCCAACATTCCCGACCCTGAATTGTTGTTAAAGTTCAGCTTTGACAAAACATATTAAGTCTTGAACCGACTATATTTATTTTTTGGCGGACTAAGCGGAACAATTAATTATGCGTTACATATTACTTTCAGGAATTTTAGTAACAGCTTGCATAGCCCATGCACAACCTGCATTTAAAGGAGGTGAACGGGCGCTTGACGCCTTTTTAACACAGCATATCTTATACCCCGAGTTTGCCCGTAAAAATTGCATAGCCGCAACCATACAGGTAGCCTTCCGCGTAAATAAAAATGGCGTTGTGGACCAGGTACAGGCACATAACGGGCCGGGGATTGACCTTGATGACGAGGCGGTGCGCGTTGTTAAAATGACCACCGGAAAGTGGGTGCTGCCCCAGGGCGCCGAAGCCGCCAGGTTTGAATTGCCTATACGCTTTGTGCCAGAAAATTCGCACTGCGCCGAAGCTACCAAAATGAGCATGGAGCAGGCTATTACTGCATATAAAGCCCGGCAGGCGCTGGAAGATGCGGTTACCAATTACTACCAAAATAAATATGCCGGAAAAGCGGACGTTACAAAGGAAAACGAAATAAACCAGTTGAAACAACAGTTGGGTTTTGATGACGATTTTATAAGCGATGTTTTGCAGCAGGCAGATGATAAGTTAAAACAGGGCGACAATGATAGCGCCTGCACCGACTGGAAATTTATTCGGAATATTGGCAGCAACCGTGCCGATACTTTCTTAGCCCAATATTGTAAGTAA
>CAZZVY010000335.1:0-3568 GCA_964657585.1 uncultured Mucilaginibacter sp. | reverse complement strand
CAGCAAAGCGCTGGTGAGATCAGCCCGGCGCTGATTTACTGGTTCACTTAAAGCGGCCCGTAAGGCCTGTAATTCGAGCAAAAAATAGATTCGGCCGTACATCGTGCTAAGATGCGCCGCCGTTGGGTTGTGCATGGGCAGCCCGAGCCGAACCTGCATACGATGAAAAGATTCGTGCATGACCAGGTTAAGCCGGTCATCGTGGTTTTGCGGTAAGGGCCATAAAATTACAGACCACAACCGCCCGCCCCAGTGAAGGGCTGTGTTGGCGACCATTACGTTTTTTGGTAAAAGGCCTTTATAGATATCGCCAGCTTTATTTAGTATGCCCGCGCTATCGGGCATATTGGCGTAGGTAATTCTGGATTGCTGATCTACAAACATGATCGGGCCATAGAAGTCGATTGCCCATAGTTTTTGATTGGTTGCAGCAGTCTTTGCCTCATTGAAATATGTACCCGCTAACCGGCTGCTGGTATCGGTAGCCTGGCCATAAGAACTGATTACCCGGCAGCAGATCATCAGCAAAAGTAATTTCTTCATTCGATCAACAATTTATATAAAACAAAAATAGCTATAAATAGCTTAAAGTGAACGGCTCTTACTCAGCGGCATAGTCCAAGCTGAAATCAGCGTTTATTTAACCCACGCGTTCCTTCCAATCTTTTTTCAAAACCTGATAGCGCTCGTCAGCTTCCGATCGGTAAATCAAAAACACTTTTAATTTTTATTTAACTATCTTCAAGGATTTCCTATGATTGATGATTTTTGTCATTACAATTGGCGTTCAGATTTGGATCTCGGTTTACGAACTAAGTTGTTCAACTAGAAAGATACAGGTGAATTTTCTAGCTACGGATATTTTAAAAACAAATAAGCTCGAGCCACTAGATATTATTCAAATTTGAGGCAGCAACTCTATAATTACAATGACCGCCGCATGTTCAGTTTTCCGCTATCTTATAGTTTTGGTAATAAAAAATCGAATGCGTACATAAAATCAATTAGTACTTCAGATAAAAATCGAGCGAATTTGTAAAATCTGACTTCAACAGTTGTAACCCTACCTAAAATTGGACTGTGTAAAAGGACGAAAAGTCTTAACTTTAAACAGTCAAAAGATGAAGAACTCTATTATTACCGAAGCACAGATTGTAAAGGCCATCAAAGAATATGAAGGCGGCCGCAAACGTAACGATGTATGCCGTGAACTCGGCATCCACAAATCAACCTTGTATAACTGGCGTAAAAATTTTGCCAGCATTGATAGCCAGGAGATGAAAAGGCTGAAAGAGCTTAAGGATGAGTACCGCAAACTCAAGCATATTTATACAAAACTGGCCTTAGATCACAGCTTATTAAAAGACGTGCTTTCAAAAAGTTCTAAAGCCCTGCCAGCGCAAGGACATGGTTGCTTACCTGATGGAGTTCCGGCAGGTAAGTATCAGCAGGCTTGCCGGGTAGACGCTGTTAAAGTCACTAATATTTAAGGTACTGCATGTATAAATTTTTTCATTTATGTGCAAATCTGTGCAAACAAAAAACCCCACTCGCCAGAGTGGGGTTAAATCATTGATTTTGAGGCTCCTGAGGCTGGGCTCGAACCAGCGACCCTCTGATTAACAGTCAGATGCTCTAACCGGCTGAGCTACTCAGGATCATTTTTCCGGTTTGGAGTGTGCAAAAGTATGATTATTGGACTAATTTCACAATACTATTTAAAAATATTAATAAGTTTTTGTGTGTTGTAATTCATCATCGGTTTTTAACCTTTTATTATTTATGCTGCGCGCGCGTATCATTGCCATGGTATATGCTTAAATAGCTTTCATAGCGCGATAGTTCAATTTCACCGGCTTCAACCGCGGTAACGATGGCACAGCCCGGCTCATTGATATGACGGCAGTTATTAAATCGGCATTGGTTCAGGCGTTCACGCATTTCAGGAAAAAAACAACTTAACTCATCCTGTTCAATATCTATTATGCCCAGTTCACGTATGCCGGGCGTGTCTACAATAAAACCCCCATCAGGTAACTGGTGCATTTCGGCAAAGGTGGTGGTGTGCATTCCCTTGTCGCTCCAGTCAGATACCTCGCCGGTGCGGATGGTAAGTTCAGGCAATAAAGCATTGATCAGGCTTGATTTGCCTACGCCGGAATGCCCTGAAAACAACGTGGTTTTATCAGCGATAAGCTGCCGTATTTTACTGATATTAGTTCCTTTTAACGCAGAGACGGAATAACAGGGGTAGCCTATCTTTTCGTATATGGACTGATATTCGGCTAATATTTCCAAACCTTCATCGCTAAACAGATCAAGCTTGTTAAAAACAAGACAGGCCGGTATATCATAAGCTTCGGCGGTCACTAAAAAACGGTCTATAAAACCCAATGAGGTGCGGGGCGAAGCCAGCGTCACCACTAAAAAAGCCTGGTCAAGGTTGGCCGCAATAATCTGCGCCTGTTTAGAAAGGTTGATGGATTTACGGATGATATAGTTGCGGCGCGGGTGCAAATGGTGGATCACCACATTATCCATACCCGGCTCAAATTCAAAATCAACCTCGTCGCCTACGGCAAGCGGGTTGGTAGTGCTTAACCCTTTGATCCGGAACTTTCCCTTAATACGGGCTTCGTAACGGCTGCCGTCGGCGGTTTGAACCTGATACCAGCTACCGGTTGATTTTATAATAAGGCCCTGCATTAGTGTAGATTCAAAATGTAGTCAGGTTTTGTTTGAACAATATACTTACTTATACACAAAATGCTATTACTAAGTACTTGTTTAAATGCCAGGAAAAGGCAAGTTATGCAAATTGAGGCTATTTCCCTATCCGATATAGGTTACCGTTATCTGTAACACCATATAAAGCACCATCCTTACCTGTTACTAATGAGCGCCAGCGTTCATGCTTATCACTGAGCAGCCTTTCTTCGGCCACTACTTTATTGTTTTCTATCACCAAACGGGCTATGTGCATTCCACTGAGTGCGCATATAAACAAATTATTCTTCCATTCAGGGAATTGGCTGCCGGTATAGAACATCATTCCGCATGGCGAAATAACAGGATCCCAATAATAAATTGGCTGGGTTACGTCTTCCTTTTGCTGTATACCATCCCCAACTTTTTGTCCGCTGTATTCAATACCGTAAGTAACTATGGGCCAGCCATAATTTTCGCCAGGACGGATGATGTTGATCTCGTCGCCCCCGCGCGGCCCAAATTCGTCTTCCCATAACTCCCCGGTGACGGGGTTGATCGCCATCCCTTCGGGATTTCTTAAGCCATAGGCATAAACTTCAGGCAATGCGCCGCTTTTTCCGGCAAACGGGCCGCCAGGTACAGGTTTACCGTCTCTGGTGATATGCAGTACTTTACCAATGGCCGCGTCCAGATCCTGTGCCTTTACACGTACCACGTTGGCGCTGTGCTCGCCGGTGCTTACAAACAGGTTTCCCTGCTTATCAAACACAATGCGCGAACCAAATTGCAGGTGCCCATTATAAGCCGGCTTAGCCTGGTAAATCACCTGCACATTTTCGAGATTGCTATCATCGGCAGA
>CAZZVY010000334.1:0-3643 GCA_964657585.1 uncultured Mucilaginibacter sp. | reverse complement strand
TCTTATATTCAGCTTTTAAATTATCCAAATGAGAAAATTTTACTTTTTATTGCCTGCGCTGTTATTTGTGCTTAAAGCAAACGCGCAAACTGTAACTACTTCCATTACTGCCGCACCGGCGTCACCTAAAGGGAATTATTTGCTGGCAGCTCGCTTTTCGCCAAAAAAGATTGCCAAAATGGTATTCTCGACCTCGGTAGACCCGCACTGGCTAAAACTGTCAGACCGTTTCTGGTACAGTTATGAAACCGCCGAAGGTACCAAGTGGGTGATTGTTGACCCTGCCTTTAAAACTAAACGGCCCTTGTTCGATCCGGCCAAACTTGCCGCAGCGGCTACGCTTATTGTGAAAGACCCATTTGATGCGCAGCACTTTCCTATTGAGAACCTGAAATTTAGCAAGGACGAAAAAAGTATCCAGTTTGAACTGAAAAGCACAGTTGACCAGGTAAAAAAAGACCGCAAGGATAAAAAAGCGCCGGATTCATTGGAAAAAAAGACCTTTTATTTTCTTTATAACCTGCAAACCCAAAAGCTGGAAGAACTAAAGAATTATGAAAAAGTAAAACCCAGGCCTATGTGGGCGTCTATCGCGCCGGATAGCTCGGCCATTATATTCTCCCGCAGGTTTAACCTCTATTGGATGGATAAGGCAAATTACAAAAAAGCCTTGAAAAACGAGGACGACAGTACCATTGTTGAACATCAGTTAACCAAAGATGGCGTAGAGAATTATTCGTATGGCGGCGGCGCAGGTAACGAGACCAATGTGGAGCGCGAGATGAACGCCAAAAAACGTAAACCTGCCCAGGTACTATGGTCACCCGATTCCAAACATTTCGCCATGATACGGACCGACCAGCGTAAAGTAAAGGATTTATGGGTGATTAATAGTATTGCCTCGCCCCGCCCTACATTGGAGACCTATAAGTACGAAATGCCCGGCGAAAAAGAACAGCCTGAGAAAATAATGCTGCTGTTTGATTTTGATGCCAAAACATCAAAGGTATTACATACTGGCTTATTTAAAGATCAGGAACTGAGCATGTGGTCGGCCCCGTTGCTGCAAAAAACACGCGACGATGAATTCCGCCCTTCCCTTTGGCTGGGGGATAACGGAAAGTTTTACTTTTACCGCACCAGCCGCGATCTGAAAAAGATAGATGTGTGCAGCGTGGACATTAAAACAGGCGACGTGAAAATGCTGATAGAGGAGCGCCTGAATACTTATGTAGAGATCAACCGCCCATGGCTGGTTAACGGCGGCAAGGAGCTGATCCACTGGTCGGAACGCGATGGCTGGGCGCATTTTTATTTATTTGACGGGGATGGCAACCTCAAAAACCAGATCACTACCGGTTCATTCCATTGCGACGATGTTGTTAACGTGGATGAAAAAAGCCGTACCCTGTATTTCCAGGCGGAGGGACGTGAGAGCAATGAAAACCCGTACTACACCCATCTGTATAGCATCCGCTTTGACGGCACCGGCCTGCGCCTGCTTGACCCGGGCGACTTTTCACATTCCCAAAGCATGAGTGACGACGGCAAGTATTTTGTTGGCACCTATTCCAGGGTTAACACTGCGCCGCGTTCAGTATTGTATGATGGTTCGGGCAACCGTATCATGGAACTGGAAACAGCCGATCTTACCCATTTAATGGCAGCCGGCTATAAATTTCCCGAACCTTTTAAGATAAAGGCTGACGACGGTATTACCGATCTGTACGGCGTAATGTATAAACCTTATGATTTTGATCCGTCTAAAAAATACCCGGTAATTGAATATGTATACCCGGGCCCGCAAACCGAAGCCGTTAACGCTGCATTTAGCCGCAGCATGGATTATACCGACAGGCTGGCGCAATTCGGGTTTATTGTAATAACGGTAGGCAACCGCGGCGGCAATCCCGAACGGTCTAAATGGTACCATAACTTTGGCTACGGCAACCTGCGCGATTATGGACTGGCCGATAAAAAATCAGCCGTTGAGCAACTGGCTGATAAACACCCTTTCATTGATATTAACCGGGTAGGGATTACCGGGCATTCCGGCGGGGGTTTCATGTCCACCGCGGCCTTGCTGGTTTACCCTGATTTTTATAAAACAGCAGTATCTGAATCAGGCAACCATGATAATAGCATTTATAACCGTTGGTGGAGTGAAAAGCACGACGGCGTAAAGGAAGTGATTACTCCTAAAGGTGATACCACGTTCCAGTATTCTATTGATAAGAACCAGGACCTGGCAAAAAACCTGAAAGGGCACCTGCTGCTATCGACAGGTGATATTGATAATAACGTAAGCCCATCCAACACTATCAGGGTGGTAAATGCGCTGATCAAAGCCAATAAACGTTTTGACCTGGTGCTGCTGCCGGGCCAGCGCCACGCCTATGCAGATATGACCGAATACTTCTTCTGGCAAAAGGGAGATTATTTTTGTAAATGGCTGTTAGGCGATTTCTCGCAACCGGTAGATATGCTGGAAATGGACAGAGAAATAGAGATGACCAATAAAACTGCCGCTCCACCGCCTGATGCTGCCGGAAGGAGGAGACCGGAGGAGGTGAATTAGGATGTCTGAACCAGAATTTTCAGGATTAAAGAATTAATAGAATATAAAGTATTAAGCCAAACCAAAACTATAATCGCTTTATGATCCGATTAATGAGTTATAAGATAGGGATGGCAGGTGATGTAAGATTTCTGTTAAAGTCCTTGTCAAAAAATATCTCTCACTTAAACAAGACCTTGTTAATTAAATGAAACCCTTAGATCAAATATATAAAGTCAGACTTGCTATACAAAGTAAGGTAAAGGGTAAAGTGGTTGTGTAAGGTAATATCCATGTAGTCGCTGCAGTTTCTGAGGGAACAGTTTGCTTATTATGGATCGATGATAATATCGGCTGGTTATGATAAGTGACAAAGAAATAAAAAGAATTTATAAGGCAACTATAACAAACAAAAGCGCCCGGCTCAAATAAGCCGGGCGCTTTTAATTTTATACAGCTTCAGCTTATTTCACAGCTTCCACAACTGCTTTAAAAGCATCAGGGTTGTTCATGGCCAGATCGGCTAATACTTTGCGGTTAAGGCCGATTGATTTGGCGTTAAGCTTACCTATTAATTGTGAGTAAGAGATACCATGCTGGCGTGCGCCAGCGTTGATACGCTGTATCCACAAAGCGCGAAATTCTCTTTTCTTGGTTTTACGGTCGCGGTAAGCATACTGTAAACCTTTTTCTACGGTGTTTTTTGCGACAGTATAAACCTTACTGCGCGAGCCATAATACCCCTTGGCGAGGTTCATGATCTTTTTACGTCTTCTTCTGGACGCTACTGCGTTTACTGAACGTGTCATGTTGTTGTTTTTTGGTAGTGAGTGTCCCGGCTATCGGAAACTTGCAGACTCTAATACCTGGTTAAAAAATTAATTAATTACTTACCAATACAAAGCATACGTTTTACGTTACCCATGTCGGCATCAGATACTAAGCTGGTGTGACCTAAGTTACGCTTACGTTTGGTTGACATCTTGGTTAAGATGTGGCTTTTGTAGGCGTTTTTCCTTGCAATTTTACCTGTTCCAGTAAGCTTAAAACGCTTTTTTGCACTGGAATTGGTTTTCATTTTTGGCA
>CAZZVY010000333.1:0-3643 GCA_964657585.1 uncultured Mucilaginibacter sp. | reverse complement strand
TGAAAGCAACGTACCCCAGTTTTTGCAAAATAACGATTTTAACGGCGAGAACGAATTGAGGCAGGTAGGCAAACCTGTGGTGCAAACCACCGTAAAGCTGGATAATAACAAAACGCTCAACCTTAATAAAACCAACCGCTTTATGCTTGATATTGACCGGCTGCTGCATGCCGAGCCGGGGGCAATTTACAGGGTATTGATAGGTTTCCGCAAAAGTTATGCGCTATATAACTGCAAGGCAGGTGCAGCGAAGACGGATAAAAAAGAGCACAACGGTGAGAGCGATAGTGAAGAAGAAGGCGAATACAACGGTAACCAGATAGATGAGGATGATAATTTCTGGCAGCGGTATAATGCCTATTATCCATCGGGCTACAACTGGAAAGAGCGCGTCGACCCCTGCAGCGATTCTTATTACACTAAAGAGAAATGGGCAACCCGTAACATCCTGGCGTCAAACATAGGGTTGATAGCCAAAAGAGGTAATGATAATAACATGCTGATAGCGGTAACCAATATTCTGGACGCCTCGCCTATGAGCGGGGTTGACCTGGAACTGCTGGATTATCAGAAACAGGTGCTTTTAAAAACATCGTCAAACGCTAACGGCTTTGCCAGCATCACTCTTAAACATAAACCTTATTTGCTGGTAGCCAGAAAAGGCGACGAACGGGGATATTTAAAACTTGATGACGGCAGCTCGCTGTTGTTATCGAAATTTGATGTAGGCGGCGAGCAGGTGCAAAATGGCTTGAAAGGGTTTATCTACGGCGAGCGCGGCGTATGGCGCCCCGGCGATTCTGTTTTTGTAACCTTTATGCTGGAAGATAAGCTGCACACCCTGCCGCCAGATCACCCGGTATCATTTGAGTTTTATAACCCGGCTGGCCAGTTGTACCGCCGTATGATAAAAAGCGCTTCGGTTGATGGCTTTTACAGTTTCCATACCGCTACAGGTTTAAGTGCGCCCACCGGCACCTGGCTGGCTAAGGTAAAGGTTGGTGGGGCAAGTTTTGAAAAAGCCATTAAGGTAGAAACTATAATGCCCAACCGCCTCAAGCTTGATCTATCCTTCAACGGGCAAACGGCTGTAACTAAAGGCAGCAGCCGGAATGGCACTTTAAAAGCGCAATGGCTTTTTGGCGGTGCGGCCCAAAATCTAAAAGCCAAGGTTGATGCTTTTCTGTCGCAGCAGGCCACTCAATTTAAGGGTTACGCCGGCTATGTGTTTGATGACCCGACCCTGATATTTAAAACCCAGACCCAAACCGTATTCAACGGCCGTTTAAACAGCCAGGGCACAACTGCCATTAATGCCGATATTAATGTGGATAAACAAGCGCCGGGCCAATTACGGGCAAATTTTTTGGTAAAAGTGTTTGAACCGGGCGGTAATTTCAGCATACAGCAGGTGGCCCTGCCCTATAATGTTTATCCCGGTTATGTAGGCATTAAAACACCTGAGGGCGCTCCCTTTAGCGGTACTTTAGGTGTTGACCAAAACCATACCATTGATATTGCCGATGTAGATGTGAACGGGCAGCCTTTAGCCGGCACGCGCAATGTGGAGGTGGAATTGTATAAAATGCAATGGCGCTGGTGGTGGGACCAAAGCGGCGATGAGCAAAGTAACTTTACCCAGAACCAGTACAATAAACTGATAAAGACCGAAACTGTGCCGGTAGTGAATGGCCGGGGTAAATGGATATTGCGAATACCGCAGGATAATTGGGGCAGGTACCTGATAAAAGTAAAGGACCCGCAAACCGGGCACTCCACCGGTACAATTGTTTATGTAGACTGGGCCGAACGGCAGCAGCAAGGCAACTCTACTGATGCGGTAATGCTATCTTTCACCTCAGACAAAAAAGCTTACAAAGTTGGTGAGGAAGCAACCCTGACCATACCAACCGGCAGCGATGGCCGCGCGCTGATAAGTTTTGAGAACGGCAGCAAGATCATTAGATCTGTTTGGATAGATACCCGCCAGGGCCAAACCCAATATAAATTTAACGTGGAGAGTAGTATGGCGCCCAACGTTTTTGTGAACGTTACGCTGTTGCAGCACCATTCACAAACTGTTAATGACCTGCCCATACGAATGTATGGTGTAATATCCTTAAAGGTGGATGACCCGGCGACGGTGTTAAAACCGGTGATTAACATGCCGGATAAGATTGCGCCGGAAGCGCCATCCTCAATTACAGTATCAGAGGCATCTGGCAAGGAAATGACTTATACGATAGCCCTGGTTGATGAAGGCTTGCTGGACCTGACCAACTTTAAAACCCCCGACCCGCACAGCGCCTTTTATGCCCGGGAGGCTTTGGGGGTAAAAACCTGGGATTTGTTTGATTATGTGATAGGCGCCTATGGCGGCGAACTGGAACGCATATTAGGCATAGGCGGCGATGAAGCGTTGAACGGCAGCAAGAACGTATCGGTTAACCGCTTCAAACCAGTGGTGAAATTTATGGGGCCTTACCATTTAAATAAAGGCGAAAAGCAGAACCACCGTTTTATGCTGCCGCAATATATTGGCTCGGTAAAAGCTATGGTAGTTGCCGGGCATAATGGCAGTTATGGTACGGCAGAAAAAGAGGTGTCCGTTAAAAAGCCGCTGATGATTTTGGCTACCCTGCCCCGTGTACTTGGCCCTGGCGAAAAGGTGCAATTGCCGGTCACCGTCTTCGCAATGGAAAATAACATTAAAACGGTTGATGTGGAAGTGCAGTCGAACGCATTCAGCAATTTAGGCGGCGCGAACAAAAAAACGCTGACGTTTACTTCCACGGGCGACCAGCTGGTTACGTTTGACCTGGACGTTAAAAATTTTACAGGCGTTGGCAAAGTAAAGATCATAGCCCGAAGCGGCAGCCAGACCGCGGCTTACGATGTGGAGATGAATATCCGCAACCCTAATCCGCCTGTCACAAAAACCGTCGTCAAAGAATTGAAACCCGGCGAAAGCTGGAACAATAATTATACCGCCGCCGGTATGCCGGGCAGCAATAAAGCTACGCTGGAGGTATCATCTATCCCGGCCCTTAACCTTGCCAAACGGTTGGGTTACCTGATAGACTATCCGCATGGTTGTGTAGAGCAAACCACCTCGTCGGCATTCCCGCAACTGTATCTGAACCAGTTAACAGACTTGTTGCCACGGGAAAAAGCCGAGTCGGAACGCAACATTAAAACAGCTATCAGCAAGTTAAACGGGTTCCAGGTGCGCAGCGGCGGTCTCAGCTACTGGCCGGGCGACAGCGAACCCGACGAATGGGGCACCAACTATGCCGGGCATTTTATGTTAGCTGCACAAAGCAAAGGCTATAATATGCCGGTTGGGTTTATAGAAAACTGGAAACGCTACCTGAAACAAAAAGCGTTGAACTGGGCGCCGGACACCCGCAGCTTTTATGGTGCCGACCTGGTACAGGCCTACCGCCTTTACCTGTTAGCCCTTGCCCGCGTACCGGAGATGGGCGCCATGAACCGCCTGAAGGAATTTAAGTACCTAAGCGTTGAGGCGCGCTGGCGCCTGGCCGCAGCTTATAAGCTGGCCGGCCAGCCGGAGACTGGTTTACAAATGATAGCGGGCTTGCCAACCACCATTAAACCCTATAACCAGTTATACGGCACCTAT
>CAZZVY010000332.1:0-3696 GCA_964657585.1 uncultured Mucilaginibacter sp. | reverse complement strand
GGGTCGTTATTAGCACAATCGGCCAGTTTGCCGGGCAGGCCCGATCCGCTCATTACGCTTTTACGCTGTACCATTTCTCGGGCCTTACGGGCAGCCGCGCGGGCAGTAGCCGCCAGGATCACTTTCTGGACTATCATTTTGGCTTCCCTCGGGTTTTCTTCCAGGTAGTTGCCTAAAATTTCACCAACGGCCACATTAACGGCGCCGCTCACTTCGCTGTTGCCCAGCTTGGTTTTGGTTTGACCTTCAAACTGGGGCTCCTGCACCTTTACGGATATAACTGCGGTTAAGCCTTCGCGGAAGTCGTCACCGGTGATCTCTACCTTTACGTTCTTCAGCAAACCTTCCTTATCCGCGTATGATTTCAGGGTACGCGTTAACCCCATACGGAAACCTGCCACGTGCGTGCCGCCCTCTATGGTATTGATGTTGTTTACGTATGAGTGCACATTTTCGGTATAAGTATCGTTATACTGCAAGGCCAGTTCTACAGGGATACCTTGTTTAACTCCTTCCAGATAAATGGGCTCGGGGATAATGGCTACACGTGTACCGTCAAGATACCTTACAAATTCCTTCAAACCGCCTTCCGAAAAATATTCTTCAAATACAAAGCTGCCATCGTCGTTAGTTTCACGTTCATCAGTCAGGGTAAGCCGAATACCTTTATTGAGAAAAGCCAGCTCGCGCAGGCGGGTAGCCAGCGTATCAAATTTGTATTCGGTTGTAGTAGTAAATATCTCCGCATCAGGCTGAAAGGTTTGTGTAGTGCCTGTTTTATCGGATACACCGATGGTTTTTACCGGGAACAGCGGCTTCCCGCGCTCATATTCCTGCGTAAAGATTTTGCCCTCACGGTATACTACTGTTTTTACATGAACAGATAATGCGTTAACGCATGATACACCTACACCATGCAACCCGCCCGATACCTTGTACGTGTCTTTATCAAACTTACCGCCGGCATGCAGCACCGTCATTACAATCTCCAGCGCCGATTTCTGCTCCTTGGTATTGATACCAGTAGGTATACCCCGGCCGTTATCTTCAACTGTGATGGAATTGCCTTTATGTATGGTTACGTTTATGGTATCGCAGTAACCGGCCAGGGCCTCATCTATCGAGTTATCAACCACCTCATATACCAGGTGGTGCAGGCCTTTAACGCCGGTATCGCCAATATACATTGACGGCCGTTTGCGTACTGCCTCCAGGCCTTCTAAAACCTGTATATTATCAGCCGAATAATTAGATCTGTCTTCAGTTTCTTCACTCATAATTAATAAAAAAGTACAAGTTCAAAGATACAGTTTTTACCCCGCTTTAAAGCCCTTTGTGGATAAATAGACCCGCTTAACAGCACATGTTCAAAACATTAGGATACTTGGATTGAAAGTTTATCTTTGTCAAAATTTTTTAAGACCAGATAATGAAAAACAGCGCCTCCGTTTTAACAAAAATTACCTTAGGCCTCGCAATGGCAGGCTGTGTTTTTGCCTGCAAAAACAATTCTGAAACAAAAACTGCCGCAGCAGTACCCGTTGATGCCAAAGCCACTACGGTTTTTGTTAACCAAGACACCCTATTGAGTAAATACGAGTATGTAAAGGATATGACCAAGCGCCTGACCGACAAAGGCACTGCCGCGCAGAATGATGTAGCTGCAAAACAACAGGCATTTCAGCGCGAATACACCCAGGCCCAACAGTCTGCCGCCACCATGACCCCTGATCAGCAAAAAGCTACCGGCGAACGCTTGCAAAAGGAACAGCAGTCGTTTCAGCAATACCAGCAAAATGCCAGCGCCGAAATGCAGCAGGTACAATTATCTGAACAGACAAAGCTTTATGACAAGATCAGTGATTTTATGAAAGCTTACGCTAAAGAAAAAGGCTATAAAATGATCCTGACCTATCAGCATGGCAGCGCTACCTTATTATATGGCGATGCCAGCCTTGATGTTACGGCTGATGTGGTGAAACGGTTGAACGACGCTTACTCAAAAGAAAAGAAATAGGCTTTAAGATAGAACCAGTAGATAAGGGTCAAGAATCAGGATTGTTGCATATGCAAATTTTGTTTTTTTGGCTCTTTTTTATTTAAATACACTGCCTGTAACAGAACGAATAAAGCGGTATCAATAATTCAAGCCCCCTGGCTTTAACACATGTTTCCTGGCTCTCATTAAAAAATATGATAACCCACAATAAGTTTATGCAAATGGCCATTGACCTGGCCGAAAATAATGTACTGCAGGGACAAGGCGGCCCGTTTGGCGCGGTGATAGTGAAAGACGGCATGGTAGTGGCCCGCAGTGCAAATAAAGTGGTGCCTCAAAATGACCCTACTGCCCACGCTGAAATATCGGCCATACGCCTGGCCTGCGCTGAATTGGGGACATTTAACCTGGAAGGGTGCGTGATATACACCAGTTGCGAGCCCTGCCCTATGTGCCTGGGTGCCATTTATTGGGCCCGTATCAGTGAAATTTATTATGCCAATACCAAAGTTGATGCCGCAGCTATAGGTTTTGATGATCAGTTTATTTATGACGAGATTGACCTGCCTATGGACGAACGCAAGTTACCTCATATCCAATTAATGCATGAGGAAGCCCTGCATAGCTTTAAGCTTTGGGAAACGAGTGAGAAAAAGATAGATTATTAATTTCGGATATTCATAAATGCAGATGAAAATATGATATAGCTTAGCTTACTACAGCTACCCATTTGCACATTAATACACAATCCACAGTTATTCCATATCTGCACATTTATTCCTGTTTTTCAGAAGAATCAAGAGGGGTCATTAACCCATCAATCTCCCGCCTGTCGCGCTTGGTTGGCCGGCCGGTACCGCGGTCGCGCTTTAATACGGGCGCATGGAACATGCTTTTAAACGCTTGGGTCTGCTCAACGGGCGTTATATCATCATAAAACATTACCGCTGTTTTAGCATCGGTGCGGCTTTCCAGCAAGCCGGTTACCTTTAACACTTTGCGCTCAGGGCCTTTAGCTAACTGGTACACCTCGCCTATCTTTACCTCGTGCGATGGTTTGACGTTATTATTATCAAGCTTTACCCGGCCGGCTTTGCAGGCATCTGAAGCAAGGGTACGGGTTTTAAACTGCCGTATGGCCCATAAGTATTTATCTATACGCAGCTTTTCTTTTTCGGGCATGGTGTTAATATAAAACACAAATTTAGCCTTTTGCCCTATATTTGCGGCATGGAAACACCATATTCGGATGAACCTGAAAGCCAGGAGCAGCCAGTAGAAATTTATTCGCGACAGGCCATTGTTGGCTTTTCTATATTTTTCAGTACCATATTCGGCGGCGCCTTATTGTTCATCAATTTGTGGAAGGTAGGTTATAGGAAAGAAGCCTGGCAGGTGCTGGCATTTTCCATTATTTACGGCCTGGCATCGTCATTAGCGGTTAACAGTATAAGCAGCCCGGGCAGTTTTGTTGCCATAACCTTTAATTTTGTGGGCGCCATGCTGTTAAGCAGTTATTTTTTTCCTAAATATTTCCCCGATAACGATTATTATCCCAAACCGATATGGAGTGCGCTGGCTATTTCCATCATTGCAAGTATTGGCCTGTTATTAGCAATGTACTACTCCGGTAATTTGCCCGAACTTGAAAAAGCGCTGTCAAAAAAGTAACGCTTTTTTGCCTAAAATGCCTTTAT